>JANYJD010000083.1 GCA_025358555.1 Rhodoferax sp.
ACCGTATCGCCGCTAAAACCCCGAGCCGCCAGGAACCGCATCTGTTTTCCGCGCTCTTTGGGGTCGGTGGCGGGCTCGCCGAACTTTTTGCGCCACAGCTCGCGGGCGCGTGCCAGTTCGGTGGATTGCAGGCTGGCCACAGCGTCGATGACGGCCTCTTTGTCCAAGCCTTTGCTTTGCAGCTCCTGGCGAATGCGCGCAGTGCCCAGTTTGGCCGAGCGGCGGTGGATGACAGACTCGATCACGCGCTGCTCGCTGATGAAGTCTTTGGCCTGCAGCTCGTCCAGCACCTTGGCCAGTTCGCCCGGCTCTTCTTCAAAGGATTTGAGCCTGCGCTGCAGCTCGGCACGCGAATGCTCACGGCCGCTGAGCAAGCGCAGGGCACGGCCTTTCAGGCTGGGCTGGTTGACGGGGCTGAGCGGCACAGATGCGCCGCGCAAGCCACGCTGGCCGGTTGGCCCCCGCAGCCCCGATGAACCACGCAAACCTGACGCATCTTCCGACGCGCCTGGCGCGGCGGGGGTGCTGGGTGGTTTGCGGCGCATGAAGGTCATGGTTCAAGTGCTTTCAAATGCCTTCACTGCGGCCCAATTTCAATCCAGCAACAAGTTGCTTCATAATTAATAGCTAACTATGCAATGTTGACAAGGGCTAGTCGGTCTTTTTGGCCTCTTTTTTGGCTTTTTGCGGTGCTTCCGCCTCTTGCTGGATCAAGGGGATGCCCAGCGACTCACGCACCTTGTTTTCAATCTCGGTCGACAGGGCCGGGTTCTCGCGCAGGAATTCACGCGCGTTGTCGCGGCCCTGGCCGATTTTTTCGCCGTTGTAGGCATACCAGGCGCCGGATTTGTCCAGAATGTTGGCGGTAACGCCCATGTCGATGATCTCACCATGGCGGCTGATGCCTTCGCCAAACAGGATGTCAAACTCAGCGGTCTTGAACGGCGAGGCGACCTTGTTTTTGACCACTTTGACCCGGGTCTCGTTGCCAATCGCTTCGTCGCCTTTTTTGATGGTGCCGGTACGGCGGATGTCCAGCCGCACGCTGGCGTAAAACTTCAGCGCGTTGCCGCCGGTGGTGGTCTCGGGGCTGCCAAACATCACGCCAATCTTCATGCGGATCTGGTTGATGAAAATGACCATGCAGTTGGTCTTTTTGATGTGGGCGGTGAGCTTGCGCAGCGCCTGGCTCATCAGCCGGGCTTGCAGGCCGGGCAATGAATCGCCCATCTCGCCTTCCAGCTCGGCCTTCGGGGTCAATGCAGCCACAGAATCGACCACGATCAGATCGACCGCGCCAGAGCGCACCAGGCTGTCCACAATCTCCAGCGCCTGCTCGCCAGTGTCGGGCTGGCTGATCAGCAGGTCTTGCAGGTTGACGCCGAGTTTTTGCGCGTACTGGATGTCCAGCGCATGCTCGGCATCGACAAACGCGCACTGGCCGCCGATTTTTTGCATCTCGGCAATGACTTGCAAGGTCAGGGTGGTTTTGCCTGATGACTCCGGGCCATAGATTTCGACCACGCGGCCACGCGGCAGGCCGCCCACGCCCAGCGCAATGTCCAGCCCCAGCGAACCGGTGGAGACGACCTGAATGTCTTCAATCACCTCGCCCTCGCCCAGGCGCATGATGGTGCCCTTGCCAAACTGTTTTTCAATCTGGGCCAAAGCCACTTGCAGGGCTTTGGCTTTTTCGCTGTTGGCGGCGAGGCTCATGCCTTTAACGGGTGCGTCCATGGAAAATCTCCTTAAAAATCAACGGTTAATCAAGTAAATGGATTGGGTTCTGCATCTGGCTTAATCGACAGGCTGGATGCTTGAACAGTAGTTTAACGCAGTAGTTTGAAATTAGTAAACAGATTTTTTAGTCAGTTTGATTTACTATTAATTCATGACCGATGTGCTGCAAAACGATGCCTGGCGACAGGCGCATCTTGGCTACCTGATGGGCCGCGCCCTGCAACGCTTTGACGCGCGAGTGCTGGTGCTGATGGCGCACAACGTCGAGGTGCCGCTGGCCTTGAGCAACCTGGCTGCGCGCGGGCAGGTGAGCGCAGCTCACATCCACGTCACGCGGCATCTGGCGCTGCAAGGCTCGCGCCTGACCGACCTCGCCGCCAGCGCCGGCATCACCAAGCAGGCCATGGGCAAGCTGGTGGACCAGTGCGAAGCCTGGAATCTGGTGACGCGCACGCCCGACCCCCGCGATGCGCGCGCCCGCCGCGTGGCCTTCACCGCCACCGGCTTGATCTGGCTCAAGGCGTTCCAGGATGCGGTGGCGCAGACTGAGGCCGAGTTGAAGCAGGCCGTCGGGTCGCAGGTGGCGACGGTGATTGCCATCGGGCTGGAAGCGTATGCGGCCTGAGCGAGATAAAGCTGGGCAATATGCGTGCCGGGTCGCTCCTAGAAATTCAATTTTAGTTATGGCATAACTTGAGTACAAGTTAGCCGTCACTGAAACTTCGTTTTCGGGATGCAGTGCAAGGCCTGAATCACCAGAGCGGCCGCAGACATACACTTGTATGGCGAAGATTTGCAACGCTGCAATGCGCCCGACAATTGGATTGATAGGAGTGACCCATGCGGATATTGATTGCCGAAGACGACCAGGTGCTGGCCGACGGCCTCTTGCGCGCCCTGCGCAGCAGCGGCGCAGCCGTAGACCACGTGGCCAGCGGCACCGAGGCCGATGCCGCGCTGATGACCAACACCGAGTTTGACCTGCTGATCCTTGACCTGGGCCTGCCCAAAATGCACGGGCTGGAGGTGCTCAAAAAGCTGCGCAGCCGCGGCTCGTCACTGCCGGTGCTGATTTTGACCGCCGCCGACAGTGTGGACGAGCGCGTCAAGGGACTGGACTACGGCGCCGACGACTACATGGCCAAGCCGTTCAGCCTGCAGGAGCTTGAAGCCCGCGCCCGTGCCCTGATCCGCCGCAGTGCCGGGGCCAACAGCAGCATCATCAAGCACGGCCCGCTGGTTTACGACCAGGTGGGGCGCGTGGCCACCATCGACGGAAAAATGGTGGAACTGTCGGCCCGCGAGTTGGGCCTGCTGGAGGTGCTGCTGCAACGCGTGGGACGTCTGGTCAGCAAAGACCAATTGGTGGAGCGGCTGTGCGAATGGGGCGAAGAGGTCAGCAACAACGCGATTGAGGTTTATATCCACCGCCTGCGCAAAAAGATTGAAAAAGACCCGGTGCGAATTGCCACGGTGCGGGGCCTCGGCTATTGCCTGGAGAAGATTGCTCCGTGATTGATATGGCCCCCACGCTTGCCACGTCGTGTGCTGCGCTAGACGTGCTCGTGCCTGAGGCACTTGCCCTTCGCACTGTCCCGATGTGCGCAGGCACATCGGGAGCCGCAGCGCTCAGCCCCAAAGGGGCCCTCGTGGCTTGGGGCGGCCCGGCACCACTCGTCGCCCTTACTACGTGAAACTCTTCAAGCGCGAGCAGCGCAGCCTGTTTGGCGAGATTCTGGACTGGATGCTGACGCCGCTACTGCTGCTGTGGCCGGTCAGCCTGGTGCTCACTTGGCTGGTGGCGCAGGGCCTTGCGGGCAAGCCGTTTGACAGGGCACTGGAGTACAACGTGGCGGCGCTGGCGCAACTGGTCACCGTCAGCAACAGCCGCGTTCAGTTCAACTTGCCACTGCCAGCGCGCGAGCTGCTGCGCGCAGATGACAAGGACACCGTGTACTACCAGGTGCTGGGCGCGCGCAGCGAATACCTGAGCGGCGAGCGTGATCTGCCCTTGCCCGCTGATGAAGAAAAAGTGGTGGCGGGGGAGGTGCGGCTGCGCGATGCCGAGTTTCATGGCAGCGACATCAAGGTCGCCTACATGTGGGTCAAGCTCGATTTGCCAGGCAGCAAGCTGGCCCTGGTGCAGGTGGCCGAAACGCTGGACAAGCGCTCGGTGCTGGCCACGGAAATCATCAAGGGCGTGATGCTGCCGCAGTTCGTCATCCTGCCGATGGCGGTGCTGCTGGTGTGGCTGGCGCTGGTGCAGGCGATCCGCCCGCTGAACCAGCTTGAGGAACGCATCCGCGCCCGCAAACCCGACGACCTGAGCCCGCTGGACATTGAGGCCGTGCCGCTGGAAGTGGCGCCGCTGGTGTCGTCGGTCAATGATTTGTTGATGCGCCTGAAAGACTCCATCACCACGCAAAAGCGATTTCTGGCCGATGCCGCGCACCAGCTCAAGACGCCTCTGGCCGGTTTGCGCATGCAGGCCGACCTGGCGCAGCGCGAGGGTGCCAGCGCCGATGAGCTCAAGCAGTCCTTGCGCCTGATCGGGCGCTCCAGCATCCGCGCCACGCATACCGTCAACCAGCTGCTGGCACTGGCGCGCGCCGAAAGCAGCGGCACCGCGATGGTCCGCCAGCCGTGTGACCTGGCCGCCCTCACCGTTGAGGTGGTGCAGGAATGCGTTTCGCGCGCGCTTGAAAAGCGCATCGACCTGGGGTATGAAGGCGCAGAACCCGGTGCCATGGGCGTGCTGCTGGATGGCAACCCGACCCTGCTCAAGGAACTGGTGCGCAACCTGGTGGACAACGCCATCAACTACACGCCGTCCACCCAGGACAAACCCGGCGTGATCACGGTGCGCGTGCTGGCAGACACATTTGGCAAGGCGCTGGTGTTGCAGGTGGAAGATTCGGGGCCGGGCATTCCCCTGGCCGAGCGGGACCTGGTGTTCCAGCCGTTTTATCGGGCGCTGGGCACCGAGGCCGATGGCTCAGGCCTGGGGTTGCCCATCGTGCTGGAAATTGCGCAGCAGCACCAGGCCACCGTCACTGTGGAGGACGCGCGGCCAGGCCAGCCTGCGCCAGGCGCGTCGTTCAGCGTGCGGTTTCTGGCGCAAACGCCGTTGGCGCCTGCTTGAAGGTATATCGCGGATAGCTGCATGCGCGACCCCTGGACGCGGCAACCTGCTGGCGTCAGGGCTTGCAGATGCGCAGCGGTTTGCCCGCCAGCGCAGACTTGAATTCTTCCAGACGGGCTTTGACGGCATCATCGGCCACCGGGACCTTGAGCAGCGTGCCACGCACCTCGGCGCGCTCCTGCACCACACGCGCCGTGCGCACGCCTCGTCGGCTCAAGTTGGCAAGCGCGGTATTGGCCGCCGCCTGCGTCTGGAACCCGCCCAGCGACAGGCCAATTTCAAGTGCCGGGTTGGTCAACGCCTCGAATTTCAGATTCAATGACGCCAGCTCGGCGCGCTTTTTGGCCAACGCATTGGCCGTGGGGTACTTGCCCATGTAAACGATCCAGCGCGCAGGCTCAACCACCGGGTCAAGCAGCCAGGAATTTGCGGGCATTGCAGATTGCAGTTTGGTGCGCAACACCGCTGTCTGGGCGTCATTGAACAGGCCGGCCTGCAGGCACTCAGGCGGATTGGCTGACACGGTGGGTACGGCGGGTGGAATGACAGGGGGTGCGGCAGGGGGTGCGGCGTCCAGGCGCCTGACCTCGTCCGGCTTGAGAATGCGCAGGCCTTCAGGCCGCAACTGCTGGGCCATGCGCTGCGGCTCCGACTGAGCCACAGGCGCAAAACCGTAGCCGCGCACCAGGCCTTGGGACCAGGCGAAATACACGCCATTGGCCAAAAGCAGCGCCAGGACGAGCAGCCTCAGCATGGGCGCGGGACCAGAGCGACGGCCAAGCCGCCCGCAACTGCCGGGCGCACGCTGACTTCAGCACTGGTGATTTTGCGCACGCCTGCCGCTGTCTGCACCAGCAGGGCGCCTGTGGCGTCAACACCCAGGGCCTCACCCATGGTGCCGTCGCTGCAAACCACGGCGCGCCCCGCCAGCACGTCCAGCGCGTTGAAGCGGGCCTGAAATGGCGCAAAACCCTGCGCTTCAAACGTTTGGACGGCCCGCACCAGGGGTGCAGCGATCTCCTGCAAGGCCTGGCCGGCGTCCATATCAGGTTGCACCTCCGCCAGCCACGCAGGCGGCGTAGACAGCCCCGCAGCCTCCCGCGCGGCCATGTTGATGCCCACGCCAATCACCACGTAGCGCACGTCGCCAAAACTGCCTGTCTCGATCAAAATGCCGCCCAGTTTTCGGTCCTGCAGCCAGATGTCGTTGGGCCATTTGAGACGCAAATCGGGGTGCAGGCTTTGCGCCACGCTGACGCCTACAGCCAATGACAGGCCAGACCAGTTTTGCGGGGCCAGCGGCAAGCCCAGCGAAAAAGTTAAAGACTGGATGGCCCCCGCACCGGCCGCGTCACTGTGCCACTGCCGCCCCAAGCGGCCACGTCCTGCAGTTTGGCGTTCGGCCACCAGCAACACCGGATCAAGCTGTCCGGATTTGGCCCGGCGCATCAGATCGGTGTTGGTCGAATCGATTTGCGGCAATACCTCGACCGTGAAGCCCGGCAGCGACGCAGATACCGCCTCCCAAATGGCTTCTGACGGCCAAACCACGCTCAGCGCTTTCGCTTGGGGGCCAGCAGCGTGCCCCGGCAGGTCTTGGCACCGCACCAGCAGGGGTATTCGGCCTTGAGCTTGGGCGTGTAGCGCTCGTCAATGATCAGGCCGTAGTCGTAGTTCAGCTCTTCGCCAGGGGCGATATCGCGCAGCGCCTTGATGAAGACGCGTCCGCCCTCTTCGTCGGCCTCGCAGTAGGGGTCGCACGAGTGGTTGATCCAGCGCGATGAGTTGCCGCCAATCAGCGCGTCTATCACGTGTTTTTCATCAATGTGAAAATAAAACGTGTGGTTGGGGTCGGTGGGGTCGTGTGGATGGCGCTTTTGCGCTTCTTTCCAGGTGATGATGGCACCCACGTATTCGATGATGGTTTCGCCCTCGCCAATGTCCTGGATGGCAAAAACGCCCTTGCCGTGCACCCCGGAGCGGCGGGACTGGATGCGACGGTTGTCTCCGGGAGCCATTGTCTTGCTCATGCTTGTTTGCTCACTTTTTCTCTGTCTGGTTCACTTTTAGGGGCAAGAAAAACGGGCCGCGAAAAAATTTGGTATGGTGAAACGTATGGGCGCGCATGTGTGCGCCTGCGCGCACGCGAGGATGGGATTGTAGTCAGATGAAAACACTAGTCATTGCAGAAAAGCCTTCAGTGGCCCAAGACATCGTGCGGGCGCTCACGCCCACGGCCGGCAAGTTCGACAAGCACGACGAGCATTTTGAGAACGACAAATACGTGGTCACCAGCGCCGTCGGCCACCTGGTGGAGATTCAGGCGCCCGAAGAATTTGACGTGAAACGCGGCAAGTGGAGCTTTGCCAACCTGCCCGTCATTCCCCCACATTTCGACCTGCACCCGATGGACAAGACCAAGACGCGGCTCAACGCCATCGTCAAGCAGGCCAAGCGCAAAGATGTGGGGGCGTTCATCAACGCCTGCGACGCCGGGCGCGAGGGCGAGCTGATCTTCCGGCTGATCCAGCAGTACAGCAAGGTCAAGTTGCCGGTCTCGCGCCTGTGGCTGCAGTCGATGACGCCCCAGGCCATCCGCGACGGCTTTGCCAGCCTGCGCACCGACAAACAGATGCTGCCGCTGGCGGATGCGGCGCGCTGCCGCTCTGAGGCCGACTGGCTGGTCGGCATCAACGGCACGCGCGCCATGACGGCGTTCAACTCGCGCGATGGCGGTTTCTTTTTGACCACGGTAGGCCGGGTGCAGACGCCGACCTTAAGCGTGGTGGTGGAGCGCGAGGAGCAAATCCGCAAATTCATCAGCCGCGACTATTGGGAGGTCCACGCCACGTTCGCAGCCCAGGCGGGCCAGTACCCGGCCAAGTGGTTTGACCCCAAATGGAAGAGGGCCGCCGCCAATGCCGCCGCGGGAAACACCGACGAGGTGGACGCCGAGCTGAAAGCCGACCGCGTCTGGACCCAGCGTGAGGCGCAGGCGATTGCCGATGCAGTGCGCGGCCAGAGCGCCAGCGTCACCGAAGAAAGCAAGCCGACCACACAGGCGTCGCCATTGCTGTTCGATTTGACGTCCTTGCAGCGCGAAGCCAATGGCAAATTTGGCTTCAGCGCCAAGACCACCCTGTCGATTGCACAAAGCCTGTACGAGCGCCACAAGGCCCTGACCTACCCGCGGACCGACTCGCGCGCCTTGCCCGAAGACTACGTGCCGGTGGTCAAGGACACTTTTACGATGCTGGCAAACAGCGGCATGAGGCATCTCGCGCCGTTCGCAGCCACGGCCATCAAGGGCAACTACGTCAAGCCGAGCAAGCGCATTTTCGACAACGCCAAGGTGAGCGATCACTTTGCCATCATCCCCACGCTGCAAGCGCCCTCGGGTTTGAGCGAGGCCGAGCAAAAGGTCTACGATTTGGTCACGCGGCGTTTCATGGCGGTGTTTTTCCCGAGTGCAGAGTATCAGGTGACCACCCGAGTATCGACCGTCGCCGCGGCCTCAAAAGAGCATAACTTCAAGACCGAAGGCAAAGTGCTGGTCAAGCCAGGTTGGCTTGCAATTTACGGCAAGGAAGCCGCTGAAGAAGTGGCCGATGCCAAAGACGGCGACAAGGGTCAAAGCCTGGTGCCGGTCGCGCCTGGCGAAAAAGTCAAAACCGAGACGGTGGATGCCAAGGGCCTCAAAACCCGCCCGCCTGCCCGGTATTCGGAAGCCACCTTGCTGGGCGCGATGGAAGGCGCTGGCAAAACGGTGGAAGACGACGAGCTGCGCGAAGCCATGCAGGAAAAGGGCCTGGGCACGCCCGCCACACGGTCCAGCATCATCGAGGGCCTGATTGCCGAAAAATACATGCTGCGCGAGGGCCGCGAGCTGATCCCCACGGCCAAGGCGTTCCAGCTGATGACGCTGCTGCGCGGTCTGGGTGTGGAAGAACTCTCCAAAGCCGAGCTCACGGGCGAGTGGGAATACAAGCTCGCCCAGATGGAGCAAGGCAAGCTGAGCCGCGAAACCTTCATGGCCGAGATTGCCGCCATGACCGAGCGCATGGTGAAAAAAGCCAAGGAATACGACCGCGACACCATCCCCGGCGACTACGCCACACTGGCCGCGCCGTGCCCCAACTGCGGCGGTATTGTGAAAGAAAACTACCGGCGCTACACCTGCACCGGCAAGTCGGGCACCGAGGACGGATGTGGCTTTTCATTCGGCAAAACGCCGGCAGGCCGAACCTTTGAAGTGGCCGAAGTGGAGCAGTTTTTGCGCGACAAAAAGATCGGCCCGCTGGACGGCTTCCGCTCCAAGGCGGGTTGGCCGTTCACGGCCGAGATGGTCATCAAGTTTGACGAGGACACCAAAAATTACAAGCTCGAATTCGATTTTGGCGACGACAAGAAGGGCGAGGAAAGCGGCGAACTGATCGACTTCTCGGCCCAGGAAACCTTGGGCCCCTGCCCCAAGTGCGGCGCCGGGAGTGCTGTAGCCGCAGGCGGCGTGGGCAACGCGCTGGGTGGCTCGGTGTATGAGCATGGCAAGAACTATGTCTGCGACCGCTCTGTGCCTACCCTGGCGCAGCCCACGCCGAGCTGCGACTTCAAGAGCGGCCAGGTCATCCTGCAACAGCCCATCGCGCGCGAGCAAATGAGCAAGCTGCTGGCCACTGGCAAGACTGATTTGCTGGACAAGTTTGTCAGCATGCGCACGCGCCGCGGCTTCAAGGCCATGCTGGCGTGGGACGGCGAGGCGGGCAAGGTGAATTTTGAATTTGCGCCATCCAAATTTCCACCGCGCAAGACGGTTGCGTCATCCGCAGGCACATCGGTTGCTACTAAAATAGGTGCTAACTATAAAGCACCGACAAGGGCTACAGGCACAAAAGTACCTCAAAACAAGGCTGTAGCGGGCAAAACCGCTGCCAAGACGGCCAAGGCCGCTGCACCGCGCAAAGCTGCGGCTAAACCTGCTGCAAAAGCGTCAGCTACGGCTTCCAAGAAAGCTCCCCGCGCTGCCACAGCGGGCACCGGCCTGCAACCGAGCGCCGCGCTGGCAGCCGTCATTGGCGCTGAGGCCGTCGCCCGGCCCCAGGTCATCAAAAAACTGTGGGACTACATCAAGGCCAACAATTTGCAAGACGCCGCCAACAAGCGCAACATCAACGCCGATGCCAAGCTGTTGGCCGTGTTTGGCAAGCCGCAGGTGACGATGTTTGAACTGGCGGGAATTGTGGGCAAGCATCTGAGCGCTTGAAAACTGGGCGATAGATCACGGCTATCGCAGAGATTGATATCGCAGAGATTGATATCGCAGAGATTGATGTCGCAGAGATTGATTGACGCGACAGCGACTCGTTCTTACACTGCAACGCTCATGAACCGCATCACCTTTGCGTCTCGCAAAATCTTCCTGCTGCTGGCCTTCAGCGCTGCGGCTTGGCTTGCGCTGGGCAACTCGGTGCGGGCAATGGTGGCGTCCAGCCTCAACCAGACGATCGACATCACCGTTTGCACCAGCATGGGGATGAAGAAAATCAGCGTTCCCGCCAATGACGGTGCACCGGCTCCGGTGCTGATGAAGCATTGCGGCAGCGCGGCGCTGGCGGTGCTGTTTTTGCCGCCCTCGCATCCCGCCGGGCTGAGCTTTGCCACACCGGGCACCGTCGCCTCGTGGCAGTTTGTCTACGTGCTGGGCATCGAGCCCCAGCGCACTTGGGAAAACGCGCCGCCGCCTTTGCGCGGGCCGCCTGCGACCGTCGCGGCGTAATGCCGACGAAGCGGAGCGTGCCGCTCGCTTTGACCGGTCGGGCTTGACTTGTTCCTTTCTGCCTGACGCTGTTTTTCTATCGACGGCGCGATGCTGTTGCGAATTCTTTGGACTCGCCACGCATGGGCCGCGCACCCGCCCCACATCTGCTGCGCATTGGCCGCGATCCTCTGGCCTTCAATTTTTTTCTAATTTTTTTGATACTCCGAAAGACTCATATGACGATTTACTCGACAACCCATTTCTCCCGCCGCCTCACGTTGGCCGTGGCCGGTGCGGCCCTCGCACTCGGGCTGGCAGGCTGCGCTTCCATGAACGAACCCGCCCAGGCGGTAACCTTGCTGGAGCCGGCAGACGGAGCCACCGTCAGCTCGCCGTTCAAGGTGCGCTTTGGCATCAAGGGCATGGCCGTGGCGGAAGCCGGCGACATTGTGGCCAACAGCGGGCATCACCATTTGTTGATCAACCAGGCCCCCATTACCAAGGGCGAGTCGGTGCCTTTCTCAGACCAGCACTTGCATTTTGGCAAAGGCCAAACCGAGACCGAGGTAAAACTCGCTCCCGGCATTTACAAACTGACGGCGCAGTTTGCCAACGGCGCGCACCAGTCGTATGGCGCGGGGATGAGTCGCACCATCACGGTGACGGTGAAATGATGCGGGCGCTTGCATCAGGAATGAGGTCAGGGCAGAAGTCGAAGGTGATACAAAGCAGCGTGGCCGTGGCGCTGCTGGCTCTGGCCGTGTCCGCGCAGGCCGACATGGCGCTCGCCGAAAAAAGCACCTGCCTCAACTGCCACGCGCTTGAGAAAAAGCTCGTTGGCCCGTCATTCACCGCCATCGCAGCCAAGTACCGCAGCCAGCCAGACGCAGCGCAATTGCTGCGCAGCAAGGTTGAGAAAGGCGGCCAGGGTGTGTGGGGTCCCGTTCCCATGCCTGCCATGGCCTACCTGCCCAAAGACGACGTGCAAGCGATCGTCAACTGGATCGTGAAGCTGCCTTGAGCGCAGACTAGGCGCGCGGATGAAAGGTCCATCGATGAATACGACCCCTGACCGATTCCAATGGCCCCGCAGTTCGCGCCGATGGCGCAATGGCTGGCGATGGTGGCCAAGAGGCGCGACATGGTCGCATTCCCGAAAGAATAAGGGAGAATGTTCTCTCCCGTATTGACCGCAAGGCGTGGAGGTAGATGCCATTTTCTTGTGGAATTTCCATTAAAATAGATTTTGTCTAACTTATGGAGATTTTTCATGATAAACATGAAAATGTCAGATGGTGGCAGAGTTGTCGTACCCGCAGAAATTCGCCAATCCATGGGCCTTAAGGAAGGAGATACCGTACTCTGGGAATTGCGGGGCGGCGAAGCTGTGCTAACCACACGGCGGGCACAAATGCGCGAAGCGCAAGCGATGGTACGGAAATACGTTCCAGTTGGCACATCGCTGATTGACGAGTTGATCGCCGACCGCCGCGCTGAAAACGCACAGGACGAAGCCCCATGATTCTGCTGGATGCGTCGGCAGTTCTGGGGTACCTCCAAAATGAACCCGGCTGGGAGATCGTTGCGTCAGAAATCCTGACGGGCCAGGCCAACATCTGCGTCGTCAACGTGACTGAAGTTCTCAGCAAACTATGTGACAAGGGAATGAGTTGGCCCGATGCCCAAATGGCCCTCAACAAATTGGCTTTGCCGGCAGAGCCGTACACGGCGGATACGGCGCTGGAGGCAGCCCGTCTGCGCCCGATGACGCGCGCACACGGGCTGTCCCTGGGGGACAGGGCTTGCCTGGCAGCCGCCCGCTTGCGCCAATGTGCAGTGCTGACAGGTGATCGGGATTGGCTTCATATTGCCAACGCAGTGGGCCTGGAAATCATCTCATTCAGGCCGGCAGCCCATTGAGGTCGGCAAGCTTGCCGTAACATTGCCGGCACAGCACCAGTACGCAAGTCAGCCAAGCCCGTGCTTCGACTGAGCTTTACTAATTTAGGAGCTACTTATGCACTGTCCATGCGGGCTAGAGGCACAAAATGACCCACCAGCGCGGCACCAAAAAAGCTGGCTGCGTATCGCCGTGTTACTGGCATTCCTGGGCGCAGCGGCGGTGGCGCAAACCCGCCCGACAGAAATTCATGACCGCATTGGCCAAGCCACCGGTGCAACCAACCGGGTGGCGCTGACGCTGGACGCCTGCTCTGGCGCGTTTGACGAAGACCTGGTTCTTTTTCTGGTTCGCAACCGCATTCCCGCCACGCTGTTCGTCACGAAAAAATGGCTGGACAAAAACCCGCGCGGTCTGGCGATTTTGAAGGCCAACCTGGATCTGTTTGACATTGAAGACCACGGCGAAAACCACATTCCTGCGGTGATCGGCGCAGGCCGCAAAATCTATGGCATCACCGGCGAGCCCGACGTGGTTCACCTGCGCCGCGAAGTACTGGAGGGCGCGCGCGCCGTTGAGCATGCCACCGGCGTGGCACCCCACTGGTACCGGGGCGCTACGGCACAGTACGACAGCCAGGCAGCCGACGAAATCCGTCGCCTGGGTTTTGGCATTGCGGGCTTCTCGGTGAACGCTGACGCGGGCGCGTCTCTCAAAAAGCCGCAGGTGCTGGCGCGGCTGCGCCAAGTGCGGGGCGGCGACGTCATCATTGCCCACATGAACAAGCCTGCGGGCGACACGGCCGAAGGCATGTCAAACGGCCTGCTTGAACTGCTGCGCCGGGGGCTGGTGTTTGTGCGGCTGGATCAGGTGGATTTGGTAGACATCAGAGACACTGTCAAACAAACACGGCCGTTGCGATAGCGGCCACGATAGCAAGGTAGCAAGGCAATGTTGTGGCCGTGTGTAAAGCGCGGTGGGTCACTGGCTCCACTCGGTCATTCATCCATCCATCCAGCTCACGTGCGCAGACTCCACGCGCCAGCCTTGCGCGAACCGCACCCAGGTTTTGATTGGCGGCCCGCGCGCGGCTCGGCGGCCAATGAATCTGCCAGTTTCGTTGCGGCAAATGGTGCTGGAACATGGCGTCGGGTTGCAGCGGGCTGCTGAACACGCCATGTGACGAAAGTGCAAGTGCAAGCGCAAATGCAAATGCAAACGCAAATGCGCGATGCTCAATCCGCCTGCGCAATTTCCCCATCAATGTAGTACCAGCGCCCGTCTTCTCGAACAAACCGGCTGGTCTCATGCATGCGCTGGGCGCGCCCGCTGCCGTCGCGCAGGCGGGCTACAAACTCCACCACACCGGCGTCTCCGGCCGCCTGCGCGTGCAGCACCTCCAGCCCCAGCCATTTGACGGGCGACAGCGCCAGCTCACCCGGCGCGGTGGATGGGTGCCAGGTGGCCAGCAGATAGTCAATCAGCCCCAGCACATAAGCGCTGTAGCGGGAGCGCATCAGCGCCTCGGGGGTGGGGGCGTGCGGACCACCACTCCCATCGGCTACTGAAAGGAATGCCGCGTGGAACGGCCCGCAGCAGTTGACATAGGTCTCACCGCTGCCGCACGGGCATGGGGTGTGGGCAGCCAGCAGATTTTTCTTCATGGGCAGGATGTTAGCTTTTGCATTGCTCCCGTCGCCGGGAAACCGACTGCTTTTCCGACTGCTTTTGAAAGCCAGGGGTTGCCCGCATCGGTCTGATACCGCGCCTACCAATAAAATACCAAAACTCCCCCTAACAAAGCATTAAATTGGCCTCTAGCCCTCATCCACATTACATAACCAGCTATTAATTATGTAGTTAACTCAAACAGCCGCCGCTGGCAACGCTTCCAATTGGCTCACGGGCGATGCGAGGATCACCGCCAACTGCACGGCAAAACCTGCCAGCGCCAACCACAGACAGGCCGCCTCGCCCCACGTGGCGCCGACAAACCCACCCAGCGCTGCGCCCAGAGGCCGTGCGCCCATGTTCACCGTTAAAAACAGCGCTGAAACGCGGCCCAGCATGGTGCCGGGTGTGACCGTTTGGCGCAGCGTGACAGACGTGATCGTCCAGATGATGGGCCCGGCGCCAAACAAAAAGAACGCCAAGCCCGCCAACGCGCCTGCGGGCAGCCACGCCTGTGGCACCAGCAGCGTGGCCACCATCACCGCAGCGGCCAGCACCGACGCTGCCGGGCCAATCTGGATGGCCCGTCCAAACGGGACGGCTGCCACCACACGCGGCGCCAACAGCGCGCCCACCACCATGCCCACGCCGTAAATGGCCAGGGTGATGCCAACGCCACGGGCCGTCAAACCCAGCACTCGCACGGCGTACGGCACATAGGCCGCCTGCAACACAAACCAGGCCAGGTTCCACGCCACCGAGGTCAGCAAAATAGGCTTGAGCAAGGGGTGCGACCACACCATGCGCGCGCCATCTTGCAGCTCCAGCCAGGGGTGGCGCGGTGCCGTGGGCGCGCGCGCGGGCTCACCCAAGCCCAGCAGCAGCAGCACGGCAGACGCCGACAACATGGCCGCCAGCACAAAGGCCGCCGAAGCGCCCGCCCACGACACCAGCGCCCCCGCCAGCGCAGGGCCTGCGGCAAACGCCGTGCTGCGGGCCAGCTCAAGCCGACCATTGGCCCTTGCCAGCGCGTCACGCGGCACCAGGGCCGGCACCAGCGCAGGCGCGGTCACGCTAAAACCCACCGTGCCAATGGCCCCCACAAAACCCAGCACCGCCAGCACCGGGACGGACAGCCAGCCCATCAGAACCACCGCCAGCAGCCCCAGCAAGGCCAACGCACGCAAGCCCTCAGACAGCACCATGAGCCGCTGGCGCGAAGTGCGGTCGGCCAGCAGGCCCAGCGGGATCGATAGCAGCAAAAACGGCAGCGTCTGCGCCGTGGCCAGCAGGCCAATCTCGCCCGGCCCGGCACCCAGCGCCAACACCGCCACGATGGGCACGGCCGCCAGGCTAAGCTGCTCGGCAGATTGGGCGGCCAGGTTGGACCAGGCCAGGCGATGGAAGGGACGGGGCAGGGCAGGTGTCATGGAGGCCGTTCGGTGCGTGAAAGCGGGTTGTTGAGAAGGCTGCAGGGTAGCGACAGGGTAGTTGCATCGTAGCGACGGGCTGCCGTCGGCTTGCAGCCACCATTTTGAGCCCTCGCCTGCCACCCGGCTCGCCGTTTTCGGACCTTCCATGCGTCATCCCGCCACGGCTACCCCGCTGCCGGGGCAGCCAATCCGGCGAAAATAGCCCCATGAAACCCCCCAAGCGTCTGCAAGTATTAATCGAAGAAGGCCTGATCGACACCGTGGTGCGCCAGCTCATGAGTGGCAAGGAGGCCATGGTGTTTGTGGTGCGCTGTGGGGACGAAACCCGCTGCGCCAAGGTCTACAAAGAAGCCACCAACCGCAGTTTTCGCCAAGCCGTGGACTACACCGAAAACCGCAAGGTCAAAAACAGCCGCCAGGCCCGTGCCATGGCCAAGGGCACCAAGTTTGGCCGCGAGGCGCAAGAGGCCGCCTGGCAAAGCGCCGAGGTCGATGCGCTGTACCGCCTGGCCGACGCTGGCGTGCGCGTGCCCAAGCCCTACAACTTCTTTGAAGGCGTGCTGCTGATGGAGCTGGTGACCGACGCGCAGGGCGACGCCGCACCACGTTTGAACGATGTGCAGTTCACGCCAGCGCAGGCGCGCACGCACCATGGCACGCTTCTGGTGGAGGTGGTGCGCATGCTGTGCGCGGGCGTGGTGCATGGCGACCTGTCGGAGTTCAACATCCTGCTGGGGCATGAGCCGGGCAAAGATGCGACAGACGCCGGCAAGGACAGCCCGGTCATCATCGACCTGCCGCAGGCCATTGACGCCGCCGGCAACAACCACGCCCAGCGCATGCTGCTACGCGACGTGGCGAATCTGCGCGACTTCTTTGGCCAGTTTGCGCCCGAATTGCTGCAAACCGACTTTGGCCCCGAAATTTGGGATTTGTATGTGCGCGGCGTGCTCGACCCCGAGGTGCCGCTCACCGGCAAATTCAAGCGCAGCGCCAAAGCGGCCGATGTGGGCGGCGTGCTGCGCGAGATTGACGACGCGCGGGCGGAGGAAGCGGCGCGCAGGCTGCGCATGCAAATGCCGCGTTGAAGGCGTGCCGCCGGCCTTCGGCACTGCGCCCAGCGCTCAAGCCCCGGTCAGCGCTTTAGACAGCACGCTCACGCAGTTGCGCCCGGCGTCTTTGGCCTGGTACAGCGCAACGTCGGCGCAGCGAATCAATTCGTCCGCCGTCGCGCCGTGCTCGGGGTAGATGGCAATGCCTACCGACAGCGTGGCCTGCAGGCGCAGATCGCCATAGGTCACCACGTTGTGGGCAAATCTGGCGCGCAATTCTTCGGCCCGGCTGAGCGCTGTGTCAAGCGTCATGCCGGGCAAGACCAAAATGAACTCTTCGCCACCATAGCGGCATGCCACGTCGCCCGCGCGCGCCATGCCACCCAGTTGCGCGCCCAGGCTGATGAGAATCTGGTCACCGGCCTGGTGACCATGCGTGTCATTGATTTTTTGGTTCTTCATCGAATCCACTGTGATTTTTTCTTCACTCCAGCAGAATCTATTTTTTCAAATTGAGTAGAAGATCCATGAAAGACACAGCGCTGTACGAACACCTTCTTGACCTGAGGACACCGTGGTCGGTGAA
>JANYJD010000150.1 GCA_025358555.1 Rhodoferax sp.
GGCAGGGGTGCCACGAGGGGTGGCATGGGCGGGCTGGGGGGCCTGGGCGGCGGTTTGGGCGGCTGGAGTTCTGGCGGCTCAGGTGGAGGTGGAGGCGGTGGCTTCAGCTCGGGCGGCGGAGGCAACTTTGGCGGCGGCGGCGCGTCGGGCAGCTGGTAGGCATCGCTAGATCAACAACCATGTGGCAAAAACTCAAACGCATCTTCACGCACCGGTGGCTGGACGAGTCGGCTGTGCGCCGCGCGGTCCCGCCCGAACTGCTGCACCGTCTGACGCGGCGCGTAGCCGCCAGCGAGCAACGCCACAGCGGCGAAGTGCGGATCTGCGTTGAAGCCGGCTTGCCGATGAGCTACCTGTGGCGTGGCGCGAAGGTGCGTGAGCGGGCGGTCATGATGTTTGGCAAGCTGCGCGTGTGGGACACCGAGCACAACAACGGCGTGCTGATCTACCTGCTGCTGGCCGACCGTGCCATCGAGCTGGTGGCCGACCGGGGGCTCAACCAGCACGTCTCGGCCGCCCAGTGGCAGGCCATGGTGCAGCACCTCGGCGCGGCCATCCATGACGGGCGTTATGAAGACGGCCTGACCCAGGCCCTGGAAGAGGTGTCAGCCGTGCTGGTGCGGCACTTCGCGCTGGCAGAGGGTGAATCCAATCCCAACGAACTGCCCAACGCACCGTTCTTGAACTGAGGCAGCCCTCTGGATCAACAACATCGGCGCCACGCTGATGCTGCTTCTGCTGTAGTAGGTAGTATGTAGTATGTAGTATGGTTTATGTAGCAAACTATGCAATATAGACAAGGGCTACAGCCCAATTTAATCGATTTTTTGGTAAGATTTTTGTCAAACTGGTCTGGAGGGGCTTAAGACGGCTTCAAGGCGGCTTTGGGGCAGCTTCAAGGCGGCAGTAAGGCCGCTTCAAGGCGCTTTCGCCTGCCCCAGGCGCTCCACGTTGCGCTTCTCGGCGGCATGGGCGTCACGCAGGGCGCTGGCATATTCTTTTGAATCGAGGTAGTTGGGCTCCTGCTCGTATTTGGCCAGCTCCGCCACGTGCTGCGGATCGAACAGCGCCGTAGCCCAGTTCCTTCAGCGTGGGCACCTGAGACCGGCGCTGCGAGCGTTGTTCGCCAAACGTCGCCAGCAGGCGCAGTTTGCCGGAATCCACATACGGTGCAAAGCCGTTGGGCGTGGTGCGGTCCAGCAACACCTCCACAAAAACCATCATGGCCGCCCCCAGCTTGAGCGGGTCCAGCCGCGCTTCATAGCCCACGATGAAGCCGTCACGCGTGAGCCGCTGCACGCGAGCCAGCACGGCGGTGGGCGACAGGGCAACAGACTCGGCCAGTATGAGGTTGGAGATGCGACCGTCCTTTTGCAGTGCGTCGAGGATCTTGAGATCCAGCCGGTCAAGGTCGATGGGCAGGGTGCTTGGTGAAGGCATCCTTAAACCACACTCATGGTCCCGCTGGTCGGCCGCGCAGGCAGCGCCACGCCAAAGTGCTTGTAGACAATGGCGGCCTGCTGCTCGAAACAGCCGCCCCAGCGCAGCACTTTCCAGCCAGGCAATTCAATGATGGTGCTGCCGATGCCGTGCTCGTTTTCATATTGCGAAGTGCCATAGTCCAGCACCATGTCGCAGCCGTTTTTGAGCGAATCCTGCACGTCTTCCAGCCGGAATTTGCTCCCAGTGAGTGAAACGTTGGCCGAAGAACCCATCAGGGGCGACGCCGACTCCCAGCTCATGCGGGCCAACTCGTTGTGCAGCGCGCCAGCATTGAGAAGCAAATCCATGGTGTTGCCTTTGGTGGCGCGCCGCAAGCCACCGAACTCGACTGTGCGCAACCAGTCGTGCTCTGGCTTGAACGGCGCGATCACCGACAGCGGCAGGTTGTGGTCCTGAATGATGCAGCGCACCAGGTCTTTGTCACGCGCGTTCGTATCCAGGACTCCACAAAAAATGTCCCAGTTTCCGATCACCCCGTTGGGCTTGGTCTGTGCCCGCTGCTTGAGTTCGAAGATGCGCTCAACGCCGCGTGCGGTATGTGCAAATATCGCGTAGGACACGCTCAGCGGCAAGATTG
The DNA here is from genome assembly GCA_025358555.1 of Rhodoferax sp. Lineage (GTDB taxonomy): Bacteria > Pseudomonadota > Gammaproteobacteria > Burkholderiales > Burkholderiaceae_C > JANYCG01. The sequence continues at coordinate 2,081 of JANYJD010000150.1, forward strand.
CTACGCCACCCGCTTTCATGATTCGAAACGCGTTGCGGGCATCTGCCCGAATCACTTCAACGCCGGGCTCATGGCCGCGACTGATCAATTCCATCTCAAGCTCCTGCATCAATCACGGCGGCCACAGCACCCGCCACCTGCAACAGCCGGGCGTCTTCATACCGCCGCTGCACCAGTTGCATGCCAATCGGCAAGCCGTTGCTGCCGCGCATGCCCGGAATGCTGATGGCCGGCACATGCAAGGCCGTCCAGATGCGGTTGAACGTGGCCAGGCCCTGCGACGCCAGCCCAACCGTGGCAACACCGGGTGCGCTGAGCGTCAAGACAGCGTCAAAATCGCCAAACGCACGGTCAAAATCGATCCGGCGTAGCGCCGCAGCGTCAAGCACCTTTCGCATGTGCTCTGCGGTGAAGTCAAACTGGTTTTCCACCTTCTTCCTGAAGTCCTCATGCAATTGGTCTGGCACCGCCAGATACTCCGGCAAAAACGCGCCACGCCCGCCATCCTGCATGATGTTGTCATGCTGCTCAGTCAGCAGTTTGAAGGGGTCCGACAAAACCAGTGGCGTCACGGCGGCCCCGGCAGCGGCCAGCATGTGGGCGGCCGTGTGCAAGGCGTCTTGTGCGTCCGGGTCAGCGTCTTGCCACATCGGTGTTTCGCACAACCCGATGCGCAGGCCTTTGATGGGGCATGGCTGCAATTCCTCGCTCTTGGCCAAGTGGAATATCTGCCCCAGCATCGACAGATCCTGCGCGCAGCGGCCATACAGGCCAACCGTGTCCAAGTGGGGCGAGTAGTGTTTGGCCCCTTCGAACGAAATGCGCCCAAACGTCGGCTTCATGCCGTAAATGCCGCAAAACGACGCGGGGCGTATCGTGGACCCACCTGTCTGCGTGGCCAGCGCCAAAGGCACCATGCCATCGGCGACGGCCGCGCCTGAACCGCTGGAAGAGCCACCCGGCGTGCGCTCCAGGTCAAGCGGGTTGCGGGTGGGCGGCAAACGGCCGCCGCAGGCAAACTCCAGCGTTTCGGTTTTGCCCAAAATGACCGCACCCGCCGCGCGCAGCACACCAACGCAGTTGGCATCTTCGCCCGGACGATGCCCCTGGTACAAAGGCGAGTTGTGCTGCGTGGGCATATCGCGGGTATTGATCACATCTTTCACGCCAACCGGAATGCCGTGCAGCGGGCTGCGCCGGGGCTCACGGTCACGCGCCCTTGCCTGCGCCAGCGCATGTTCCGGGTCAACGTAAGCCCACGCGTTCACCAGCGGTTCGCGCACCGCGATACGCTCCAGCAGCGCTTGGGTGTAAGCCTCGCTGGTGAGCTTGCCGCCCGCCATCAGCGCCGACGCAGCGGTGGCCGTCAACTGCCAGAGTTCCATTGAACAAGCCATTTTGAATTTCTTGCCAAAAGAAATAAATTGTATGCATAATGACACGCCGGAGCAATAAAATTCTTGTTTCTCGCTTTTTGGTTCTTGTTTTATTTTTATGATTTGCCAATGAAAATTGTGCAGGCGAGTTTGTCAGCTAGTGATTTACGGCATGCATTTAGGAGCTTTTTCAATTATTTTTTGCATGCAATAAATCAAAAAACTCTTAAACACCATGCCTGCCCCGCTAACGCAGCTCTATGCCGAATTCATCGCCAATTGGCGTGATGCGGTCGTTCCTGCGCCCGCTCTGGAGGTCGCCCGCCTCGGCTTTACCGATTGCGTTGGCGTGATGCTGGCGGGTCGGCGTGAAGATGCCGTGCAGCGCTTGGCAGCGTATGTGCTGGGCCAAGGCGCAAACCCCAAGTCCCGGCTCGCTACCGGGCATCAACGTGTCAGCATGGTGCAGGCCGGCCTGGTCAACGCCACCGCAGCCCATGCGCTGGACTATGACGACTTTGCTTTCTCGAACCACCCCAGTGCTGTGCTGGTGCCCACCGTGTTGGCCGCCGCAGACGCTGCGGGTGCCAGCGGCGCTTGCATGGCCGCTGCCTACCTCGCGGGCTATGAAGTCTGGGCCGACTTGATGCTCCGTGAAAAGGACCTGTATTACGACCGAGGCTGGCATCCCACCGCCGTGCTGGGGCCTGTCGGTGCGGCTGCAGCGGCGGCCGTGGTGCTGGGCCTGGACGCAACCCGCGCCCGCCACGCGCTGGCGCTGGCGGCATCCGATTCGGGTGGCGTATTTGAGAATTTTGGCACCATGGCCAAGCCCTACCACGGCGGACGCGCGGCCGCTGCAGGCCTGCACGCGGCAGGCCTGGCTGCGGCGGGCATGGCTGCAAGCGCCACCGCACTGGAGGGCCGCCATGGCCTCATGCGTGCGCTGTCGCCGAACGGCAATGTCGATCTGGAAACCTTGCCTGCTCTGGGCATGGTCTGGCGCAGTGCCAGCATGCGGCTCAACATCAAAAAATACCCCACCGTGGGCGCATCGCAGCGCGCGATTGACGCCGTGCTCGCATTGAACCGCTATGAACGCATCGAGCCGCAGCGGGTGAAAAGTATCGTGGCGCGCATCAGCGAGCGCCATGCAGCCGTCATGCCGTACCACCTGCCGCAAGACACCCTGCAGGCCAAGTTCAGCATCGAATTTGCGATTGCGAGCGCGCTGGTGCATGACGCGGTTGGCTTTACCCAGCTTAGCGATGCTGTCGTGCAAAGTGCAGTCATCCAGCAGCTCATGGCCAGAGTCGTCATCGAAACCACCGCCGAGTTTGAGCCCGCCTGGCGGGACGCCGCGCCGTTTGACGTGGTGACGTTCACGCTGGACGATGGCCGGGCCGTCTCAACGCCGCAGGTCCGCCGGGCCTCCGGCCACGCCGACACGCCACTGACGCCGCAAGCGCTGCGGGACAAGTTTTTGGGCTGCACCCTCCAGGCGGGCGTGCAGGAGGCGCAGGGGTGTGCGCTGTTCGACGCCATGCAACGCATCGACAGCCTGTCGGGTATTGAAGAAATCGGGTTGCCCGCATGAAATCCATCCGCGATTTTGTCCGCTATGCCCCGGTGACTTCACGCCCGCCGGTGAGCTGGCCAAACGGCAAACGGCTGGCCGTGTGGATCGTGCCCAACGTCGAGTTTTACGAGTACACGCCGCCACCCGCTGTTGGGCGCGAGACCTGGGACCGCGTGCCATCGCACCCGGACGTGCGTGAATACGGCTTTCGCGACTACGGCAACCGCGTTGGCATCTGGCGCATGACAGAGTTGCTCGACCAGTACCCCGTACGCCCAACCGTGTCGCTCAATCTGGCGCTGCTGGACCATTTTCCGGAAATCGCCCAGCTCATCCGCGACCAGCGGTGGGCGGTGATGAGCCACGGCATTTACAACACCCGCTTTCTGTACGGCATGGACCAGGCGCAGGAGCGCGCTTTTTATGCCGACAACATCGCGTCCCTGCTGCGCCACACCGGGCAACGCCTGCAGGGCATTTTGACGCCCGCCATCACCAACACCGCGCGCACGCCTGAGCTGATTGCCGAAGCGGGTTTAACCTACCACGCCGACTGGGTGCATGACGACGTGCCGGTGCCGATCCTCGTGCCCGGGCGTCGCCTGGTGTCGATGCCTTATTCCTACGATCTGAACGACGCGCCGCTGTGGGATGGCCGCCCGTATGGCGGCACCTACTTTGTCGATGCCTGCAAGGCGGCGTTTGACCGTCTTTACAGCGAAAGCGCCGACGGCGGACGCGTGTTTTGCGTGGCCTTGCACCCGTACCAGATTGGCCAGCCGCACCACATTGGCCATCTGCGTGAATTGCTTGACCACATTTGCAGGCACGATGGCGTGTGGCACGCCACCGGCGACGACATTGCGGCGCATTTTCTGGCCCATCATTACGACGCGCATGTACGCCACGGCGCTGAAGTCGCCGCGCAGGCTGCCGCTTCGGCGGCTGCCAGACCGGCGGTAGTGGCCAGGCCACGCGCCACCGAACCCGTTCCCGGCGGCGCCGTGGCTGCGCAGCGCAAGCCGGGCGTTGACCACCCTCACTTTGCGTGGAACCCGCTGCCGCAGCGTGCGCCGCTGCGTTGGCCCGGCAACCGGGGACTGGCCGTGGTGCCGCTGATCAACCTGGAGGTAGTGGAAGACCCGCTTCCCGCAGGCTGGCCGCAGATCCACAGCGTGGGCGGCGGCCTGGTGCGCGATTTCCCCAACATCTCGCGCGTATCGACCCGTGAATACGGGCACCGCGTTGGCATTTTCCGCCTGGTGGAAGCGCTCAAACGGCGTGGCCTGCGCCCCAGCGTCGCCATTGACGTTTTGACCGCCGAACTGTACCCATCCCTGGTGGGCTATCTGCGGGACGCAGGCAGTGAATTCGTGGCCCATGGCTTGTCGGTGTCCCGCCCCATCACCAGCGCCATGAGCCTTGCGCAAGAGCGCGACTACATTGCTGAGACCCTTGAGCGCCTGCAAGCCTGCGGCATTGAGCCTGCCGGCTGGTTTGGCCCCGAGTACGGCGAATCCACCCGCACGCCGCAACTGTTGGGCGAGGCCGGTTTGGGCTATGTGTGCGACTGGGCCAACGACGAGCAGCCCTATGCCATGACGACCCCGGGCGACTTGGTGGCGTTGCCGCTGTGGGCCGATTTTGACGACCAGACGGTGCTGGTCAACCGCATGTGCAACCTGGACATGTTTGAAGACCATTTCCTCAAGGCTTTGACGCAACTGCACAGCGACGGCAACACCACGGCCCGGCTGTTCCACTACTGCGTGCGGCCTTGGGTGTCGGCGGCGCCGCTGCGCATCGCCATGTTTGAGCGCGTGCTGGACCATGCGCTGGCGCTGGGCCAGGTGTGGACCCCAACAGCGGGCGAAGTGGTAGCCGCCTGGCGCGATTCAACCCGTGTCAATGCAGAATAGGCAGGCTGCCCGTGATTGAATTGAACCAGGTTTCCAAGCGGTTTGAGACGGCCTCCGGCAAGTCCATTGACGCGCTGTTGCCGACCGACTTGACCATCCCTAGCGGCCAGGTGTTTGGCCTGCTCGGGTTTTCCGGCGCCGGCAAAAGCACGCTGCTGCGGCTGATCAACCGGCTGGAAGAGCCCAGCGGCGGCTCGGTGCGCATCGACGGCCAGGAACTGGTGGGCCTGTCTGACGGTGCCCTGCGCCAGGCGCGCCAGCGCGTGGGCATGATTTTTCAACAGTTCAATCTGCTGTCGCACCGAAGCGCCCTGCACAACGTCGAGTTTTCGCTGGAAGTGGCCGGTGTTGCGCGGGATGAGCGCCGCTCACTGGCGCGGGAGGCGCTGGCGGCGGTGCGCCTGTCGGACCGCGAAGACGCTTACCCGGCACAGCTCTCTGGCGGCCAGCGCCAGCGGGTGGCGATTGCGCGGGCGCTGGCCACCTCGCCCACCATCCTTCTGTGCGACGAAGCCACATCGGCGCTGGACCCGCACACCGCCCTGTCCATCCTTCGGCTGCTGCAGCAGTTGAACCGCGAGCGCGGCATGACCATCGTCATCGTCACGCACGACATCAAGGTCGCCAGCTACCTGTGCCAGCACTGCGTGGTGCTGGAGCGCGGGCGTGTGGTGGACCGCATCGACATGGCGAACCCGCAGCCGCAAAGCCTGCTAGGCAAGTTCTTTTTTGAAACCGCCAAGGGCTGGACCGAGCAGACCGTCCTGCCGCAGGAAGAGCCATGAACGGGAGGCCTTGCACGTGAACGACCTGTTCAAAACCCTGGTCGAGTTTGGCCCTGACCTATGGAAGGCCACACTGGACACCTTGCTGATGGTCAGCGCCACCATGGCCAGTGCGCTGTTGATTGGCACGCCGCTCGGCGTGTTGCTTTTCACATCCGGCAGCGCCGGGCTGTACCCGCGCCCGCTGCTCAACCGCATCGTGGGGTACGTGGTCAACGTGCTGCGCTCTTTTCCGTTCATCATCCTGCTGGTGATCCTGATCCCGTTTTCGCGGCTGGTGGTAGGCACCAGCATTGGGCCCAAGGCAGCGGCTGTGGCCTTGTCGTTTGCGGTGATTCCGTTCTTTGCTCGGCTGGTGGAGCAAAACCTGCGTGACGTGCCGCGCGGCATCATTGACATGGCCCAGGCCTGCGGCGCGTCCACGTGGGCCACTATCTTCAAGGTGCTGATTGCCGAGGCCATGCCCGCTTTGGTAGGCAGCCTGACCGTCACCGCCACCGGTTTCATCGCCTATTCTGCGGTGGCAGGCGCGGTGGGTGCAGGCGGCCTGGGCGATTTGGCGATCCGCTACGGCTACTACCGGTTTGAGACCGGGGTGATGGTGTGGTGCGTGGTGATCATGTTTGTGCTGGTTCAAGGCACGCAGATGGCGGGGGCGTGGCTGGCGCGCAAGGTGGACAAGCGCTAGTCTCGCCTGGTTGATTCAGTTCTTGTTTCTTTTTTGATTGGAGATGATGATGAAAAAGCGCAGTTGGTTCAAAGTTCTCTTGGTTTCCGCAGTCGCCCTGTGCGGCGTGGCGCAGGCGCAAAACGCACTGCGCATCGGCTTCTTTCCGGGGCCTTATGCCGATCAGTTCAAGCGCGGCGTGCAGCCTGCGCTGGAGCGTGCCGGTGTCAAGGTCCTGCTTACCGAGTTCTCCAACATCATCCAGCTCAACTCTGCCTTGATGGACGGCAACCTGGATGCCAATGTGTTCCAGAACCGCGCGTTTCTGGAGACATTCAATGCCCAATACAAGGGCGACTTGGTGGAGGTGCTGCAGGTGCCCAGCGCGCCTCTGGGCCTGTACTCCAAAAAGATCACCGACTTGAAAGCCTTGGCCCAGGGCGCATCAGTATCCGTGCCGAATGACCCCACATCGCTGGGCCGATCGCTCGCGTTTTTGCAGCAGCAGGGGCTCATCACGCTGGACCCTGCCGCCACGGCGGGCCGCGCGACTGAGAAAAACGTGACCGGCAACCCGAAAAACCTCAAGCTGGTGCTGCTGGACGCGCCGCAGATTCCGCGCTCGCTTGACGAGGTGGACCTGGCCGCCGTGCTGGGCAACCACGTCATCGCATCCGGCATGCTGTTGTCGTCGGCGCTGGTGCTGGAAGACCCGGCTGCGCAATACCGCATCATCCTGGTGGCCCGCAAGGAAGTGGCCAACGGCGCGGTGCTCAAGCAGCTTGCAGATGCCTACAAGTCGGCCGACTACCGCAAGTTCATTGAGACCGATCCCAAGGCCAAGGGTTTTTCGCGGCCCGAGTACTGGCGCTGATGCCCGTGGCCAAAACCCCGCCCGAATTGGCGACTGATGGCACACCGGCACCTGCAGCCGGGCTTTCGGCCGAGCCCGCCAGCGCCAGCAGTGTTGATGTTGCCTGCGAGGCCATTCGCGAATCCATCCGCAGCGGGCGTTTTGCCGGCGGCGACCGCATCCGCGAGGTAGAGGTATGCGCGCTGGCCAATGTCTCGCGCACCTCGGTGCGCCAGGCGCTCACGCTGCTGGCGGCCGAAGGCTTTGTCGAGTTGCGCCCCAACCGTGGCGCGCTCGTCATTGATTGGACCGACGAAAACCTGCTGGAGATTTTCGATTTGCGCGCCATGCTGGAAGGTTACGGCGCGTCACTCGCGGCGCAGCGCGCGTCACCTGCCGAAATTAAGGCCATGCGCGCCGAGGCCGACACTTTTCTGGCTTTGACACGCTCGCCTACCAAGCTTGATTTGCGCCTGATTGCCGAGTCCAACAACCGCCTGCACCGGCTGATTCTGGGTGCCGGCAAAAACCAGCGCCTGGCATCGATGCTGGTGGCCGTGGTGCACATCCCGCTGGTCAAGCAGACCTTTGGCAAATACACTCAGGTAGCGCTGGCGCGCAGTGCCGCGCAGCACCAGGACCTGGTGGCTGCGATTGAAGCGGGCGATGCGGTGTGGGCTGAGGCAGCCATGCGGGCGCACATCCACGCAGCGAAGAAAGTGATATTTGGGGCGGCTGCGGCGACGTCGCGCCCGAACCCAAACTCGAACCCGCAAGGCGGTGCACCATGAGCGCGGTCGGCAAGGGGGTTGCTGCTTCGACGCGGACAACGCCAGAAACCTGGCTGGACCACGTTGGCTTCATCGTCCGGGACCTGGACGCAACCTGCGATTTTCTGGCGCAGCTTGGCTTCACCCAGACCGCTCGCGCCAACCACACCCGCACCAATGAGCGCGGGCAATTGGTGTCGGCGGGCAGCTCGCAACGCTCCATCATGCTGCGCAACGGCTATGTCGAGTTGATGCAGATTACCGACCCCGCGGCGGGCCACCAGCTAGCCAGCGCCCCCAGCGTGCGGTTTGGTTTGCACATCTTTGCCTTTGGCACCCGCAATGCCACGCTGTGCCACAGCCTCTGCGTGCCCAACGGCATACGGGCGGGGCCGGTTTTGAACTGGGCCCGACCGGTCAATGAAGTTGGCGTTCAGGGCCTGGCGCAGTTTGCCTATTTTGGTGATGCGTGGACGGCGTCTGACCCCGCTTACCTGTGCTGGGTAGAGCATCGCACCCCGCAATTGCTGCGCTCCGAACAACTGGTGACCCACGACAACGGCGCACTGGCAGTGGTTGAAGTTCACTTCTCAGGTCCACGGCAACAAGCAGGTCCCTGGGTCGCCCGGTTGCTGGCCGGCGGCGCGCGCGCAAAGCAAGTACGCGCCGACGGCATCGTGCTGTCGCTGCCCAACGCCCTGCTGCGCGTGGATTTTGACGAGCACGCGCCCTGCGTGCGGCCCAGCGCGTTGCTGTTCGAGTTTGCGGATCTTGCATGGCTTCGCAAGCGCTGCACACAGCTGGGGCTGGCGCTGCGCGAAATTGAGCACGACAAGGCGCACCAAAAAGCCCACGAGGCGAGAGAAGCCGCGTTCGATCTGGACCTGGTGGCGCAACTAGGGCTTCACTTGATTTGCCGCCCCGCCGCCCCGAAGGAGCCCTAAACCATGCCTCTGCTCGACCTGAAAGCCGATGCCGCGCGCGCGATGGACGTGATGCAAAACGACGGCATTGCCATCCTTCCCAACGACGTGGGCTATTCGCTGATCGCCGCGCGCCGCCCGGCATTGAAGAAGATTTTCGACACCAAGAAGCGCGCCCCCGCCAAGCTCAATGCGATGCTGGGCAATGACGCGCTGCACCGCGAGCTGCATGTGGTCAGCGCGCGCGGCAAGGCGGTGGTAGAGGCCATCACCCAAGACTACGACTTGCCGCTGGGGCTAATTGCGCCGTGCCGCGCCGACCACCCGCTGCTGCGCACGCTGGACGCAGACACATATGAGCGCAGCACCAAAGACAACACGCTCTTGATGCTGCTCAACGCCGGGCCATTCCACCGCGAAATCACGCGCCTGAGCGTTGCGCGTCAGACGCTGCTGTTTGGGTCCTCGGCCAACCTGTCGATGCACGGCACCAAGTTTCGCGTGGAAGACATGGAACCCGAAATCACCGCGATTGCCGATGTGGTCATTGACTACGGGCTGATGAAATACCACCTGTGGCAGGCCTCGTCCACGCTGCTGAACTGCGAGACGATGCAGGTGTTGCGCCATGGCTCGTGCTTTGAGAATATTGCCGATATTTTGAAACGGCACTTTGGCATTGAGTTGCCCGCACGGCCTTCCAGTTGACCTAGTGCCTATTCAGTATTTGACTAATTTCTATGCGTAATTTAGTCAGTTAAGCACCTGCTTCTGGGTAATGATGGCGTTTTTTACCAACATGATGCCCATCGCCATGCGCCTGCCCAACCCCTACCGAGCCGAGGACGACATCGTTGCCCAGCGCCTGGGCACACTTGCCAACGCCTTGAATTGGGCGCAGGCCGCCCAAATGGCCACGCCCTGGGTACAGGCCGTGCGCCAGAACCCGCCGCCGTTCTGGGCGATGGAAAGTTTGCTCAAGGAATACCCGATCTCTAGCGCCGAAGGCCTGGCCCTGATGCGCTTGGCCGAGGCGCTGCTGCGCGTGCCCGACGCCGAGACCGCCATCGCGCTCACGGCTGACCAGCTGGGCCGCGCCGACTTTGACGCGGTGGGCGACAAAACGTTGGCGCGACTGTCCAGCACGGCGATTGCGATGAGCAAGAAGTTTTTGCCTGACGGCGAAGCACCCACGGGCATCTTCGCAAAATTGGGTGCGCGCTCCGTAGTGGCTGCGACCTTGCGCGCAGTGCAGTTGCTGGGCCGCCAGTTTGTGCTGGGGCAGACGATTGGCGAGGCCATGGACGAGGCGGCGTCTGCCAAACGGAGGATGAAAAATCTGCGCTACAGCTATGACATGCTGGGCGAAGGCGCGCGCACCGGGCATGATGCGCTCAAATATTTGGGAAGTTATGAAAATGCTATTGAATCAATAGCTACTCATGCACACCAGACGGGGGCTTGTGAGCTAAATGACGGTATTTCCATCAAACTGAGCGCGCTGCACCCGCGTTTTGAAGAGGCGCAGAAAGCACGCGTGATGGCCGAGCTGGTGCCGCGCGTCTGGGGCCTGTGCCAGCAGGCGGCGCAAGCCAACATCAACCTCACGATTGACGCCGAAGAGGTAGACCGGCTCGAGCTGTCGCTGGACGTATTTGAGGCACTGGCCGCCAAAGTGGCGCAGCACCATCCGCAGTGGACCGGCTTCGGCCTGGCGATGCAGGCCTACCAGACGCGGGCCCTTGAATTGATAGCGCACATCACCGAAATGGCAAGGAAATACAAGCTGCGCCTGATGTGCCGCCTGGTCAAGGGCGCGTACTGGGATGCCGAGATCAAGCGTGCACAAGAGCTGGGCCTGCCCGCGTACCCGGTGTTCACCCACAAGCACCACACCGACGTGTCATACCTGGCCTGCGCCAGCGCGCTGCTGGCGGCACCTGACGCCATCTACCCGCAGTTCGCCACGCACAACGCCGCCACCATCGCCGCCATCCTTCAAATGGCAGCTAAAACTGGAGCCGCCGCCACGCCGGACCCCCCCAAGCAAGGCCCGGCCCCCTCGGGGGGCAGCGCAGCACACGCAGTGGCAAGCGTGGGGGCAACATCCACCGCTTTTGAATTACAACGCCTGCACGGCATGGGAGAAGGGGTTTACCGCGAGGTGCTGAAAAACCCGCTGATCGCCTGCCGCGTGTATGCCCCGGTGGGTGCGCACAAAGACCTGCTGGCTTACCTGGTAAGGCGCCTGCTCGAGAACGGCGCCAACTCCTCGTTCGTTCACCAGTTGGCGGATGAATCGGTGGGCATGCAGGAGTTGCTGATTTCACCCTTGCGATTGACCCCCGAGCCTTCCCTACCATTGCCGCGCGACATCTTCGGAGCGTCGCGGAAAAACAGCGCGGGGCTGGATCTGACAGTGCAAAGCATGCGCGAACCGCTGCTGGCGGCCTACCAGGCCGTGAAAGTGCCATTTGTGCCTGTTTTTGATGCCAAATTGGCCTCTAGCCCTTTAGAACTATGCATAAGCAGCTATAAAAAATGGAGTAAAACGACTGTGGGCGAGCGCGCCGCCATCCTGCGCCATGCGGCTGACGCGCTGCAAGCGCAGTTGCCTAAATTCTGCGCCCTGCTTGTCAAGGAAGCCTTCAAGACCTGGGGCGATGCGGTCAGCGAAGTGCGTGAGGCGGTGGATTTTTTGCGCTACTACGCCAATGAGGCCGAACGCATCATGCAACCCATCGCCATGCCGGGCGCGTCATTCGGAAGCCATGTGGAAGCGACGCCAGGCGTCACAGGCGAAACCAACGAGCTGCGCCTGAACGCACGCGGCCCGTGGGTCTGCATCAGCCCGTGGAATTTTCCACTGGCCATCTTTGTCGGCCAGGTCGCAGCCGCCCTGGTCACCGGCAACACCGTGCTGGCCAAACCGGCCGAGCAAACCCCTGGCGTTGCGTGGGAGGCCGTGAAACTGCTGCATGGCGCAGGGGTGCCCGAAGGCGCGCTGCAACTGCTGCACGGCCCCGGTGAGACCGTGGGCGCGGCGCTGGTGGCAGCGCCCGGCGTGGCTGGCGTGGTATTCACCGGGTCCACGCAAGTCGCCAAAATCATCAACCGCGCGCTAGCCGCCAAAGACGGCCCCATTGTGCCGCTAATTGCCGAGACCGGCGGCATCAACGCCATGCTGGTGGACAGCACGGCCCTGCCCGAGCAGGTGGCAGACGCCGTGGTGCAAAGCGCCTTCAGAAGCGCCGGCCAGCGCTGCTCGGCCCTGCGCCTGCTGTGCGTGCATGAGGCCATTGCCGACCACGTGATTGAGATGATTCAGGGTGCCGCGAAAGAGTTGGTCTGCGGCGACCCGGCCGACCTGGCAACCGATGTGGGGCCGGTGATTGACGCAGAAGCCTTTGAAGGCATCCAGAACCACCTCCAGCGCCTTAAAAATGCATCAAAAGTGCTCATAGCCCCCGTCACCATTGCACATGCAGATACAATTAGAATAGCAAATCTGATTCCGCCCCAAGCCTTTGAAGTCAACCGCATTGCCGATGTGACGGCTGAAATCTTCGGCCCCGTGCTGCACATTGTGCGCTGGGGCTCGGGGGAGTTGAGCGACCCGATGGCGGTGATCGGAGAGATCAACAAACTGGGCTATGGCCTCACGCTGGGCATCCAGACCCGCATCGATTCACGCGCGCAGGCATTGGCCCGCGCCGCCCACATCGGCAACGTCTACATCAACCGCAACCAGATTGGCGCGGTGGTCGGTGTGCAGCCCTTTGGCGGCGAGGGCCTGAGCGGCACCGGGCCCAAAGCGGGCGGGCCGCACTATCTGCACCGCTTTTGCGCGGAGCAGACCATCACCGTGAACACCACGGCAGCGGGGGGCAATGTGCAATTGATGGCGTGAAGCCAGCAAGCTGTTTGCCGAGACTTGGCATTCCGACTGGAGCTTTCTGCCATCGCCACCCGCAGGCACCGTGCTGTATGGCGAGGTGATTCCGCCCACCGGTGGCGACACCCTGTTTGGCGACCAGTACGCCGCGTTCGATGCGCTGCCCGAAGGGTCAAGGAAAAGTGCCTATAGCCCTCGTCCTGCATGCATAGTAAGCTATTATTAAAATAGCATTTTGTTTTTCGTGCAAATTGTGGCCGGATGCATGCTGTGAAAACCAACGCCACATGGGCTGGCACCGCCTTACACTTGGACTCTGAAACTGCCAGCCCGAAGTAGCCTCGTCAGACGCATTTCCATCGTGCTGCAGAAC
>JANYJD010000157.1 GCA_025358555.1 Rhodoferax sp.
GTCACTCCGCTTCGCACCAGCCGCTCACCGTCATCCCGCATTAAATTCATGCCGCCCTTGAGCGCGGCGGTGCGGATGTCGGCTTCCGCTGCTTTGCCGTGAATTTGCGCGCGGATGGCATCGTCGGTGATGAGCAGCTCGAATACGCCGGTGCGGCCCTGGTAGCCGGTGTGGCCGCAGTGTTCGCAGCCCAGAGCCTGGCGCTCTGCCGCAGGGCCGCCCCAAGGCGGAGCAGCCCCCTGGTGGGGCAGCGAGGACACTTTAGTGCCGAGCGTGGGGGCTGCACAATGCCCGCACAGCTTGCGCACCAGCCGCTGCGCCAGCACGCCGAGCAATGACGAGCTCAGCAGGAACGGCTCAATGCCCATGTCGGTCAAGCGCGTCACCGCGCTGGCAGCGTCATTGGTGTGCAGGGTGGCCAGCACCAGGTGGCCGGTGAGGGACGCCTGAATGGCAATTTGCGCGGTCTCAAAATCGCGGATTTCACCGATCATGATCACGTCCGGGTCTTGCCGCAAGATTGCGCGCAGGGCCTTGGCAAACGTGAGGTCGATCTTGGCGTTGACCTGAGTCTGGCCAATGCCGGCCAACTCGTACTCAATCGGGTCTTCCACCGTCATGATATTGCTGCGCGAGGCGTCCAGACGGCTCAGTGACGCATACAGCGTGGTGGTTTTACCCGAGCCCGTGGGGCCGGTCACCAGAATAATGCCGTGCGGCTGCGCGATGAGTTTTTGCAGTTGGGTAAGCACCTCGCCCTGCATGCCCACGGCTTCCAGGTTGAGCTTGCTCTCAGACTTGTCCAACAGGCGCAGCACGGCACGCTCGCCATGCGCGCTGGGCAGGGTGCTCACGCGCACGTCCACCGCGCGGGTGCCGATGCGCAAGCTGATGCGGCCATCCTGCGGCAGTCGCTTTTCAGAAATATCCAGCTCGGCCATGATTTTCAGGCGCGAGATCAAGGCGGCATGCAGCGCGCGGTTGGGCTGCACCACTTCACGCAGCGTGCCGTCGACGCGAAAGCGCACGCTGGAATGGCGCTCATACGGCTCGATGTGGATGTCGCTGGCGCCGTCGCGCGCGGCCTGCGTCAGCAGGGCATTGAGCATGCGAATGATGGGCGCGTCGTCCGATGTTTCCAGCAGGTCTTCAATGGCCGGCAGGTCCTGCATCATGCGGGTGAGGTCGGCGTCACTTTCAACCTCGCTGACCACCGTGGCAGCGCTGCTCTCACCCTGCGCGTAGGCGGCGCTGATGCGCTGGATGAGCGCGTCTGCGGCTTGCGTCTCAACCTTGTGCAGCGCGAACTTGCGGCCCACTTCGCTCACGGCCGCGCTGCTGGATGCCGGATGCAGCCACAGCGTGAATTCGCCGGCCTGGTCTTCCAGCAGCAGCTGGTTGGTGCGGGCAAAGGCGTAGGGCAGCGGAAACCGTGTCGTCATCGCATGACTTATTTTTGAATCGCAGGTGCCGTGCCCGGCGGGCGCACCAGCGGCGCGGGCAGCACGGCCGCATCATTCACCGGCACGGCACTGCTGGGCGCGGGCTGGGACAATTCCTGGGTGGCGCGCATCAGGTCATACCGGTCCAGCGACAGCGCGTCGGTGCCATTGGCGTCACGCACCACCATGGGCCGCAAAAACACCATCAGGTTGGTTTTCTTGCGGCTGCGCGTCTCGGTCTTGAACAGGTTGCCAAACAGCGGCACATCGCCCAGCACCGGGATTTTTTCCTGGTTGCCCGAGTACTCGTCCGACAGCAGGCCGCCCATCACCACGATGGAGCCATCACTGACCAGCACATTGGTGTCGATGGAGCGCTTGTTGGTGGTGGGGCCATTGGCCGAGTTGACAGTGGAGGCCTGCACGCTGGAAACCTCTTGCGAAATGGACAGGCGGATGGTGCCGTTCTCGCTGATCTGCGGCTTGACTTTGAGCGTGATGCCCACGTCTTTGCGCTCAACCGTCTGGAACGGGTTCACCGGGTTGGCGCCGCCGCCGGTGCTGGTGAACGTGCCGGTGACGAAGGGCACGTTTTGCCCGATGACGATTTTGGCCTCTTCGTTGTCCAAGGTCAGTATGGTGGGCGTTGACAGCACGTTGCCGTCGCCATTGCTTTGCAGAAAGCGCGCGAGGAACCCCAGCACGTAAATGCCGTTGGTGCGGTTGGCCACGCCCACATTCAGGCCGGTGCTGGGCGGGACAGCGCCGCCGCCGGTGGCCAGCGAAATGATGTTGGCCCCGCCAATGCTGAAATTGGTGCCCAGAAGGCCAATCGCCCCGTCGCCGCTCTTACCCAGAGCGCCTTGCCACTGGATGCCAAACTCGGCCGCCTTGTCGGTGTTGACCTCGGCAATCAGGCTTTCCACAAACACCTGGGCGCGGCGCACATCCAGCTTGTCGATCACAGCGCGCAGTTGCCGGTACTGCGGTTCGGGCGCGGTGATGATGAGCGAGTTGGTTGCCGGGTCGGCCTGTATTTGCCCGCCGGTGGACGGCTGCGCCGATTGGCCAAAGTTTTGCCCGGCGGTGGACGCTGCCGCCGCGCCGGTGGCGCCCGGCAGGGTGAACGGCGTGGGCGTGGCGGGCGCTGCACTGCCGCCACCGCCGCCGCCGCCACCCAGCGCGGCGCGCAGCGTCACGGCCAGCTTGGCCGCCTCGGCATTCTTGAGGTACACCACGTAAATATTGCCACCCGCGCCGTTGGGGCCCTGGTTGGTTGGCTGATCCAGCTTTTCCACCAGCGCCTTCACCAGCGCCACGCGCGCCGGGTTGGCGGCACGCAAGATCAGCGTGTTGGAGCGCGGCTCGGCCACCAGCGTGGTGCGAAACGAGGCGTCGCCGCCCTGGCCGGCCACCGCCGCGCCGGCCGGGGCTTCAATCAGGCGCAGCACCAGCGGGGCCATGTCGCCGGCAATCGCGTGCTTGAGCGGGATGATCTCCACATCGGTGGCGTTGGACACATCCATCGCCGCGATGATGCGCCCCAGGCGGCGCAGGTTGTCGGCGTAGTCGGTGATCACCAGCGAGTTGTTGCCAGGGTTGACATTGATGGTGTTGTTGGGGCTGATGAGCGGGCGCAGCACCGCCACCAGGTTGTTGGCCGACTCGTAATTGAGGCGGAAGATCTGCGTGACGATCTGGCTGCCGCTGGCCCGTGCAGAGGCATCGCCCACCGTCACGGCGCCGCTTTGCAGCTTGGCATCGGCCTCGGGCACCACCTTGTCCAGCCCGGCGGCCTCCACCACAGTGAAGCCCTGCAGGCGCAGCGTGGCCAGAAACTGGTTGTAAGCCACGCTGGGGGACACCGCGCGCTCGGTGGTGAGCGTCATCACGCCCTTGACGCGGGGGTCCACCACCACGTTGCGGCCGGTGATGGTGGCCATGGTGCGGGCCACTGCTTCGATTTCGGCATTGACAAAATTCAGTGTGAGGGCCTCGCCCCGGCGCGCCGTCATCAGAGCCTCGATGCCCGACGACTGCAACGGCCTGGGTGCGGCAGCGGCGGGCGGCGGCGCAAAGGGAGCGGGGCCGGGCATTGCGCCTGGCAGCGTTGCCGGGTTTGCTGTGATGGTCTGCGGCATCACGAAAGCAGGCGGCGCAGGCGCCGGGCTGGCCTGGATTGGTTGCATGATGGACGGCTGTGCCCACGATTGAGAGGAAAATTGGCCTGTAGCCCACGTCAATAGTGCATAGCTAGCTATTAATTTAATATCAAACCGCAATCCTGGAAGGCTGTTTGGCAAATGCGGCGGGCAAAGAAATTTCATGCGGTGTCAACCCACTTTGATGATGGCGCGCGCGCCGCTGCGCCGTCCAATGATGTTCAATAAATTCGACAGCGCGTCCTGCCG
>JANYJD010000170.1 GCA_025358555.1 Rhodoferax sp.
TCTGAAGTCACGTCCCTATTTGACGAGAAAATAATACCGCGAGTCCCCCATGATGGATTCCAATCCTTGTACTGACCGCTGGTCAAAGTCCGTAAACCAGATCCATCAACGTTGACAACCATGAGGCTTGCCGTGTCGTTCTGAGTTTCTGAAAAAACTATTGCCGATCCATCAGGTGAAAAACTAGGATGGTTTTCTTCTCCGGCCAGTGTAGTCAGGCGCGTTTGACCAGAGCCATCGGCGTTCATGATCCAGATGTCGTTCGTACCATTGCGGTCAGAAACGAACGCAATTTTGCGTCCATCAGCAGACCAAGTCGGCAAGTGGTTAGAACTGCCAGACGTAAGCTGGACGAGACGTGAGCCATCAGGGACTACTGACCAGATGTTGCTGCTCGTACCGTCATTTGAGGAGAATGCAATCACTCCAGTCGATGACCAGGACGGTTCCTCATCAATTTTTGCGTAACGGCTTGTAGAAAGGGCGCGAAGTCCGCTTCCATCAATGTTTGCGAGCCATAAGTGAAGCTGGCTATCAGGGCTGGCGAAATCAGCCGCAAAGACGATCTGTCTTGCATCCGGTGAGAGTGAAGGGGTCACGGCAATTGTGCCACCTCCGCTCTCCAGGCAAAAAGCTATGGTGCTAACCAAGAACGTGGCCGAAACCGTGAGCGCTTTTAAAAGTTGTTTTAACATTTTGAGTTCCATGGCGTTATTGGTTTATGAAGGCGTTGATGCCGGCGCGTATGCCGTTAGCGGCACGTGCCGTAGCGCCGCTCGCATGTACGATGTCATCATCCGGCGTCGAGAGCCGCGCCACTTCAATAATAATCGCCGTCATTCTTGACGTCGTCGTCTTCAGAACCGCAAGGGAATTATCGACTTTAGTGCCGCGATTGCTAACACCCAACGACGATGAAGTGTTGTTCGCGACAAGCTGCGCCAATGTCGCAGCGTTAGTTTTTGCGCTGTTATAGATACCCAGAGATCCGGGGGATTGAAACAACCCGGTAACTGGGTTGTCGGTACAAGGGCCGAGGCCGGGTATGTTGAGGGTCACGTCGGCGGCTGGCAGGCGACCCGCATCGACCTCAAAAAAAGCCGGGTCAAGCGCTTCAGGCGTGGCACAGCCGCCCAGCAGGGCGAGAACCGTGGCGAGCGCGGCGCTCGCTTTTATGACAGGCCTGATGATGAAATGTGAGTGTTCTGCCCATGAGTTTAGTCGCGAGTCGCCTGTGATTGTGTTGCCGCTTGCCTGATTTGGGGCTGCTGTAGCCTCGCCGGCCTTGCCGTGAGAAGATGGCGCATGAACGCGCTCAACATCGCTGAATACGCCCAAACCCTGGGTTTGCAGGCAAAAGCTGCTGCAGCCCTTATGGCTAGAGCACAAACAGCTACAAAAAACACAGCATTGCTCAAGCTGGCCGCCCTGCTGCGCGCCAACGTGCAAGCCCTGCAGGCAGACAACGCCAAGGACATTGACCGTGCGGTAGCCGCCGGTCTGGCCGCGCCACTGGTGGACCGCCTCAAGCTTACGCCCCAGGTGATTGAAACCTGCGCCCAGGGCTGTGAGCAACTCGCCGCCATGCCGGATGTGATTGGTGAAATCATCGGCATGAAGCAGCAGCCCAGCGGCATCCGCGTGGGGCAGATGCGCGTGCCGATTGGCGTGTTTGGCATGATTTTTGAGAGCCGCCCCAACGTGACGATTGAAGCGGCCAGCCTGTCCATCAAAAGCGGCAACGCCTGCATTTTGCGCGGCGGCTCTGAGGCGATTGAATCCAACAAGGCGCTGGCGCTCTTGGTGCAACTCGCGCTGCAATCCAGCGGCCTGCCGACGGACGCCGTGCAGCTGGTGCAAACCACCGACCGCGAGATGGTGGGGCAGCTCATCACCATGCCGCAGTTTGTGGACGTGATCATCCCGCGCGGCGGCAAGGGGTTGATTGAGCGCATCAGCCGCGACGCCCGCGTGCCGGTCATCAAGCATCTGGACGGCAACTGCCACGTGTATGTGGATGACCCGTGCGACATGGCGATGGCGGTGGCCGTGGCCGACAATGCCAAGACCAATAAATACAGCCCCTGCAACGCGTCTGAGGGGCTGCTGGTGGCGCGCGGTGTGGCGGCCGAGTTCCTGCCTCAAATCGCGGCCATCTACGCAGCCAAGGGCGTGGAAATGCGCTGCGACCCCGAAGCGCTGGACATTCTGCGCACCCTCGAAGGCGGGCAAGACCTTGTCCACGGCGAGCTGGCCGGCATGGTGGATGGCGTGATGGTTGAAGCGCCTTCCCAACCCGCAGCGTTATCTGCTGCCCTATCCGCCGCGTTACCCGCTGCGCTGCAAGCCTCGGCTCGCCTGATGGGTGCCAACTTGCGCCGCGCCACTGAGCAAGACTGGTACGAGGAATACCTGGCCCCCATCATCAGCATCAAGGTGGTGGCGGGCGTGGATGAGGCCATCTGGCACATCAACCAATACAGCAGCCACCACACAGACGCCATCATCACGCGCGATCACATGCATGCCCAGGCTTTTTTGCGCGAGGTTGATTCGGCCAGCGTGATGGTGAATGCAAGCACCCGCTTCGCCGATGGTTTTGAGTTCGGCCTGGGGGCTGAAATTGGCATCAGTACCGACAAATTCCACGCGCGCGGGCCGGTCGGCATTGAGGGGCTGACGTCGCTGAAGTATGTGGTTTTGGGCAACGGGGAATTGCGGGGCTGAGGGTTAGGCAAACGCAGATTTGGCAGATTCGGCAGCTTGGGCAGATTGGCATGGGCAGTTTAGTTCTAAATAAATAGCAAACTATTTATACAGAACGAGGGCTACAGGCTGTTTTTACCGAAATTCCCGATGTTTTGAACCGTTTGGGGCGAATCCGCGGTGATTCAGGCCATGCATTGAAACTTTAGCGGTTGCCCTAATCTCTGACTAGCGCTGATACTGCTGAAAACGTTTCTACATTCCCTCTGTCATTAAAAAAATATCCCATGGTTCCCCACCTCGTCACCGCGCTCACCGGCCCCATCAACGAACTAGAGCAACGCGTTTTGGACTCCATGCCGGCCATTGAGCGCTGGTTTCGCCTGGAATGGATGGAGCACACGCCGCCGTTTTACACCTCAGTGGACATTCGCAATGCCGGCTTCAAGCTCGCCCCGGTGGACACCAACCTGTTCCCGGGCGGCTGGAACAACCTGACCACGCCCATGCTGCCGCTGGCCGTGCAGGCGGCGATGGGCGCGATTGAGAAAATCTGCCCCGAGGCTCGCAACCTGCTGCTGATTCCCGAAAACCATCCGCGCAACACGTTTTACTTGAGCAACGTGGCGCAGCTGCAGCGCATTTTTCAGATGGCCGGCCTGAACGTGCGCGTGGGCTCCATTGACCCCGAGATCAAAAAAACCACCATCATTAATTTACCCAACGGCGATACCGTAACGCTTGAGCCCGTGATTCGCAAAAAAGGCGGGGGCCGGGGCCGCTTGGGCGTCAAAGACTTCGACCCTTGCACCATCTTGCTCAACAACGATCTGGTGGCCGGCATCCCTGGCATTCTGGAAGACATCCATGAACAATATCTGCTGCCGCCACTGCACGCGGGCTGGTCTGTGCGGCGCAACAGCACGCATTTCAAGAGCTACGAAGAAGTGTCCAAGCGGTTTGGCAAGCTGCTGGGGGTGGACCCGTGGCTCATCAACCCGATGTTTGACAAGTGCGGCGAGGTGAACTTTGACACGGGATCGGGCGTTGACGACCTGACCAGCAGCGTCGATGCCCTGCTTACCAAAATCCGCAAGAAATACAAGGAATACGGCATCAACGAGAAGCCGTTCGTTGTTGTCAAATCCGACAACGGCAGCACCGACGGCATGGGCATTATGACGGTGCGCGACGTGAAAGACCTGGACGCCGCAAACCGCCATGCCAAAAACAAAAATGGCCCGATCAACGACGCCCAGCAAATCCATGACGTCATCATTCAAGAGGGCGTCTTGACCAACGAACGCATGAACGATGCCGTGGCCGAGCCGGTGGTGTACATGATGGACCGCTACGTGGTGGGCGGTTTCTACCGCATCCATGCGGAGCGCGGCGTGGACGAAAACCTCAGTGCGCCCGGATCCAGATACGTCCCGCTGGCCTTCGCTGAGGGTACGCACTTACCCCAGCCGGGCATGAAACCGGGGGCCAGCGCGCCCAACCGCTTCTACATGTACGGCGTGATTGGCCGCCTGGCCATGGTGGCGGCAAGCTACGAGCTGGAAGCGACCGACCCCGACGCCGAGGTTTACGCCTGA
>JANYJD010000311.1 GCA_025358555.1 Rhodoferax sp.
CGCCTGGCGCAGCCCTTCAATCATCGAGGTGCGCAGCAGGTGCGCGCGCAGTGCGGCCGGGTCGCTGGCGATTGCCTGCAGCTTGCGCAGCGCGGTCAGGCGCAAAGCGGGGTCGCGCTCACGCATGCGGGCGCGGTTGGCGTCAGCCTGTTTGAGGATCTGGTCCAGCGCGACCGGGCGGCGCTGTTGCTCATAAAGTTGCAGCAAACTGGCGGGTTCGCCGCGCAGCACCTGCACCAGTTTTTCAGCAAGATTGATCGCGTCATGCACGCCGCCATTCATGCCCATGCCGCCCGCTGGACTGTTGACGTGCGCCGCGTCGCCGGCCAGCCAGACGCGGCCCACGCCGTAGCTGCTGGCAATCCGCTGGTGCACGCGGTAGGGGCGAATTTCAAACACGTTGTAGGGCCTGGGTTGCGGCACAATTGCCTGCAATGCCGCCTCGATAGCTTCGGGTTTCAGCGCGTTATCAATCGAGATTTTTTCATCCGGGTAGATCGATACGCGCCAGCGGCCCGGCACCTTGAGCAGGCTGAAATTGCCCGCACCCGCCTGCCAGCAGTAGGTCACGTTGGACAGGCCGGGCAAATGGTCTTCAAACGGGAAATCGGTGGTGGCCAGGATCGTGGTCTCAGGGTAGGTTTCGCCTTCAAAACTGATGCCAACGGCTTTGCGCACGATGCTGCGCGCACCGTCGGCACCGATCAGCCATGCTGCTTGCAAGGCTCCGTCCTGCGAGGCCACCTGTACGCACACCCCTTCCGCATCCTGCGTCACGGCCTCAACACTCGCGCCAAAACTTACTTGTGCGTGCGGGTACGCGGCCAAGCGCGCCATCAGCGCCCGCGACAGCTTGTACTGCTCGCATTGCAGGCGGTAGGGGTGCGCAGTCACGTCGGCCAGCACCGACAAATCGAACCGGGCGTGCTCGCCACTGGGGTGCAGGCGCACCTGCCAGTGCGGGCAGACCAGGCCTTGCGCAATCAGGGTTGGCGTGATGCCGTAGGCGTCCAGCAGGTCCAGCGTGGGCGGGTGAAAGGTCGATGCGCGCAAGTCTTCGGTGATGCTGCTTGCGGCCTCCAGCACGTGCACCGGCACACCGGCATGAGCAAGCACCAGCGCGGCGGTGAGGCCAACCGGGCCCGCGCCTGCGATCAGCACTTGCGCGTCTTTGAAGTGAGGGTTGCCGGTTTTCGAATGAACGGGAGGAGGAGTCATGGCTGATCAGTTTACGCGCCGGGTCTTTTTCCATGCGCTGGCAGGTCCCGTTGCATGGGCCGCGTTGCCAGCGGCGTTTGCGCAAAGTTTCCCAAATCGCGCGATCAAACTGGTTGTTCCGTTCCCGCCGGGCGGCTCAACCGATGTCGTGGCGCGGTTGATTGGCCAGCGCCTGTCAGACGCACTCAAGACCCCCGTGGTAATCGACAACAAACCCGGCGTCGGCTCGCTGCTGGGCACTGACTTCGTCGCCAAGGCTGCGCCTGATGGCTACACCCTGGTGGTAGCCGCCAACCCGGCCATCGCACCAGGCCCGCTGATGCGCAGCAACGTGCCGTATGACACCATCAAGGACTTCACGCACCTGGCGCTGCTCGGCACGTTTCCCAATGGCTTTGTGGTGCGCGCCGACCATCCCGCCAAAACCATGACTGAATTCATTGCCATGGCGCGCGCCAACCCCGGCGTGATGAACTACGCGTCTGCCGGGGTCGGCAGCGCGGGCTTTTTAACCGGCGAATTGCTCAAACAGGCGGCGGGCATTGACATGGTTCACGTGCCCTACAAAGGCTCCGGCCCGGCGATCACGGATTTGATCGGCGGCCAGGTGGATGGCATGTTCGAAAGCCTGGTCACGGCCACCGGCTACGTGCGTGGCGGCAAGCTGCGCTTGCTTTCTGTGAGTGGTGACAAGCGCAGCAAAACCTTTACAGATGTGCCTGCGTTGAATGAAGTTGTGCCGGGTGTGACGGGCGGCGCATGGTTTGGCATATCGGCCCCCGCAGGCTTGCCCGGCACCATTGCACAGCGCCTGCAGACCGAGGTGCAGGCCATCATCAACGCGCCCGACATGCAGGCCCGCCTGACGGAGCTGGGCATGACTCCGCTGGCGTTGGGCGGGGCTGAGTATGTGGCGTTCATTCAAGGCGAAAACCGCAAATGGGCGCCGATCATCAAGGCAGGGAAGATCACCGTTGAATGATCACCTCAAACAGCGGGCGCTATCTTCTCGCGCAATCCTTTAAATCTCAAGACTGGAGAAAACATGAGCAAACCCGAGTTCGATCTATTGATTAAAAACGTGCGCGTGGTGCGGCCCCACGGCAATGTGGTGTTTGACAGCGACATCGCCATCGCCAACGGCAAGTTCGCGCTGATTGCCCCGGGTATTGATGTGACTCGCGCCAAGGCCGTGCACGACGGCCAGCACCGCATGGCCTTTCCCGGCGTGGTGGACGCCCATATGCACAGCGGCATTTACTCGCCGCTGATCGAGGACGCGGTGAGCGAGAGCAAGGCCGCAGCCATGGGCGGCGTGACCAGCAGCCTGAACTACTTTCGCACCGGGCAGTACTACCTGAACAAGGGCGGGCCGTACAAGAAGTTCTACCCCGAGGTGCTGAAGACGTCCAAAGGCCGCTTCCATGTGGACTACGGCTTTCACCTCGCGCCCATGGACGGCACGCACATCAAGGAAATCCCCGAGCTGATCGAGAAGTTTGGCGTGGCTAGCTTCAAGATTTTCATGTTCTACGGCTCGCACGGACTGCATGGCGCGTCCAATTCGCAAAAAGAGTTCTTGATGATTGGCGACGAAGACCGCTACGACTACGCGCACTTTGAATTCATCATGCGCGCGGTGCAGGCCGCGCGCGAGAAGATGCCACATCTGGCGCGGCAGATATCGCTCTCCTTGCACTGCGAGACTGCGGAGGTGATGACGGCCTACACCAAAATTGTCGAGAAAGATAAATCGTTTCAAAAACCGGGTATGGGCCTCGCCGCCTACAGCGCGTCGCGCCCGCAGCACTCGGAAGGCTTGGCGGTGTTCATCGCCAGCTACCTGGCCAATGAGACGGCGCTGCCCAACATCAACCTGCTGCATTTAAGCTCCCGCAAGGCAGTGCAAGCGGCGATGATGATGGCCGATGTGTTCCCGCACATCGACTTCAAACGCGAGGTCACCATTGGCCACCTGATGCTGGACATCACCAGCAAGGCCGCTGAGCTGGCCAAGGTCAACCCGCCGATTCGCCCGCGCGAAGACGTTGAGTTTTTGTGGGAGGCGCTCTTGGCCGGTCAACTGGATTGGGTGGC
Source organism: Rhodoferax sp. (assembly GCA_025358555.1). GTDB lineage: Bacteria > Pseudomonadota > Gammaproteobacteria > Burkholderiales > Burkholderiaceae_C > JANYCG01. The sequence goes on from JANYJD010000311.1 coordinate 3,316, forward strand.
CAGCGACCACGCCTGCTGCCGCCAGGAGATGAAGGTGCCGGGTTCGACAATGTTTGACCTCGGGGGGAAACAGCCTGCCAAAAATTACTTCGGCAATATCTGGCTTGCAAAAAGCGGCTTTGGCGGCACCGAATATTTGCTGCCCGCGCTGGTGAGCGAGGGCACCCGTCGTGGCATGGGCTACAACCACATGGCACGGGTCACGAGCTGGAACCCGGCGCAACGCTACGGATTGAACCGCAAGGGCGATATCGCCGCAGGCTTTGATGCCGACATCGCACTCGTAGACCCATCCAGGACCTGGACCATCCACGCAAAAGACTCGCCATCAACCCAGGGCTACACGCCATTTGAGGGGCTGGAACTGTCGGCCCGAATCGAAGAAACCTGGCTGCGCGGCGAGCTGATTTATGACCATGCGCGGGGCGTCGTTGGCAAGCCGCGCGGGCAGTATTTGCACCGCCCGACCGCTTGATGCGCAAACGAACGGATTTACAAAGTCATTACCTGTCATTGAAAAGTAATCATCATGCCAACTGCACTTGAAAACCCCCGCTCGGTCAATGTCACTGTGAAGCTGCAAGACGGTGAGCGCCAGAGTCTGAAGGCCCTCGCAGTGGCCAAGCATCGCACCCCTCACTTCTTGATGAAAGAGGCCATACAGCGCTACATTGAAGACGAGGAGGCCGAGCAGGCTGCCATCGAAGCTGCGGCAGCGTCGCTGGCCAATTACAAAAAAACTGGCTTGCACACGACGCTGGATGAAGTCAAAGTTTGGGCCAAAGCGGTGCGGAAAGACCGCAGTGCAAAAATGCCCGCATGTCACACGTAAGCGATCGGCACGGGCCAATTTGGATTTGGCGCGGTTTTACGAATTTCTTGCCCAACACGATGTTGCCATTGCGGACCGCGCCATCGACACCATCCTTTTGTCGCTGGATATTCTGCAAACGATGCCACAGGGCTGCCCGCTCGTGGCGGGGCGCAAGGACATCCGCAAACTGGTCATCAACTTTGGTGCCAGTGGCTATCTGGCTTTCTATGGCTACGACCCACTCACCGACACCTCAACGATTGCCAGCATCCTGCACCAAAGGGAAAGATACAGTGCACAGACCGTTGCAAAGTGACAGATGCGTGATGCACGTTTTCTCACACAGTCGGTTCAAGGCCTTGGCGTTGTGAACTGTTCCGTCATCCAAGGTCGTCCGCCTGCAGACGCGCCCCACGTGCCCGTGGCCATCGTCGGCGCAGGTGCCTGCGGCCTCACTGCGGCGCTGATGCTGCGCGATGCCGGTGTGGACTGCGTGCTGCTTGAGCGCGATGGCTCGCCCGGCGGGTCTACCGCGCTCTCATCGGGCTTTATCCCGGCAGCGGGCACGGCGGTGCAAAAAGCCATGGGTATTGCTGACAGCCCCGCGCGCTTTGCGGCGGACATCCAGGCCAAGGCGCATGGCACGGCGGCGGCGCATCTGGTGGATGCCTATTCACAAAGCATCGGCTTGGCGGTGGACGCCCTGCAAGCCAAGCATGCTATCGAGTTTGAAGTGCTTGGCGGCTTTCTGTACCCCGGCCACAGCACGTACCGCATGCACACCGTGCCCGAGAAAACCGGTGCGGGTTTGATGGCGCGCCTGCTGCAAGCGGTGGCGTCTGTCAACGTTCCTCTCGTCACCGAGGCGCTGGTGCGTGAACTGTGGCAGGGCGCGGATGGCCAGATTTGCGGCGTGGGTTACCAGCGGCCTGATGGCACGATGGATCACGTGAGCTGCGACGTGCTGATCCTGGCCTGCAATGGTTTTGGCGGCAATGCCCAGATGGTGGGCGAGCTGCTGCCCACGATGCGTGATGCGACGTTTGCGGGGCACACTGGCAACGACGGCAGCGCGATTGCCTGGGGCATGGCCGTGGGCGCACGCCTGGCCGATCTGGGTGGCTACCAGGGTCACGGCTCTTGGGCGGTGCCGCATGGTGCGCTGATCACCTGGGCGCTGATGATGGAAGGCGGCGTGCAGTTGAACAGCAACGGTGAACGCTTTCATGACGAGACGCAGGGGTATTCAGAAGCGGCGGTTTACGTGCTGGCCCAGCCGGGTGGCGTGGCCTGGAACGTGTTTGACGGTGAAATCCTCAAGCTGGCCCGCAGCTTCCCGGATTTCTGCGATGCCGAGCGCGTGGGCGCGGTGAAAGAATGTGCTGATGCGCAGGCATTGGCCCGGTTGATCGGCTGCGGCGCCATTTCATGTAATGCTATTAAATCAGAAGCTGTCCATGCATATGGGACGAGGGCTAGAGGCCTAAATTGCCCTCCTGCCGGCCGAAATGAGCACAACAGAGTGTTCAAACGCGTGCTGGAGCCGCCTTTTTACGCCGTGAAGGTTACCGGCGCGCTGTTTCACACTCAGGGTGGCCTGGACATTGATGCGCAATGCCGCGTGCTGCGCGCAGACGGCACCGCGTTCGCAAACCTGCTGGCAGCCGGCGGCGCGGCGCGCGGCGTGTCGGGCAACGCGGTGTGGGGCTACCTCTCGGGCAACGGCCTGCTCAGCGCCGTGGCGGGTGGCTACATTGCGGCGCAGACGGCAAGCCAGAGGGTGTCGCCAAGAGCGGCAGAGTCCAAAGCATCATTTTCGCAATAGCACCATGAACAATCTTGTGAACCCGACCCTGAAGCAGCGCCTGGCCCAACCCGCCATCGTGCTCGCCCCCGGCGTCTACGATGCGTTAAGCGCGCTGATTGCAGAGCAGGCGGGCTTTGAAGCGCTTTACCTTTCAGGCGCATCCATCGCCTACACCCGGCTTGGCCGCTCCGATGTGGGCCTGACCACCTATACCGAAGTGGCAGACACACTGGCCCGCATCACCGAGCGGGTGCGCCTGCCGGTGATCGTCGATGCGGATACCGGCTTTGGCAATGCGCTCAACGTGATGCGCACAGTGAAGGGCTTTGAGCGCGCGGGCGCGGCCATTATCCAGCTCGAAGACCAGACCTTCCCCAAGCGCTGCGGCCATCTGGACGGCAAGGCGGTGGTGCCGGTGCAAGAGATGGTCGGCAAGCTCAAAGCCGCGCTGGACGCCCGTACCTCGCAAGACACGCTGATCCTGGCCCGCACCGATGCGGTGGCCGTGGAGGGGCTTGATGCCGCGTTGGAGCGTGCTGAGGCTTACCTTGAATGCGGGGTCGATGCGCTGTTCATCGAAGCCCTGCGCACGCCAGAGCAGATGGACGTTGCCTGCAAACAATTTGGTGGCCGCATCCCGCTATTGGCCAACATGGTCGAAGGCGGCAAAACGCCCGTGCAAAGCGCAGCCGAGTTGCAATCACGCGGATTCAGCATCGCCATCTTCCCCGGCGGCACCGCACGTGCCGTGGTCCACACCCTGCAAGGCTACTACGCCAGCCTGCACCAGCACCAGACCACGCTGCCATGGCAGG
>JANYJD010000197.1 GCA_025358555.1 Rhodoferax sp.
AGCAGCCGCAAAGCCTGCAGCACTGGCTGGCGCGACACCGCCAGCTGCGCGGCAATATCCTCCTGCATGATGCGTGAGCCGGGCGCCATGGAGCCGTCGCTGATCGCGTCCAGCAGGCTGCGATAGACCTGGTCAACCAGGTCGGGTGAGGACTCAATTTTGATGAGCTGAGATGGCATGCCCAAGATTATGTATTCTAAATACAGAATTCGCAACTCGCTGGTTTTTGGACTCTTTTTGAAGTCTTCGTCGCCCCCAAGCTTTTGGTTCTATCGAGGCGACGAGTACTGTGAGGTGGGGGGAAACCGACCGCCGTCACCGGATTTTGTGTACAAATTCACAGCCCCCCATTCACAGCCCCGATTCACAGCCCCAAGTAAGCCAGACCGGCCACGCCCTGCAAGGCACACTTCATAAACTCCAAAAAATGTGTCGATTTTTTTACACCGTCTTAAGAACAAAATTTCAATGAACCTGTAACCTATTGAGTTACATGTAGCTTTGTCAAAATCGCAAACCTGGCACGAAACTGACTTGAGTTCATTCCGTGTAGGTGAAGCTCCGTTTGCCTACTCGGACTGAAAAACCTAAAACCTTATTTAAGGAAACATCACCATGAAAAACTCACGACTCTCCTCGCCGGCATGGCGTTGGCAGCCGGTGCGAATGCGGACACCGTCACGACCACTGACTCCTTCGGCTTGCTCACGACAAACGGGGTCCACGCGCTTAGCGCCATCAAGTTCAACCCAACACAGGGCACGTTGACTAGCGCGACGTTTGCTTTTCCGACGACATCGTGCAAAACGTTAAGAGAGGCTGAGAACCTTGGCGGAACGGCAGACACGTTGACTCCGACGCTCGGCGCAAGAATGTTTTTCCGTTTGAGCGCGGTAAACCTTCTGACCACCGTGATCACTGGCACCGGCGCATCTTTTGCCGCAACGGCTTATGACGGTGTTTCGGACTTTGCAGGCACGTCCGGCAAAGACTTCGGTAATCTGACAGCAGCCAACGCTGGGAACATCACGTTGACCGGCGGTTCGTTGGCCAACCTGATTGGTGCCGGCACCTTAGGTAGCGCAGGCTACGACGTGCTCGCGGTAGGCACCGGTACAGTCGGTTCCGATAACGGCAACCTCTTGACCAGCATCACAACGCAAGCGCGCTACAACCTCCTCGTGACTTACACCTTCACGCCCACCGTGACTCAGGTTCCAGAGCCAGGTTCGATTGCATTGTTTGGTTTGGCACTGGCCGGCTTGGCTGCCGTCCGTCGCAAGGCTAACAAATCAGCGTAATCGCTTCCTAGCGTAATCGTTGCTTGGACCACGAGCCCCCAGCGGGCTCACAAGAAAAACCGGAATTCTCATTCCGGTTTTTTTTCGTCTTGGTTTTTCAGCGTCAGCCTCAGCGCCGGGCAGCGCACCGAAGTGCAGGTAGCCGGACGCATGCTTGCAGGTCAGTGCCGTAAGTCTGGGCGATCGCAGCCGGGTGGTCTGGGCTCGCGCGGTCGCAATCCGGGCGGCTATAAAAACGCCGCCGCAGACACACCAAATCGCGCACCCAACGCTTTGGCTTGGCGTGCATTCACGGTACGGCGTCCGTTCAAGATGTCGCTCACTACAGACTGCCCGCCAATTTCAGCGGACAGGTCGGTTTGCTTCATTCCGTGCTGGTCCAACAGGAATCGCAGCACGTCGTGTGGGGCAGCAACGTCTGGGATGGTGTGGTGCGCGTTTTCGTATTCCTCCACAAATTGCCCGACCACATCTAGCAGGCCCGCCAGCTCGTGGTCCTCGTCATCCCCCACCACATCGAGCAACCCGTTCATGAATTTAACGACGCGTTTAAATTCCCGCTCACTGGCGATGGTGCCAATCTTCACAGGCAGGCACACCTGGAAGGCTTTCCAGGCGGGTGCTATGGCTGCGGTGTCAATAGCAAATGAAGTCATAAGGTTTTGCTCCGGTAAGATTTGCTCCAGCGGTCATATTCGGCATGGGTGAGTACGTCGCGGATGTAGAGCTTTTGCCGGTCATAGTGAACCGCGCCAATCACTCAAAAATTGTTTCCACCGACGTCGAACACAATAAAAGGTGGCACATAGTCAGCCGAGTTGAAGGTTTTTTTGACCTCACTGAAACTGAAAAAACTTGAAATCGATTAAAAATCAATAAAACAGAGGTTTTTCCACGTCCTTACTCAATAGTTTGCTATAAATATTATAGTATTGGGAATTTCATTACCCAAACCGATGCGCCTGCGCCAGCGCTCCCAGCCGGGCGGTGATCTCAAAAAACTCGGCCACCGTGTCGTCAATGATCTGCTTGGCCGACTTGACAGAATCAATCAGCCCGGCGGTCTGCCCGGCCAGCGCGGGCGCGGCTTCCATGTCGCCTTCAAAGTACAACGTGCGGATGCCTTTCATGGCTTCAAACGACATTAGGCCCTCGTCATAAATCGCCTGGGTGCGCACCGACTTGAGCGCGCGGATGCACGGCGTGGATTTTTTGTTCAAGATGAAGGTGCCGGTCTCTTTGGCGTCCACAATCGCATTTTTGTAATTGGCGTGCACCGGGCTCTCCAGGCAGCTCACAAAGCGCGTGCCCATCTGGATGCCTTCAGCGCCGAGTGCAAACGCCGCCGCCATGCCCCGGCCATCGCAAATGCCGCCAGCCGCAATCATCGGCACGTCGGTGCGCGCACGAATGGCCTGCAGCAGCACCAGCGTGGAGACCTCTTCCGGGTTCTTAAAGCCGCCGCCTTCCGCGCCTTCCACCACCAGGCCGTCAATGCCGGCGTCCACGCACTTCATGGCCGCATCAACTGTGGGCACAGCGTGGTACACCGTGATGCCCGAGTCTTTCAAGGGCGCAATGAATTTGGCCGGGCTGCCCGCCGAGGTGGTGACGAACTTCACGCCAGACGCGCAGACGAATTTCAGCATCGCGTCGTCTTTCAAAAAGCGGATGGGCAGGTTCACGCCAAAAGGCAAACCCAAAGCGCTCATCTGGGTGATCTCGCGCTGACAGTTATCAGTTTCCCCCGAAGAGGTTTCGATGATGCCCAAGCCGCCCGCACGCGAAACCGCGCTGGCAAGTTGCGTGCGTGCAATCCAGCCCATGGGCGCTTGAACGATGGGGTATTTGGCGCCGGTGTGGGCTAAAACTCTGTTTTCGCGTTCGGCGCGGTTTGTCATTGGAAATCAATCTGGCGAGTGGAGTGAGGCAGCGATTATTGCGACCCCACGGCACCACCCCTGTCCCCCCGGTTACCGGCTCGGGAAAACCCCGCGCAAATCGCGCTCACGCGCCCGCGGGCTTGACTTGCTCGCGCGGTCAACAAGGCCACGTTTCATGGCGTTGGCTCTTCAGATATTTTTGATGAGATATCCCGCGGGCTTATTCCAGCACAATGCCGCGCTCCTTAACCACCTTGGCCCACAGCGCCATCTGGCCGCGCACAAAACGTTGCGCGGCGTCAGCGTCTCCGGGTTGCAGCTCGCCGCCCAACTGGCCAATGCGTGCTTTGACTTCGGGCGACTCCATGGTCTTTTGCAGCGCAGCTGACAATTTCGCCACGACGTCGCTGGGCGTACCTGCGGGCGCGACCAGCACGTTCCATTCGTACACCTCGGCACCCGCCACACCGGCTTCGGCCAGTGTGGGCACGTCGGGCAAGATGGCAGAGCGCTTGGCGCTGGTCACCGCCAGTGCGCGCAGCTTGCCGCCCTGAATGTGCCCCAAAGTTGACGCCAGATTGCCAAAAAACACCGGCACCTGTCCACCCACCACGTCGTTGAGCGCCGGGCCGCCGCCCTTGTACGGGATGTGGGCCATGTCCACTTTGGCGGCTGACTCAAACATCGCACCTGCCAGGTGCTGGGCCGAGCCGTTGCCGCTGGACGCAAACGCTACAGCGTCTTTGCGCGCCTTGGCGGCCGTGATCAGCTCGGCTACCGATTTGGCCGGAAATTGCGCGTTGACCAGCACCACGTTGGGAAACAGCGCAATGATTCCGATGGGGCGAAAGGCCTTGTCGGTGTCATAAGGCAGTTTGGCGTACAGCGCTGGATTGACGGCGAAGGATGATGCGTCCAGCATCAGAGTGTGGCCGTCGGGCACGGCCTTGGCCACGGCGGCTGCGCCTATCTGCCCGCTGGCGCCGGGTTTGTTCTCTACGACGACGTTCTGGCCCAGCGCCTCGCCCAGTTTGGGCGCAATCAGCCGCGCCATGGCGTCGGCCCCGCCACCGGGCAGGTAGGTGACCACCAGGGAGATTGGCCTGACCGGCCAGGCGGGCGCGGACTGGGCTTGTGCCGTGGCGGGGGCGATGCTGCCGGCCAGGCCGCTAATTGCTATAAAAAAAGCAGCTAACTGTGGACGTCTGACAAGGGCTGGCGGCAGATTAGACTTGGAAAATATGGGTGACATAGCGGCTCCAGAAGGAAGGTTTGGCTCCGGACGGGGTCGTCGCCAGAGTTGCCAGTATCCAATATCATTTGCTTTTTGCCACGCCAACCCCGTATGTTTGCCGCGCTGATCTGCACGATTCCCTTGATCCTGTCCATGGGCTATTTCCTGATGGGCTCCTTGCCTTTGCTGATACTGAACCATGACTCGCCCCTGGATGCGCGTTTCATCCGCGGGTTTTTCCGTATCTACTATCTGGCGGTCATGTGCACCGGCGTGTTTGCGGCGGCGGCCTATGTGTATGCAGGCAGTCTGGGCTACGCTGCCGGCGTTGCAGTGATAGTCTTGCTCGCACTGATCTTGCGCAACGTCGTTCTTCCTCGCATGGACGCCCTGCTAACCCGCATCGAAACCGCGGACGCCGTGGCGATTGCCGAATTCCGCCGCATCCACATCACAGGCATGGCGGTCAATTTTGCCCAGCTGGCAGCCCTGGTGTGGGGTTTGTTCCGAGCCATGCCCGGGACGCCCATTCAATGACGCCGGCCTCGCAGGTAGATACTCACTTCCACGTTTTTCGGGCCGGCGTGGCATTGCCCGGCGCGCGCTACAGGCCGGCCTATGAGGCCACGCTGAACGCCTGGCGGCTCAACGCTGCGGCGCAAGGGGTGACGCACGGCGTGTTGGTGCAGACCAGCTTCATGGGCACAGACAACAGCCTGCTGCTGGCGCAGCTGGCAGCACAGCCCGACACGCTGCGCGGTGTGGCCGTTGCGTCGCCTGACGCCGATTTGGCTGCGTTGGCCCCGCTGCATGCCCAGGGTGTGCGCGGCATCCGGCTGAACCTGGCCGGGCAGTCGCACGACATGGGCGCCTGGGCGGCCGCCACGGCCCTGTGGGACGCCGTGGAGCAACTGGGCTGGCATGGGGAACTGCACACCGACACCGGCGCGCTGCCGGGTGTGCTGGCCGCGTTGCCGCAGGCTTTGCCCGTGGTGGTGGACCACTTTGCCAAACCGGCGCAGGCCTTGGCACACGACGCCACAGTGGCGGCGCTGCGCCGGCGCAGCCAGCTTGGCGGTACGGCGGCTGTGCATGTCAAACTCAGTGCGGCCTACCGCCTGAATCTGCAAGTCAACCCCAAAGCCATCACCCTACTCTGGCTGGATGAACTGGGGCCGCAGGCCCTTTTGTGGGGCAGCGACTGGCCATGCACGAACCATGAGCCGAAGGCCAACTACCAGGCATTGCACAGCGCTCTCGGTGGGTGGCTTGGCGCAGACGACCAGCTGGGTGACGTAGTGCGATCAGCCAATCCATTGCGGCTTTACTGGCCCGAATGCAGTTCGGCGCAATCAATCTGAACTGAGGCCAAGGTCCAGGCCCGGCCATCGGCAAAGCCTGCGCTCTGCAATTGCCATTTGACGCTGGCACCTTCGCGTCCTTGCGCGGAGTCAACCAGGGGCCACGCATCCACAACACTTTCCACTTCGGTGCATCAGGAACAAAGATGTCGTGAAAGGCAAAGTCAAAGACATAAAAGGTCAAGTGAAGCTTGGCGCAAAACCGGATGATTCACGCCTCGCTTTACATGAATCCCGAATTCTCTCAACTCGTTCGACATCCTCAACAGCCACTTTTCAACCCGGAGACCCATCCCCATGAACTTCCTTGACGGCCACCTGTATCCAGAGAACCAGCAACCCCTGATCATTACAGCCGCCCCTATGCGCCAGGCTGGATTCCCTCAGATTTCCTGGAAGATATCCCCATCACGATGGAAGAGCAGATCCAGAAGGCGGTAGCTTGTTACGACGCCGGTGCCGCCGTGCTGCATCTGCATGTGCGCGAAGCCGATGGCAAGGGCAGCAAGCGCCTATCCATGTTCAACGAACTGATAGCCGGGGTGCGCAAGGCGGTGCCCGACATGGTGATCCAGGTCGGCGGCTCCATCAGCTTCGCCCCCGAAGGCGATGGCTCTGCAGCCAAGTGGCTGAGTGACGACACGCGCCACATGCTGGCCGAACTCACGCCGACGCCCGACCAAGTGACCGTGACCGTCAACACGACGCAAATGAACGTGACCGAGCACGCGGGCGAAGATGATTTCCGTGGCGTTTCGCGCGGCTTCCCGCACCTTCATGCCCCCTACAAAGAAATGATCGTGCCCTCCAACCCGAGCTGGGCCGAAGAGCACATCCGGCGCCTCAGCAACGCGGGTATCCAGAGCGCATTCCAGTGCTACAACATCAACAGCTTTGAAACGATCGAGCGGATGATTCGCCGCAGCGTCTACAAAGGCCCCTTGGTGATGAACTGGGTGGCCATCAGCGGTGGCATGGACCAGGCGAACATCTACAACATGGCGAACTTCCTGCGCGCTGCGCCCGATAACGCCGTGATCACGGTGGAAAGCTCGGTGCTCAATGTGCTGCCCATCAACATGATCGGCATGGCGCTGGGCCTGCATGTGCGCTGTGGCATTGAAGACGTTCTGTGGAAGCAGGACCGTTCTGGCAAGGCCAGCTCCGTCGAGCAAATCAAGCAGTTGGTGCGCATCGCCGGTGAATTTGGCCGCCCGATTGCGACAGGGCAACAGGCTCGGGATATTCTGAAGATTGGTGTGTTCTACGAAACAGCGGACGAGACACTTAGTAAAAATGGCTTCGCGCCCAATCGCAACGGGGGCAACCAGGGCTTCCTGCGCAAGGTGGCCTGAAGGTTGACGCAACCACGTTTTAGGTAAACCAACATGAAAATGCTCTCGCGAACACTCTGTACCGTCGCCATCGCTGCGGTGTCCATTTCTGCAGCTGTATTGCCGGCACACGCGCAGAAGTGGCCGGACAAACTCATTCACCTTATCGTAGCGGCGCCGCCCGGCGGCATTTCCGATGGGGTGGCCAGGTTGCTTGGTGAACAACTTCGGATCAATCTTGGGCAACCGGTGGTGGTGGACTGATGCTTCGCTGGGTGATTGCCTGAATCTCGCCGCACCGTGACAAGCACCAAATATGCGTTTTCAGAATATCTAAGGAAGCGCTGAACATGTCCTGGCGGATGTGCGGCAGTCGGATCGGGATGGCGTGCAAGGCGGATTTCGCAGTCAATAGCCCAGCTATTGGCAAGAAATTCAACGCAGCAGACCGCCCGAGCCCGGCTGATCGCACGCCGCTGGGGATTTGCTCAGCGTTTCCCTAAGTGAAAAACGATTGACTGTGAACTGAACGCATCGCAAGTAACATCCTGATTCCCGAAACCCTTCATTCATTTACTTTCGAAAGACTCACATGGCCCACGCTGCTTTCAACTGGCAAGACCCTTTTTTACTCGACAGCCAACTCAGCAGCGACGAACGCATGATCCGCGATGCAGCTGGCGCGTACTGCCAGGACAAACTTCTGCCGCGCGTCACCCAGGCCTTCCGCGACGGCACGACCGACGTGGCCATCTTCCGCGAGATGGGCGAGTTGGGCCTGCTTGGGCCCACGATCCCCGAGCAGTATGGTGGCCCCGGCCTCAACTATGTGGCTTACGGCCTGATCGCCCGCGAGGTGGAGCGCGTGGACAGCGGCTACCGCTCCATGATGAGCGTGCAAAGCTCCTTGGTGATGGTGCCGATTTTTGACTTTGGCACCGAGGCCCAACGCCAGAAGTATTTGCCCAAGCTCGCCACCGGCGAATGGATTGGCTGCTTTGGCCTGACCGAGCCCGACCATGGCTCCGACCCCGGCTCCATGATCACCCGCGCGCAGAAAGTGGCCGGTGGCTATAAGCTCGCAGGGGCCAAGATGTGGATCAGCAACAGCCCCATGGCGGATGTGTTTGTAGTCTGGGCGAAGGAAGTGTCAGAGTCAGGACAAGTCGGTCCGATTCGCGGCTTCATTCTTGAAAAAGGCATGAAGGGCTTGAGCGCCCCGGCCATCCACGGCAAGGTCGGCCTGCGCGCCTCAGTCACGGGTGAAATTGTCATGGACGGCGTGTTTTGCCCCGAAGAAAACGCCTTCCCCGAAGTGCAGGGCTTGAAAGGCCCCTTTACCTGCCTCAACAGCGCGCGCTACGGCATTGCCTGGGGCGCTTTGGGGGCCGCCGAAGACTGCTGGTTCCGCGCCCGCCAGTACACCATGGACCGCAAACAGTTTGGCCGTCCCTTGGCTGCCAACCAGTTGATTCAAAAGAAGCTGGCGGACATGCAGACCGAAATCGCACTCGGCCTGCAAGGCTGCCTGCGCCTGGGCCGCATGAAGGACGAAGGCACCGCGTCGGTCGAGCTCACCTCCATCCTCAAACGCAACTCCTGCGGCAAGTCGCTCGACATTGCCCGCCTGGCGCGCGACATGATGGGCGGCAATGGCATCAGCGACGAGTTTGGCGTGGCGCGGCATCTTGTGAACCTGGAAGTGGTGAACACCTACGAAGGCACCCACGACATCCACGCCCTGATTCTGGGCCGCGCGCAGACCGGCATTGCCGCGTTTAACTGACGCAGGCATGAAGCACGAGTAGCTTTTTTGGGGTCGGATTGCCGAGACGAGCCGCAGCTGAATTGGGGTCAGATTCCAATTTCGCCACCAGCCAAGATTTGCCATCACATCCGTCCCGGCGAATTTGGACTCTGACCCCAATTTGGCGGACTGAAATAGCTGTTTCCGCATCGTGATAATTAGAATCTGACCCCAATTAAATTAACTTCAAAATATGACCACCAAAACTGAC
>JANYJD010000243.1 GCA_025358555.1 Rhodoferax sp.
GAGGGCAGCCGCTTGAAACCCGAGCGCGCAAAGCGTTGCAACCGCCCCACCACAAACGCCGTCAACACGGACGCGCTGACCTGGGCGTCCACGCTGGGTGTGGCCGATCCGTTGTCATTCGCCGCGCCTCGCAGGTTTTGCCGGAAGATGGATTCGATCTTGTCAAAAAACTGGTTCATGCGCTGCTGAAGACGCTCGTTCTCAAACACCAGCGCGTCGCCCACCATCACGCGGGTCATGCCCGGATTTTTCTCGGCAAACTGGATCAGCATGGTCGCCACCTTGCCGGCCCGGCGCACGCCTGCGCCGTTGTCAAAGCCCGGCCCGCCCGCACCGTTGTCAAAGCCCGGAGCTGCACTCGAACCATTCGCCGCATCGGGTGTTGCAGCAGCGTCTTCACGCTCGGCAATCTGGTTGACCAGGGAGAACACTGTCTGCTCGATGAACTCGATCAGGCCTTCGAACATTTGCGCCTTGCTGGCGAAGTGCCGGTACAACGCTGCTTCGCTCACATCAAGCCGCGCCGCCAGCGCCGCTGTGGTGATGCGCTCGGCCCCCGGCTGCTCCAGCATGGACGCCAGTGCCTGCAAAATCTGGACACGGCGCTCACCGGGCTTGGGGCGCTTGCGGATGAGGACGGCAGTGTCGCCTTGAGCCGGTTCAGTCTGGAGAATTGTTTCAGCATCAGGCATGGAGCAAATCAGAGTTTGAAATTTGATTCTCGCATAGCGACACCAAGGGTTTTCATCAACGCAAAACACCGAATCAATGCGGGCGAATCATCGTCAAAGTTTGCTCAATGGGAACGAATCATCGTCCCGTAGGCCTGCTCGGTCAAAATCTCCAGCAGCATCGCGTGCGGCACGCGGCCGTCGATGATGTGCACGGCATTGACGCCGCTCTTGGCAGCGTCCAGCGCCGACGATATCTTGGGCAGCATGCCACCGCTGATGGTGCCATCGGCAAACATCTCGTCAATCTCGCGTGCAGTCAGGTCGGTCAGCAGCTCGCCGGCCTTATTCAGCACGCCCGGCGTGTTGGTCAGAAGCACCAGCTTCTCGGCCCTGAGCACGGTGGCCAGCTTGCCGGCCACCACGTCGGCGTTGATGTTGTAGCTCTCGTTGTTTTCACCAAAACCAATCGGGCTGATGACAGGAATAAAGGCATCGTCTTGCAGCGCTTTAACCACGCTGGGGTCGATGGAGACAATGTCGCCCACCTGGCCCACATCGTGCGCCTTGCTCGGGTCGTGGCTGTCCACCAGCTTGAGTTTTTGCGCGCGGATCAAGCCACCATCGCGCCCGGTCAGTCCCACCGCCTTGCCACCGGCTTGGTTGATCAAGCCCACAATGTCCTGCTGCACCTGGCCGGCCAACACCCACTCAACCACTTCCATGGTTTCTTCATCGGTCACGCGCATGCCCTGGATGAACTCGCCTTTTTTGCCCAGGCGGTTCAGCGCGGCCTCAATCTGCGGGCCACCGCCATGCACCACCACCGGGTTCATGCCGACCAGCTTGAGCAGCACCACATCTTCGGCAAAGTCGGCTTGCAGGGCCGGGTCGGTCATGGCGTTGCCGCCGTACTTGATGACCATGGTTTTGCCGTGGAACTTGCGGATGTAGGGCAGCGCCTGGGCCAGGATTTCGGCTTTGTCGCGGGGGGCAATGTTGAGGGGGTCAGTCATGGTGCGGTGGGGATGCGGTGAAGGTGGAATGAGCGTCAAGGAAAATCAACAGGCAAATTGTGCCGCAAGTGTGATTTCAGGCGGTCTGCACGCTGGGCTGGTAGCCTTGCACATGGCATTGCAGCAACACGTTGATCGCCGATGGATCATCGTCCTGCACGGCGGAGTCAAGCAGGGTCAGCTCCGGGCTCAACGCGGCCCACGGCACAAAGGGCTCGCGCGCTTTCATGATGCGGGGGTGGGCCGTGGGCTGGGGGTTGTCGCCGATCAGCAGTTCCTCATAAAGCTTCTCGCCAGGGCGCAACCCGGTGATGGCGATCTCGATATCGCCCGCCGGATTACTGGCATCCCGCACCGACAGGCCCGACAGGCGCACCATTCGCTGCGCAAGGTCAAGAATTTTGACCGGGCTGCCCATGTCCAGCACAAACACGTCGCCCCCGTGGGCCATGGCACCGGCCTGCAGCACCAGTTGCGCCGCTTCGGGAATGGTCATGAAATAACGCGTCACGTCGGCATGGGTGACGGTGAGCGGGCCGCCCTCGGCCAGTTGCCTGCGGAATAGGGGCACCACACTGCCACTGGAGCCCAGTACGTTGCCAAAGCGCACCATGGTGAAACAGGTCGCGTGGGATGCCTGGATCGTGGGCCTGGGCATCGTTGCTGCGCCAGCTCCAGACCTGTGCGGGCCAAGGGACGTATCGGTAAAGCGCGGCGCGCCTTCAGCCGCCAGCGCCTGCAACACCAGCTCGGCCATGCGCTTGGTCGCCCCCATCACATTGGTGGGCCGCACGGCCTTGTCGGTTGACACCAGCACAAACCGGCCAACCGAGTTTTCAATCGCTGCGCGTGCCATCTTGAGCGTGCCAAACACGTTGTTGGCCACGCCCTCACAGGCGTTGTCTTCAACCAGCGGCACGTGCTTGTAGGCGGCTGCGTGGTAGATGGTGGCAGGCCGGTACGCGCGGCACACCGCATGCATGCGCGGGTAGTTGGCCACGCTGCCGAGCAGGGGCACGAGTTCAACCTGCAGGTGCTGCGCAAGACAGATCGCCTGCAGCTCCTGGTGGATGCTGTACAAGCCGAACTCGTTGTGGTCCAGCAGCAGCAGTTGCCGGGGCCGCTGCAGCAAAATCTGACGGCTGAGTTCCGCGCCGATGCTGCCGCCCGCCCCCGTGACCAGCACGACCTGGCCAGTTAAATGTGTCGCCAGCAACTCAGTGTCTGGCGCCACGGGATCGCGGCCTAAAAGGTCTTCCACGTCCAGCTCGCGGAAGTCCCGCACGGTGACGCGGCCAGTGGCCAGGTCAGCCCAGCCGGGCAAGGTGCGAATGTGCACTGGGAGAGATTGAAGGCTCTTGATGATGTCGTTGCGCCGCGAACGCGACACGCTGGGCAGGGCCAGCAGAATGTCTGACACCTCGCGGCTGGCCACCAACTCGGGCACGCTGGCCGGTGCCACTACCGGCACGCCGTTGACGCTGCGGCCGACTTTGCCCGGGTCGTCATCAATGAAGCCGAGCAACACGAACTGGTCCGCAAACCCCATGGCCGAAGCAGTTTGCACGCCGGCGGTGCCCGCGCCATAAATCAGCATGCGGCCGCCCGCTTTTTTGCGCGCACTGCCCACGCCGGCCAGCCAGAACCGGGCGAATGCCCGGCTGGCACCCACTAGCAGAAAAAATACGAGTGGCTGCAACACGCCCAGGGTACGGGGTACGCCTTGCCACTTTTGGGAAAGCAGTATCGCCAGCAACACGCCCGCATAAATCGCCACTGCCTTGGCCGTGGTAACCAGGGCAGCCTGCCCGGTATAGCGGAAGATAGCCCGGTACAACCCCAGGCGAATGAAGATGGGAACCGCCAGGACCGGTGCCAGTGCGTAAACCCACCACTGGGCACCACTAGGCCAATTCAGGGTGTCAAGCCGCAGCGTGAAAGCTATCCAGGTTGCAACCAGCGCCAAAGCAGTGTCCAGCGCAACGACGACCAGACGTTTGACCCATCGGGGCCAGCCCAATACCGTGCTCTGCATTAACGTCCCTTGATTCGTCCTGTTTTGGCGTTATGGAATCAGCGCCGCATTGGCAACTCGACAGATTCAATTTTTGATCGCAAACTCGTCCCGGGTCTGCCCTTGTGCAACCAGCGCAGCGAGCCAGCGCGGCATCAATCCGCGGCCGGTCCAGGTTTCACCATTGGGCCCCCGGTATTTGGCGGCAACAACCGTACCGGCCTTTTTACTTTTGGCTCTGGCGATTGAAGGTTTGCTGTTTGCTGCGCCGGGCTTGGCTTTGCGACCCCGGGTTTTACCCGACTTGCCGGGTTGCAGATCTTTAAGGGTGATGCCAAAGGCGCTCATTTTTGCCAGAATATCCTGCACAGTTTTGTCAAATTCCCGTGTCTTGATCTCATTGGCCTGCTTCTGCAGCTTTTCGATCTGACTTTGAATCTCAATCAAATTACTCATACAAAATACCTTCGCGTTGAAATTGAAAAGTCCCTAAGTGGCAAATCCACTGATTTATTTTTCTAATGGGTCACATTATCTCTTTTTAGCACTTTAATACCCGTCATCCAGATAATTTTTATGTCGAGCCAAAAGGATTGGGCCTCAAGATAGTCAATATCCAGCTTGACTTTCTGCGGAATTGGCAATTCGTCGCGGCCGTTGATCTGTGCCCATCCAGTCAATCCCGGCAAAAGCTCATTGACCCTGGCTTGATTTCGCAAGTCAATCAAATCGTATTGGTTGAACAAAGCCGGGCGCGGGCCGACAAAACTCATGTCGCCTTTTAAAATGCTCAACAGTTGCGGCAATTCGTCCAGGCTGCTCTTGCGCAGAAAACTACCGATGGGTGTGAGGTACGCATCCGGATTGGGCAGCAAATGGGTGGCCACTGCCGGTGTGTCAACGCGCATGCTGCGAAACTTGGGCATTTTGAAAATCACGTTGTGTTGCCCGACCCGGTCTGACCAATAAAGTGCCGGGCCCCTGGAAGTAAGGCGCACAGCCAGAGCGACTGCCAATATCGGGGCCAGCAAAATTAAACCTAGCAGCGTCGCAAGCGCCAGGTCGAACAGCCGTTTCACGAAGTTTGCAGCCCACCCACCGCGCGACGCAGGGCTTCGTCCACAGTGATCGGCGGCTGCCAGCCCAAAACACTTCGTGCTTTGGAAATATCCACCTGCAAGTTGCCACACAGGCGCTGCACCTCGCCCTCCATGCCCAGCAGCGTTGCGCCCGCGCGCAGGGCCCAGACCGGCACCGGCATCAGGCGTGCGGAGACATGGGCCGCCCGCGCCAGGCCACGCACCAGCTCCGTGGTGGAAAGGTCATTGCCATCACTGACCAAGAAAGTCTGGTTGGCTGCTTTGGGGTGCGCCATGCAGGTCGAAATGAAGTCCACCAAATTGTCTAACGCCACCAGGCTACGGCGGTTTTGCACCGAGCCCAGGGCCAGCGGCCAGCCGCCTTGAACGGCCCGCATGAGAGCTGCGAAGTTAGCCTTCACCCCCGGGCCGTAGACCAGCGGTGGGCGAATGATGACGACTTCCAAAGCCGTAGTTTGGGCGATCCGGTGCAGTGCTTGTTCGGCCTGCCATTTCGATACGCCATAGGGGTCTTGCGGCGCGGCTTGCCCATCCTCTGTGAATTTCGCCCCCTGCAGGGTGACCTCGCCATTGACCTTGATCGAACTCACATAGATCAGACGCTTCACGCCGGCACGGGCGGCCTGGTTTGCCAAATTTTCGGTGCCGTCCAGGTTGACCTTGAGATAGTCGGCCAAGGGGTTCAGTGCATCATTCTGCATGACATGGACACGCGCCGCGAGGTGAACGACAACTTCAATCTGGCGCAAGGCTGGGGTCCAGTCCGTATCGCCTTCTACGGAGCCGACAGTCACGGCTTCCACGCCTTCGGCAAGCGAGCAAGGTGCCCTGACCGCCCCTCGCACCCGCCAGCCCCGACTGAGCGCTTCATCGCACAGACGCTGGCCGACAAAGCCGTTGGCTCCCGTGATGAGTGTGCGCATGGTCATATTCTGACTGATTTCCATGAAATGCTGGAACAGCTGTCTATTCTGTAAATCCCATTGTCGCCAGCATGACCGCATTGACTTTGTGAACGTCAAAGCGTTCCACGGCGAGTGCGCGGCTGGCTTTGCCCATGATTTCGATCAACTCCGGTTGTTTGATAAACCGCATCATCGCGTCCGCCAACGCAACCGCGTCCCGCACTGGAACCAGAAAACCATTTAACCCGTCCACCACGGTTTCACGACATCCCGGTGCATCGGTTGTTATAACAGCCCGGCCCATCGCCATGGCCTCTTGGGTGCTGCGGGGCACGCCCTCGCGGTAATAGGAAGGCAGCACGTAAACACTTGCCTGAGCAAGCCAATTTTGCACCGGCACATGTCCTGGCCATTCAAGCAAACCCGTTCGAAGCCAGACATTAACTTCGGCGGCATTTAAACCCCCTGGATTTGGATCCAGACCTCCCAACAGCAAGAACCGCGTCGCCGGAAATGCCTTTTTCACGATTCTTGCGGCCTCCGCGTATTCCACAATGCCCTTTTCCCGCAACAGACGCGCCGCCAATAGAAAGGTAAGGGGTTCGGTCACGCACCGCGCAGGCAGCCATTCGGCCAGGTCAACACCGATGCCACCCAGTTTCACCACCTGCGACCGTTGGACCAGTCCCCGGGAAATCATGTCGGCAATGTCCGTGTCGTTGAGCAGAAACACGCGTCTGGCAAATTTCAGTGCAAACTTGTAAAGCCCGGATACCACCCACCGCAGAAACTGGCGCAACAGCGGTTCGGTACCTGACGCAGGGGTAAACACATAACCCAGGCCCTCGATCATGCAGAAGCGCTGCGGGACACCCGCCAGAACAGCTGCTAACGTGCCAAAAATAACCGGTTTTATGAAATACCCCAGCGACACATCTATTTTCAAGCGCCGCAGCAACATCGCCAGCCTGAAAACACTCACCATGTCTCTCACAGGATTCATACCGGTGCGATTTAATGAGCAGTCCACGGGAGTCGCGCCCAGCACCAAAACAGAATCACGGGTCTGCGCATCGTAGTCAGGGGCAATGGCAAATACTTCCACACCTCGCGCTACCAAAGCGGCAATCAGCGGACCACGAAAATTCGCCAATGAAAATGCCTGACTGGTGATGAGTGCAAAACGCATGGGGTCTCAATCAAATTGCAACGAATACAGCGAATGGCTGCGCAGCCCGCTTTGCTTTAGATGCCCGCCACGCGGGTCCAGCTTGCTACCAGGCGACTCCGCTGCACAACAACGAATCTCCTTAGAAATTTGAGCAGAGAGAAACCCGTCGAAAGAATCAGCATCAATACTCCCATATTGCCCGCTTCGTAATGCGATGTCAGGTTAGAGAGCTCTCCTTTTTCCATGCTCCAGAGTTGCTGACTAAGCCCTCCTGCGCCGTAGAGAGGCTTATGCACATACGCAAGTGGTATCTCCATGCGGATAACTTTTAGCCCGGAAAAGGCAATTTGCTGCCACAGCAAAATATCTTCACCAAATCGTCGGCCCTCTTCGAATCTCAAAGGCATATCCCGCTTTAGCATAACCGTTGGTGTATTGAACGGGCTCTTGAAGAGCATGTTGACCGCGCGAATTTCGGTTTCATTGAAACTCGTAGCCAGAGGGGAGTGCGATTCTTCGCCGAGATGCAGCGCACATTGATGGCCGCACAAAGCGATATCGTAGCGACTGCTCATCAATGCATACTGAAGGTGCAGTTTATTGCAGTTCCATGAGTCATCCGCATCCAAAAATGCAATATACGGTTGTGTCGCAATCATCCAGCCTGCATTACGGGCGGTTGCGGCACCGCCATTTTTTGCCAGCAAGACTATTTTGATCAAGCCCCCATACTGCTTTTCCAAGGCACGTAAAAGTTGTGGTGTTTGATCGTCGCTGCAATCATCAACCAGAATAATTTCACGCGGCGATAGAGTCTGCCGTAGAACAGAGTACACCGCTCGCTCTAAAGTCGCCAAACAACAATAGCAGGGAATGACAACACTGATCGGTGCTGATTCAGACTCGTTCATCATGTTTTAGTCCAAAATGCGGGCAACCCCATGAGGGCACGACCCACATCCAGAAGCCAACGGGTCTTTTTCTCACCCAACATACTCCAGAGGAAAGAGCGTGCGTAAGCGCGCGTCATTGCCATCAGCCAAGCCCTGCCAGGCCGCGGCAGGCCATTCTTGCGTTGGGCGGACCGGACCTCCTGCAGTGCGCGTATCGTATTTGAAGGAGTGGAGCTGACCCCCCCCTGGCGCATGGCCGACAAGATAATGTCCGGAATGAAAACCGCATTGCCCGTATTGAGTTCGCGCAACAGCATCTCATAGTCACCCGCAATGCGGTATGTCTCATCAAATTTTCCGTGATGCTCAAACAAGCTGCGCCTGTGCATTGTGGCTGGATGCGGCACACACATAAGTTGCTTGAAACGTGCTTTCATTTCATCCCAAGGATCACCTACTGCAAATAGCTCTGTCCCATCGTTGTCGAGCAGCATGAGGCGACCATAGGCGACGCGTCTGTCTTCAGGAATATTTGCCAACTGCACCGCCATTTCCTGTAAAGCCCCGACATTCCACAAAAAATCATCCGCTCCAAGAAAGCAGATCCAGTCACCCGTTGTTTTAGCAAGCGCTTTATTCCATGCGCTGTAAATTCCGTCATCAGGCTCGGAAATCCAATAATCTAAATTCTTGGTGTTACGGGTTAATATTTCCTGCGTACCGTCATTGGAGTCACCATCAATGATGATCAACTCCGTATTTCTATAGGACTGCGCCACAACACTGTCGATACATTGCTGCAGAGTTTTCGCGCCGTTGTAGACAGCAACGATCACCGTGACTACAGGCAATGGCTGGAGAGTCATCTCGGCTTCTTAGTCATACGTTTCCGGTGAACGAGATTCATTGCTGTTGGCGCGTCTGCTTTTGCCTTGCAATTGAATCCTTGCAGACTCCAAAACACTGGCAACAGTCACGCCACTGATACACGGCACAGCAGAGCCGGGAGCATGTGGCTGCGTGCAATGCCAATTGCACTGATAGCAGGACATCTCATGATTTACACCCACCGGTTTGCAACCGGGGGCATAAACGGGGTAGGGCAAAAATCGCCCGAAATGCCCCCCACCCAGAATGCACACGCAGGGTGTCGACACCGCTGCAGCCATGTGGACTGCAGATGTCTCATTACTGATCAAAATCTCGGCCCCCCGCAGAAGCTCCACAAGCTCAGGCAGACTTGTTTTCCCACCCAAATTGATAATCCCAACAGCACTTAAATTGACGATGCTTTGGCATAAGTATTTTTCCGCCGGCCCGCCACATACAACTGCGCGCCACCCATACCGCCTCTGTAATTCTGTCATGACCTCAACGAAATGGGTCGCGGGCCATTGCCTTCCGCTCCAGGAAGCACCAGGGAAAATTACAAAATAAGGCCCCTCAATTTTCAATCGTTCAGGCAATGGATTGAACTTTGGCAGAACGGGTGTACGCACCCGGAATTCCTGCCCTGAAAGATTGCGAATGAATTCAGCGTTGCGCTCCAACTCCATAAGGGGGGCCTGGCTTGCAGCAACTAGTTTCGTGTACCACCTGTCTGAAATATGCTGGGCAATAGGGTTGATGTTGGCTGAATTCCCGACAGAGCCAATGCGTTGTGTGGCTCCGGAAGCGCGGATGACGGCATCACCAAGTGAAAAAACACGTGAAAAGGTTGGCTGAATGGCCGTGTTAAAGCCGGCGCGTCGAATTTTTCGGAGTAACTTCAGACGATAAATCGGGCTTGTCCCCAGAAGACTCATGTCAACCGGCCAAACCTCGTCCCAATACGATAATTTATTTGCGATCTCAATCTGCGCCGAACTCGTACAAAGAACAATTCTTCGACCAGGGTAAAGGCGACGATATTCCTTCGCAGTATCAAGCCAGAGAATAAAATCACCAATTGCGTCGAGACGAACAAGTAGCAAATTAGCTGACTTGACTTGTCGAGTGAATATTTTTACAAAAATATCCAAGAAGTACAAATAAAACAGTCGAAACGCATTAATCAACACAATATTTCACGACTCAAATGACCCATGCCCAAATCTATAAAAACCCGCTACCTGGCAATGACATAAAGAACAGGATCAAGTATTTCTGGATTAGGATTTACGTTAACTGCTCGTAAAAACCGAACCAGTCGACGGTACGTATACCGAACCATTTTGTGGATCTCTTGTTTGAAGCCATTTTTATATATTTCCTCAAACCCATGAAACTTGAACTCCTTAAAGCCCGCTGCCAATAAAACCTGTGCAAGGCTATGCTCCACAAAACCATTGACATGCGTGAAATCATTGAAATGGTGCAGATACCCGAAAGGACTCTGGAGGTTTGGGACCTGAATCAAAGCGTAACCATCCTCGCGCAACCCCGCGCGAATAGCCTTCAAGAATTCTATGGTGCGCTCTCTAGGCACGTGCTCCAACACGTCCAGACAAGTTATAAGTGAGAACTGTCCTTGATTCCGGGACAACCACTCAGCAGTATCTTCGGTTACTTCACATTTTAGATTTAACGTTTGACATAACCGGACAGTAGATGGTGATATGTCTACCCCCAGATAATCAAACCCCCAGTCCCGCATACAGGCCAACATCTCGCCTCGACCTATACCGATATCCAGAACTTGCGTGCTTTTATCTTCGGGAAAGTACGCTTTATAGTTTATTTCAAACTGTCTTATTTTTACTTTTTCCTGATTTAATCCATCAAAAGATGTTTCAACATAGTTGTCAAATATTTCTTTCATGTATAACTCATTTTTTTGTTGATGTTGTCTTTAAAGAAATATCCATAAAATAAAAACACAATCAGGCAATACAGTCCAATGTAGGCGGTCAGCATGCCCGTCAAGCCAAAATAGTTAATAGCCAATATCTTGACCGGAAGCGCCAGTGCAGTCAGAACCAGGACAGTAATAACCTGTTCCCTGACAATGCCGCAACCATTCATCATCATTGCCAAAGAATTTCCAACCGCCTCGCAAATAGTCCACATGAAGAAGGCGGCAACAAACGAGACTTGTACCGCGACCAGATCATTTGTCCACCAGGCGAGCAACTCCTTGCTCATCAAAACCAGCATCGCACCACCCACAACGGAAACACAAGCGGTTAAAGCAATACTTTTCGTCAGCGTTTGACGAATGAAGACTCCGTCACCGCGGACGTTGGCATCGGCATAAGCAGACCAAAGAGGGGCATTCACCATGGCCAACGGCACACTCACGAATTGAAACAAGCGCTGGGTCACGCTATAAACCGCAACGTAACTGGCTCCCATCGTACTGGAAATAATCAGGCTGTCGGCACCCCAGCCAACCATGGTTCCGATTTGTAGTACAAAAAATAGTCCCCCGACCTTCATCAGGCTGTTTTTTTCCATTGCAATGGAGCGCCAAATTCCTTGAAGGTGGAAAAGCGAGCGTTTTTTGAGTAGCCCCAACAGCATAAACCCACCGAGTGATTGGCAACCCAATGTAGCTAGGAGTAAAACCGCAATTCCCGCATGCTCTCGGGCTGCCCACCAAAGCATGGCCAGCGAGAAAGTAGAACTCATTGCTGAAGCCGCATGTGCTTCAAAGGAGCGCTGCAGGCCGGTGAACACTTTTTGCACACCCGACCCGAAAAGATTGACACCAAACAGCACCGCAAAAAGATAGAGCGCCTTCAGGATTTCATCTTGAATCCGCGGGTCTTTGACTTTAATAATGACCTGCCACGGAAGGATTGCTGCCAATGTGCAAAGCACGACGGTAGCGAACAAACCGACGAGAAACAGGAAACCCAGCCCGCCGCTGATTGTTTGAGCCAGTTGTTCTTTTTTTTCCTGTGCAGCAATACGGGCAACATGATTGGTCAGCGCATTGCCAATACCCAGATCAAGAAAAACCAGCATCCCGACAAAACTGGCGATCGTCATCCACACGCCAAAGCGCTCGGGCCCGAGGTATGGCAGCGTCAGACTGACGCTCAGTACCATGACCAGCATCGCAACGCCTTTGCTAAGTACGTTGGCGATAACGGACCACAAGGCCAGACGATAGCGCTCTGCGGTCCGCCCCTCCTGAGAGGATAAATCAAAAGACTGCCATTGCAAGTATTTGCGTACAGCAAGAATACTTTTCACCGCAATCACTTTATATTGCCGCTCTCACGCGATGCGCAAGAGGTAATCGTCGTATGCAAGCCTGAGTCCGTCTGCGAGTGGCGTGGTTGCTCGCCATCCCAGGCCGGTCATCCGGGAAACATCCATTACCTTGCGCATGGTACCGTCAGGTTTTCTGGCGTCGTACACAAACTTGCCGTCATAGCCAACGGCAGTGGCAACGCTATTTGCGAGCGCACTGATTGGCAGATCCAGGCCAGACCCTACATTGATGAGCGGACATTGCAAAGGATCCACTATTGCATCAAAGAGCTTTCGCTCCAGTGCCATCAGAAATACAAGCGCACTTGCCAAATCATCAGCATACAGAAACTCCCGCTTGGGCCTTCCACTGCCCCAAATGACGACTTCCTTGAGGCCTGCAAACTTTGCCTCATGCATTTTTCGCACTAACGCGGGCAAAACATGCGAGTTGTTCAGGTCATAGTTGTCGCCGGGGCCATAAAGGTTTGTAGGCATGGCCGCCAGCCAGCGCGTGCCATGCTGACGGTTGTATGCCCAGCACATTTCGACACCTGCGATCTTTGCCAGTGCATAGGGACGGTTGGTCGCTTCAAGAGGACCCGTCAGAAGGTACTCTTCCTTGATAGGTTGCGGGCAGTCACGCGGGTAAACGCATGAGCTACCCAAAAAAATTAATCTCTCGACACCCACCTCGTGCGCGGCAAGAAAGGTATTGGTTTCAATAAGCAAATTACGCATCAGGAAATCTGCCGGATAACTGTTGTTGGCATGAATGCCCCCAACCTTGGCAGCAGCAAGAAATACAACGGAAGGCTTCTCGTGCCGGAAAAAGCTGCGGACTGCGTGCACATCCTCAAGATCCAACTCTGAATGAGTGCGCACGACAACATTGCGGTATCCCTGCCGCAGCAGCTCCCGCACAATTGCACTACCGGCAAGCCCTCGATGTCCGGCGACATAAACTTTCGCGTTCTTGTCTACATGCACCGCCAACTACTCGTGGCTATTTAGGGCAACATACCCATGCTTCTTGACCAGCTCATCGCGCTCGGCGCTCTTGAGGTCTTCGCGAACCATTTCACTCACCAGCTCTTCGAAGCTGATTTTGGGTGTCCAGCCGAGCTTATCCCGCGCTTTGCTCGCATCGCCCAGAAGTGTCTCAACCTCGGTAGGGCGAAAATAGCGCGCATCAACCGCAACGATGCATTTGCCCGAGGCATCGAACGCCTTTTCTTCCACGCCGTCTCCACGCCACGTGATGGCGAGGCCCATTTCGTTGGCAGCCGCGTTAACAAAATCGCGCACGCTGTGCTGCACACCAGACGCAATGACAAAGTCTTCGGGTTTCTCCTGCTGAAGCATGAGCCATTGCATCTCAACATAGTCCTTAGCGTGCCCCCAGTCGCGCAGCGCATTGATGTTGCCGAGGTACAGGCACTCTTGCAAACCGAGCTTGATACGTGCCAGCGCTCGCGTGATCTTGCGGGTGACAAATGTCTCGCCACGTATCGGTGATTCATGGTTGAAGAGGATGCCATTGCAGGCATACATGCCATATGCCTCGCGGTAGTTCACGGTGATCCAGTAGGCATAGAGTTTGGCCACGGCATAGGGGCTGCGCGGGTAGAAAGGCGTGGTTTCCTTTTGAGGTGTTTCCTGCACCAGCCCGTACAACTCTGAGGTGGATGCCTGGTAGTAGCGGGTCTTCTTTTCAAGCCCGAGGATGCGAATTGCCTCCAGCACACGCAGCGCGCCAAGTGCATCAGAATTTGCCGTGTATTCGGGCTCTTCGAAAGAAACGGCCACGTGGCTCTGTGCAGCGAGGTTGTAAATTTCGTCGGGCTGCACTTTTTGAATGATGCGCGTCAGGCTGGACGAGTCGGTCATATCGCCATGATGCAAAAAGAACGGCTTGCCCGTCTCATGCAAATCATGGAACAGATGGTCGATGCGGGCGGTATTGAACAAAGAGCTGCGGCGTTTGATGCCGTGGACTTCATAACCCTTGTCCAGCAGCAATTCCGCGAGATAGGCCCCGTCCTGCCCAGTGACGCCCGTGATCAATGCAACTTGCCTGGATTTGCTCACTTCAGATATTTCTTTGCAAACACGAATCATCCACCAAAAACCTGCGCATTCATCAGCAACACACCGGCCTGGTCCTTAGCCGAGAGCTGGGGCGCATGCCCACCCAACGGCCACTCCACCCCAACAACCGGGTCATTCCAGGCCAGACACCGCTCAAACTCGGGCGCGTAATAGTCGGTCGTTTTGTACAGAAAATCTGCGGTATCGCTGGTCACAAGGAAGCCGTGCGCAAAACCGGCGGGCACCCAGAGTTGGCGATGGTTTTCTTCTGTCAACGCTACCCCAACCCAGCGTCCAAAGTGTGCTGACGACTTGCGGATATCAACGGCAACGTCAAAGACCGACCCACGCACCACCCGCACCAGTTTGCCTTGGGGTTGCTGAATCTGATAGTGCAGGCCGCGCAACACGCCCTTGGTGGAGCGGCTGTGGTTGTCCTGGACGAACTTTGCATCCAGTCCCGTGGCGTCGTTGAAGGCTTTTTGATTGAAGCTTTCAAAGAAAAACCCGCGCTGGTCACCAAAGACTTTGGGCTCGATGATGAGCACTTCGGGCAGGTCTGTCGGGGTGACTTTCATCGCACCCACTTGACCATGTCACGCGCCTGCGGCAAACGTTTCATGCGGTCTTGCCTTCAACCAGCAAACGCTGCAAATACTGACCATACCCGTTCTTGGCCAATGGCGCTGCAAGCTTTTCCAGTTGCGCGCTGCTAATGAAATCATTGCGCCAGGCAATCTCTTCGACGCAGGCAATCTTCAATCCCTGGCGCCGCTCAAGCGTGGCAATGAACTGGCTGGCCTCCAGCAAGCTGTCATGCGTGCCAGTGTCAAGCCAGGCGTAGCCGCGCTGCATGATTTGCACATTGAGCTGGCCCAGTTCCAGATAGGCCTGGTTCACCGTGGTGATCTCAAGCTCGCCACGGGCGCTGGGTTTTATCGACTTGGCAATCTCCACCACCTGGTTGTCATAAAAATAAAGGCCTGTGACTGCAAAGGAGCTCTTTGGCCTGACGGGTTTTTCTTCAATGCTGCTGGCCTGGCCTTTGGCGTCAAAGGCAACGACGCCATAGCGCTCAGGGTCGTGCACGTGGTAGGCAAACACGGTGGCGCCGCCCGTCTTGGCGTCGGCGTTGGCCAACAGCGGGGCAAAGTCATGCCCATGAAAAATATTATCACCCAGCACCAAGGCGCTAGGGCTGCCGCCTACAAACTTTTCGCCAATGATGAAGGCTTGCGCCAGGCCATCCGGGCTGGGCTGCACGGCGTATTGCAGGTTGATGCCCCACTGGCTGCCATCGCCCAGGAGTTGTTGAAACCGGGGAGTGTCCTGCGGTGTGCTGATGATAAGAATATCCCGCATGCCTCCCAGCATCAAGGTGCTTAAGGGGTAGTAAATCATGGGTTTGTCGTACACCGGCAGCAACTGCTTGCTCATCGCCAGCGTGGCGGGGTGCAAGCGGGTGCCGGATCCACCGGCCAGGATGATGCCTTTGCGTTGGGTCATTTTTGAGTCTCTAGAAATTCTGTGAGCATGCGGGCAACGCCTGGCTTCCAGTGCGGCAATGCCAAATCAAATGTGCTTTGCAGCTTGTCGGTGTTCAACCGCGAATTAAGTGGCCGATGCGCCGCTGTGGGGTACACCGAAGACGGAACAGGTTCAATCGCGTTTACTATTATTTTTGTATCATACTTTGCATTCTGGACGAGGGCTACGACCTCTTTTGCGTACTCAAACCATGAGGTATGGCCACTTGCCACCAGATGGTAAACGCCGTTCAGGTCTGATGCCGTTGCGGCCGGGCGGGCCAGCACGTGGCGAATGGCGTGGGCAGTTACATCGGCCAGCAGCTCCGCCCCGGTGGGAGCGCCAATCTGGTCATCCACAACCTTAAGCATTTGCCGCTCCTGGGCAAGTTTGACCATGGTCTTGGCAAAGTTGCCGCCACGGGCAGCGTAAACCCAACTGGTTCTGAAAATGAGGTGTTTGCAACCGCTAGCCTGGATCAGCTGCTCGCCTTCAAGCTTGGTGCGGCCATAAACACTTAAGGGTGCCGGGGTGTCAGTCTCTACCCAAGGTTTGGAGCCACTGCCATCAAAAACATAGTCGGTTGAGTAATGCACCAGCCACGCGCCGATGTTGGCGGCGGCAACAGCCAGGGCACCGGGCGCCAGCGCGTTGATGGTGCGGACCAGTTCGGGCTCGCTCTCTGCCTTGTCGACGGCCGTATGTGCGCCTGCATTCACGATGACATCAGGCCTGATGGCGCGCACGGTGTCGGCCAGTCCCGCCAGATTGGTGAAGTTGCCGCAATGGTCGGTGCTGTCAAAGTCAAGGGCGATCACCTCACCCAGAGGCACCAGGCTGCGTTGCAGCTCCCAGCCGACTTGGCCACCCTTGCCGAAAAGCAGAATTTTTGCCATCGCCTGATTTTCGCCTTCAGGCCACGCGCTGGGCGTAGTTTGTCTGGACCCACTCGCGGTAAGCGCCTGACTGGACACGGGCTACCCAAGCCTGGTTGCCCAGATACCACTGCACCGTCTTGCGGATGCCGGTGTCGAAGGTCTCGGACGGTTTCCAGCCCAATTCGCGTTCGATCTTGCTGGCGTCAATGGCGTAGCGGCGGTCATGGCCGGGGCGGTCTGTCACGTAGGCAATTTGAGCGCGGTAGCTTTCGCCACCCGATTTTGGCCGCATCTCGTCGAGCAACGCGCACAGGGTGTTGACAATATCGATGTTGGGCATCTCGTTCCAGCCACCCACGTTGTAGACCTCACCCACCCGGCCAGCGGCCAGCACGCGGCGGATGGCGCTGCAATGGTCTTTTACGTACAACCAGTCGCGCACCTGCATGCCGTCGCCATACACCGGCAGCGGCTTGCCGGCGAGCGCATTGACAATCATCAGCGGGATGAGTTTTTCAGGAAAGTGCAGCGGCCCGTAGTTGTTGCTGCAATTGGTCGTGAGCACCGGCAGGCCATAGGTGTGGTGGTAGGCGCGAACCAGATGGTCGCTGGCGGCCTTGCTGGCTGAGTAAGGGCTATTGGGCTCGTAACGGTTTCCCTCGCAAAAGGCCGGGTCTTCCTTGGCCAGGGAGCCATAAACCTCGTCCGTAGACACATGCAGAAAACGGAAAGCCTGTCTCAAATCCCCCGTCAAACCACCCCAATACGCACGCACCGCCTCCAGCAGGCGGAACGTTCCCATGATGTTGGTCTGGATGAAATCTTCTGGCCCATGAATCGAGCGATCCACGTGCGATTCGGCTGCAAAATTGACGATGGCGCGTGGTTGGTGCTGCGCTAGCAGGCGTTCAACCAGGGCGGAATCGCCAATGTCGCCTTGGACAAAAATGTGGCGCGCATCACCGTGCAGCGTTACGAGGTTTTCCTGGTTGCCCGCATACGTGAGCTTGTCCAGATTCAGAACCGGCTCATCCGTTTGCGCCAACCAGTCCAGAACAAAATTTGAGCCGATAAAGCCGGCTCCGCCCGTCACCAAGATCATTGCATGCCCTGAGAAAACGACCGCACTGAACCAACCCGTGCAGCCTGACAATTTGGCGGGATTATCCCATTATGCGCAAGGCGAAAACAGCCGTCCGTTCAGAAATGGATGCCGCGCATCATTTCCGACATCGCAATCGCCTCGGGCGACAGGGTGGTTTTGGCGCGGTTTTGCAAGACCGCCAACCCCTTACCGCAGCGCTGCCCGCGTTGCCTGCAAGGATGCCGATAGCGCCCAGGAAGCCGCTTCGTTGTAGCTGATTCGACTCTCCCAGGAGAAGCTGCATTCGGTGATGTTGAAGAAGCGAATCCTGTTGTGAATCGTCCCACCCGTTGGATTGTTTCCAACCGCAGACAACTGCATTTCACAGTCTTTCCATTCGCCGAACCACTGCGCTTGCACGGCGGGCTGTAGGGCGGCCAAACCCGCCATCTCCCAGCGACGGTTTAGCTCGGAATAGGTTCTCAAGGTGACGTAAGACGAGACATCCTGCCCGGTGGGCGCGAGCGCTTTGAAATCATCCATCACCATGCGCCCCCCGTTCAAGTGCCGGGCCTGCCAACTTGCCCTGTATTGCAGAAGGACTGAGCCGTCTTCTTTGTAACGCGTGGCAGCCACATCCCAATTGCCAATGAGAAAGTCAAACTGCTGGCTCTCGGGCGACGCGCCCTTGAGGTACCTGAGTAAGTCGGGAGGCACCTGCTGCACGAGAGGCACCTGTGGCGCGGGGGTTGGTACAGCCTGGTCTTTCGAGTGCTTCATGATTTTGCTTTCAATTCAAACCGGGCGCTCGGTTTCGGCCCGGCGCGGGTAGCGCTGTCGAAGGGTCGGTGCAAATGCACGATCGCCTTTTGCACGAAAACCATCAGCGCTTCGTCCACACCGACACCCAGCATCAAGTCTGGCTCTTGGGTAAAAGCATGGCGCACCTTGCCTTCCAAAACCACGTCGTCACCACAGTACGAATCGCGAAAAAGTTGCGCCCAGCGCTTTGCCAACGCTTGCACGGGCTCGGCGTCCACCGGCGCGCCCGCCTCCATCTGCGCACGCACCAGGGCGACCAGTTTGGGCCAATCGTCCAGGATTCGGCCCGCCAGTTGCCGCTGCCGCAGGGCATGTGTCTCAGCGGGTGACAGGTATTTGGCGAACAACGCAGTGCGCGCATGGGCCAGGACCTGCCCAATCCAGTCCAACTTGGCCGCATCAATGCCCAGAATTTCCTGTGCCCGGGATTCGCGCTGCTGCATGGCTTTGAGCTTGTTGGCCAGAACCGGGTTGTTGCCGGTCATGGCAATCACCAGCCGCACCCAGCGCCACGCCAGCGTGTGGGCTGCGGGCCCGTCCTGCGGCATTCGCTGCTGCATGGCCTGCGCCACTTCGGCAACCAGTTGCGTCCATTGGGCGGAGATTTCACGGGCGGTGCTGCCTTTGGGCGTGCGAAGCGCCACCATTTCGTCGTCTGTCAGGTGTTGCTGGTACATCGTCATCATCTCCAGCAAGTTCAACCAGTCAGCAGCAGCGGTTTCGCTGCCGGCCGACATGTGCGCAGCCAGGTGCTGAAGACGCGCGCGCAGCTCCTGCGCCAGCCGCGCCTGTTCGTCCAGCACCTGGATTTGCCGCTGGATGATCTCCAGCGGCTGGATGCTGGGGTCGTCCAGGTTGGTGCGGATGGCTGGCAGCGCATAACCCAGCGCTTTGAGCGCCTGAATGCGATGCAGGCGAATCAAGTCTTGCTGGCGGTATTGGCGGGCCCCTGAATCCGTGCGCGCAGAAGGCGACAGCAGGCCAATCGCGTCGTAGTGGTGCAAGGCGCGCACCGTCAGGCCCGAGCGCTTAGCCAGATCGCCAATTTTCAATCGCATTTTTACCTCGCTCGTTTCGGTTCAACATCTGTAAAAGATGAATCGTAAAGCCTGACGTTACGTCAGAGTCAAGCGGTTGCGAAGTTTTTGTTGCCCAAGTTGTCGCCGCCGGGGAAGACGGATTGGAAGGCGGCAACGCCGCACAGGGGGTTGGGGCAAATGCGGCAATGGCGCTCTATGCATGCGAGCAACAAATGCTACTTTATATGTAGCAAACTATCTATATTTTCCGTGGGCTACAAGCGTATTTTACGGAAAACTCAAGTACAAGCCGCATTTTCGGCGTCTAACCTGCCCAAATGCGGCGTACTAGACCACCACGCTGCAGGAGGGTAACTTTTGACCCTGCGCGCCGAATGCGAAACATCAGAAATGAATGCCCCGCATCATTTCCGACATCGCAATCGCCTCTGGCGACAGGGTGGGTTTGGCACCCTTCTCGCCTTTTGCCGCTGCACTGTCGGGAAACATGCGGAACGTGGTGTTCATCATGATCTGCGCGATGCGCGGCGAGATGTCGTGCAGCAGCTCGACGGCTTTGCCCAGGCGCGTGGCAATGCGTACGGGTTTGTCGACGCAGGCTTCCACAAGCATGGCGGCGGCTTGCTCGGGCATCAAGAGCGGCATGCTGTCGTAGATTTTGGTGGGTGCCGTCATCGGCGTGCGCACCAGGGGCATGTTGATGGTGGTGAAGGTCACACCCTGGTCGGCGTATTCGCTGGCGGCGCAACTGGTCCACGCGTCCAGAGCGGCTTTGCTGGCCACGTAGGCGGCGAAACGAGGCGCGTTGACCAGCACGCTGATCGAGCTGATGTTCACCACATGGCCTTTGCGCTTGGCCACCATGCCGGGCAGCAGGCCCATGGTGATGCGCAGCGCGCCGAAATAATTGAGCGCCATGGTGCGCTCAAAGTCGTGAAAGCGGTCGTAGCTGGCCTCAATGGCCCGGCGGATGGAGCGCCCCGCGTTGTTGATGAGGAAATCCACACCGCCGTGGTTGTCTTCCATCTTTTTCACGAACGCTGCGCAATCGGCCTCGTTGACGATGTCCACCTGGTACGTGAACACTTTCGCACCCTTGCCGCCGGCTTCTTCGATGGTTTTTTTGGCCTCCGCCAGTTGGTCTTCACCTCGCGCGCAGATAACGGTGATGGCACCTGCTTCAGCAAAGCGGCAAGCCGCCGACAGGCCAATACCGGACGAGCCACCAGTGATTAGCACCACCTTGCCACCTACGGTGCCCTTCAAGCTGCGGTCGATGAACAGCGCCGGATCCAGATGGCGCTCCCAGTAATCCCACAGGCGCCAGGCGTAGTCGTGCAAATTGGGCACGGCAATGTCGCTGCCCTTGAGCGCGGCCAGCGTCTCACGGCAGTCAAAGCGCGTGGGGTAGTTGATGAAGGCCATCATGTCTTCAGGAATGCCGATGTCTTTCATGATGGCTTTGTAAACGCGGCGCACCGGGGCCAGCGCCATCAGCCCCTTCTTCACGCTCTTGGGGACAAAGCCCAACAGCGCGGCGTTGACGAACAGGTTCATCTTGGGCGCGTGCGCGGCCTTGGTGAAAATGTCCAGCACGTCGCCCACGCGGTAGCCTTCGGGGTCCACCAGGTGGAAGCACTTGCCTTTGGTGGCCGCTTTGCCATGGCTGATGTAGTCCAGCGCGTTGACCACAAAATCAACCGGCACGATGTTCAGGCGACCGCCTTCGAGGCCTACCGACGGCATCCAAGGCGGCAGGATTTGGCGCATGCGCTGGATCATCTTGAAGAGGTAATACGGGCCGTCAATCTTGTCCATCTCGCCTGTGGTGCTGTCGCCCACCACCATGGCTGGGCGGTATACCGTCCACGAGCCTTTGAACTCCTTGCGCACGATTTTTTCGCTCTCGTGCTTGGTCATGAAATACGGGTGATCGTAGTTCTCGGCCTCGTCAAACATGTCCTCGCGGAACACGCCCTCGTACAGGCCCGCTGCCGCGATGGAGCTCACGTGGTGCAACTGGCCCACGTCAATCGCCTTGGCAAATTCGACCATGTTGCGCGTGCCGTCGATGTTGACGGCGATCTGGCTTTCTTCAGACGCACCCAGGTCATAGACCGCCGCCAAGTGGTAGAAATGGTCAATTTGGCCTTTGAGCGCTTTGATGTTGTCCGCTGACACGCCGAGTTTTTTGGCAGTAAGGTCGCCAAACACAGGGACGACGCGCGCGGCGCTGGCACCCCAGAACTCTCTGAGCCCCGCCACCTTGCCTTCACTTTCCTTGCGAATCAGGAAATGAACGACCGAGCCCTTTCGGTCAAGCAGCTTCTTGACGAGACGCTTGCCAATGAAGCCGGTTGCGCCGGTGACGAAATACTGCATAGAGAACCCCCCATTTAAACCAGATTGGTCTTGGATTTTTGCCGAAAGCACCGGCTTCGTCGATATAGAAGAAACCCGCGCTACCCTCTCGCGGCTTGTCTCGCGGCTGACTAAACCGCCGGGCGGGTGTCTGTTTTTAGAACGCCCCCCCTACACGTCGCGTCGTCTCGCGCGTAAAGTCACACTGCAACGTCCCTGTAAGGACGTTCAGTCACCAAGCCAACAAACCAAACTCAAGGAGACTCTCATGGTCAAGAAAATGCAAAAATCCGCCGCTGACAAAAAGTCGGCCATCCCCGGCATCCAGATGCCCGGCTCGGTCAAGGACTCCGCTGCGCAGATCTGGCAGGCCGGTCTGGGCGCCTTTGCCAAAGCCCAGGCCGAGGGTACCAAAGCCTTTGAGTCACTCGTCAAAGAAGGCACCAGCATCCAGCGCAAGACTCAGGCGGCCGCAGAAGAAAAAATCTCGGAGGCCACCAACCGCATGTCCGCCATGGCGGGCGACATCTCTTCCAAAGCGTCCGGCCAGTGGGACAAGCTGGAAAACATATTTGAAGACCGCGTTGCCAAGGCCCTGAACAAACTGGGCGTGCCTTCAGCCAAGGACGTAAACGCCCTGATCGCACGCATTGACGAGTTGAACAAGAGCGTGCAAAACCTGTCTGCAAAGGCACCAGCCGCAGCCAACCGCGTGGCACGCAAAGCAACCGCACAAGCCGCCCCACCCGCCGCCAAATCCTCCTCCAGAAAGCCCGCCGCCAAGCGCGCGCCCGTCCGCAGGAACGCCTCATAGCCCAGCACTTCTGAGCACACCCGGGAAGAC
This sequence comes from Rhodoferax sp., assembly GCA_025358555.1. Classification (GTDB taxonomy): domain Bacteria; phylum Pseudomonadota; class Gammaproteobacteria; order Burkholderiales; family Burkholderiaceae_C; genus JANYCG01. The sequence continues at coordinate 22,597 of JANYJD010000243.1, forward strand.
GCGGGCACAGGCGAAGAAGCGGGCACCCATCGGACTCCTGGCGCAGTTCAGGTTGGCCCCATAACGTGAAACCGCCAAAGACTTTCAGGGTTTTTTGATGCTGCGTTGCAGCATATTTTTATCCCCTGGCCCTCTACACTTTGCATCATGACCCGTAACGCACCTGGCCCTGCAAAAATCGCGCTGGCGCTGGCCGGTGGCGGCCCTCTGGGTGCCATTTATGAAATTGGCGCCCTGTGTGCACTGGAAGACTCGTTAACGGGCGTGGATTTCACCCAGCTTGACCACTATGTTGGCGTGTCAGCCGGTGGGTTCATTGCCGCCAGCCTGGCCAACGGCATCACGCCCCGCGAACTGTGCGTTTCATTCATCGAAAACGACACCGCCAGCGGCACTGGCACTGGCACTGGCAAAGCCAAACCCGATGAATCATCCGATAGTTTCGATCCTTCGTGGCTGATGGCACCCGCCTACAGCGAATTTTCACGCCGGGGCATCATGCTGCCGGGGCTGTTGATGTCTGCCCTGTGGCGGCTTACCGTGGGACGCAAGTCGTTTACCCACGCGCTGGAGCGGCTGGGCGCAGGCCTTCCCACCGGCATCTTTTCCAGCGACCCAATTGACGTGCAGCTCACCAAGCTTTTTTCCCGCCCTGGCCGTACCAACGATTTTCGCAAACTTAAAACCAAGCTCACCCTGGTTGCCACCAACCTTGACAGTGCAGAATCCGCACCGTTTGGCCGTCCGGGCTGGGACCATGTACCCATTTCCCAGGCCGTGCAAGCCAGTGCCGCCCTGCCGGGCCTCTTTGCGCCGGTGGAAATTGACGACCAGTACTACGTTGACGGCGCGTTGAGGAAAACCTTGCATGCGTCAGTCGCCATGGAAGAAGGCGTCGACCTGATGCTGTGCCTCAATCCGCTGGTGCCATTTGACGCCACCGCACCCCAGGTTGCCAAGGTCATGCGGCGCGGCCTGCCTCTGGAGCGCCGCGCCATCCCGCGCATTGTGGACGGCGGCTTGCCAGCCGTGCTGAGCCAGACATTTCGCTCCATGATCCACTCGCGCATGGAACTGGGAATGAAGCACTACGAGCACGCTTACCCCAACACCGACATCATTTTGATCGAGCCCGACCACCGTGACCCGGAGCTCTACCTGGCCAATACGTTCAGCTATGCGCAACGCCGCCACCTGGCTGAGCACGCCTACCAGCAGACGCGCCAGATGCTGCGCTCCAACAAGACCGGCATCTCAGCCAAGCTGGCGCGCCACGGAATCAGCCTGAACCACGACGCGCTGAACGACTCCAAGCGCCATTTGACGAAGCCCCTGCCAGCGCCCACACGGGTCGGCCAGGCGATTGAGCAGTTGCAGGAAGTGATGGACGATCTGGGCCACGTGGTCGGGTCGTCACGCAGGCAGGCGGCCAGGCCAGCGTCGGCGCTCACGTGAGCCGTTTCAGCAGCGGCGTGCGCAGTGGCCCGGTCCATCAACTCCTGAATGGCACGACTGGCTGGCACTCATGGTAAAAAAAGCCCCCCGCCGCACCGCAGAGCGCATTCTTGAGGTGACGCTGGCGCTGTTCAACCGCTTTGGCGAACCCAATGTGTCAACGACGCTGATCTCGGCCGAACTCAAAATCAGCCCCGGCAATCTTTACTACCACTACCCGGCCAAAGACGAGCTCATCAACTCACTGTTTGACCGGTATGAGCGTGCGCTTAACGAGCTGCTGAACGCGAGCGATGGCGTGCGCGATGTGGAGGATGCCTGGTTCTTCATGCACACCCTGTTTGAGCTGATCTGGCAGTACCGTTTTCTGTACCGCGACCTGAACGACCTGCTCAGCAAAAACCGGCGGCTTGAAACCCACTTCCAGTCGGTGCTCAAAAACAAGGCCCGCGCCGTTACGGCCATGCTGGACAGCATGAGCCGCTCGGGTGCCGTGAACATTGATTCGCGGGCGGTCGAGGCCACGGCCACCAGCATGGTGGTAGTGCTGACCTACTGGTTGAGCTTTGAGTATGTGCGCGACCCCAGGCGGGCGCTTGAGCCCGAAAGCGCGCAAATCGCCTTGCTGCGCGGCGCGCACCACGTTTTGAACCTGCTGGTGCCGTACCTTGAACCGGGCCAGCGCATGCATTTGCTGGCCCTGGTGGGGGCGTACAGCAACAGCCCGACATAGCAATCCAAAACGATTCAATCAGAGGAGAAAACCGTGGCGAAATGGACAGCTTTCCCCCAGATCGGTGAATACGAATTTGACGCCGCGAGCCTCAAGCGCAACTGGGTCCGGCTGCACACGGGTGACGCCGAGCCACTGCCTGTGCAAGGCGACGTGATCGAAGCATGGGTGCTGTTTCACAATGGCGATTTTCAGAAGTGCGTGCAGGCCGGTCTAAAAGTCGGCGGCGTCGGCACCACCGTGGCCAACAAAGCGACCTGCATCTATGCCAACTATCTGGAGAAGAAGGAAAAAACCCGGCTTGACCTGTTCATGGAGGTCGTCCAGCGGGCCGAGTCACAGATTGCAATAGACCCCAAAAATCCCAACGCCCACTATTGGCTGGCCTACGCCCTTGGCCGCTACAGCCAGGGCATCAGCGTGGCCAAGGCGCTGGCGCAGGGCCTGGGCGGAAAGGTCAAAACCGCGCTGGAAACCACCATCAAACTCCAGCCCCGGCATGCCGATGCCCACATCGCATTGGGCGCATTTCACGCGGAAGTCATTGACAAGGTCGGCTCACTCATTGGCGGCATGACCTACGGCGCCAAAAAAGACACCGGCCTGAAACTGTTTCATGAGGCTATCAAACTCAACCCCGGTTCGGCCATCTGCCTGATCGAATACGCCAATGCCCTGGTCATGCTGGAAGGCGACAAAAAAATGAAAGAGGCCACCCGCTTATACGAGCAGGCGGTTGCTCTGAAACCTGCCGATGCGATGGAACGGCTCAATGTGGAGCTGGCAAAGGCTGAACTGGCGGATTGAACTGGCCGTTTTTAGTTGGCAGGGTGAGTTGCCTCAATCCCCCCAGGGCAACATCAAAGTCACCATCGCCAGCTTGGCAAACTCAGGTTCAAACTCATCAATGATGGCCTGCGGATCGGGGCACAAGATGGAGTCTGTCATCACCCCAAACTGCACGCCGCCGCCGTAGCTCAATATCGAAATTCCCAAGCCCACGGTGCCACTTTGCGGCACCCAGAACAAGCTTTGCTCCAGCGTGGCGCCGCAAAACTTGAGCTTCTCGCGCGGGCCGGGCACGTTGGTCATCACGGCCGTGGTTTTCTTGGAGAATAAATTGAGCATCGCGTCCTGCGCCGGCTTGATCATCAAACCCGCCATGGCCAGCATGCCAAAGGCCAGCAGCGGCTGCATGCTGCCCTTGAGCTGGCTCATGCGCCGGCGCACTTCGTAGACACGCTCGACCGGGTTGTCGATGCCAATCGGCAGCACGATGGGCGCAAGGCCAAAATGGTTGCCCAGCTTGTAGGCGTGCTCCATCGGCCGCAGGTTGACAGGCACCATCGCGCGGATCTCCTTGCCCTTGACCTGGTCGCCACGCGCCAGCAAATATTGCCCGATGGCACCGGCCACGCAGCTCATCAGTACGTCGTTGATGGAACAGTTCAACGCCTTGCTGACCGACTTGACTTCTTCCAGCGGAATCGGCTGGCACCAGGCGACCCGCTTCTGGGTGCCCGGCACGCCCTTGAGCCGCGTGGGGGAGTCATTGGACATGAGCACCAGCGCGGCGGTATCGGTCGCAATCTGGTAGGCCATTTTCGCCAGGTCAACCGCGCCATCAATCGCCCCGCCCACGCCTTGCTCAATGCCTTTTTGCGGATCGTTGAGCATGTCCATCGACCGGGCTGCGCCCGCGCCCGCCACGTCCATCACCTTGGCCGAAAGCTTGGCGGACAGCTTGGCAAATGGCTTGAGGAAGCTGTGGTTGATCCAGTCCTGCGCGCCCTCCAGGCCCTTGCGCTGCGGCGCACGGGCCTTGCGCTCGGGCGGCGGCGCGCCGCCATCTACCAGCGACTGCGTGACGGAAATCAGCGCAATGCCGTCGGCAATGCAGTGGTGGATGCGCACCATCATGGCTGAGCCACCCAGGTAGTTTTCAACCAGATGGAACTGCCACAGCGGATGCTTCGGGTCCAGCGGCAGCATGGCCAACTCGGCCACGCGGTCCTGCAGCGCCTCCTGCTCGTGGCCTTTGGGTTTCTTGGGCAGCTTCTCGATCACCACCTGTTTCTTGATGTCAAATTTTGTGTCTCGCACCCATGTGGCGCCGCCGGCATCCTGCACCACACGCTGGGTGAAGCGCGGGTACTTGAGCAGCCGTTCTTCAATGCGGTTGCAAAGCGCCTGGTAGGTGATGCCGGGCTTGAGCACCCACACGCCCACGATCATCATCAGGTTGGAATCGCAGTCCATGCGCAGCCAGGCGGTATCGACCTTGCTCATGCGCTCGCCGCTCAGGCCCAGCGTGCCGCTGACGGCGTTTTTAACGTTCTTGCGCACGACTCTGGCGGCTTTGCGGGCGGACTCTCCCGCCTGGCGGGCGGCGTCTTTGGCGATGATTCGGGTGACCATGAAAACTCCAGAAAGGCTGTCCGGTGTGACCACAAAAAACCGGCCACACGCATGCCGGGGCCAGCCTTGGGGAAAGCGCCCTATTCTGCAAGCAAAACGGCCCTTAAGATACTGGGCAGATACCCGAACCAGGCGCCGGCCACAAGGCGCAACCCGTTCAGGTATTCTCCGACTTCACGCATTCCGCTTCTAGCCAATAACTTCTGGAGATTTTCATGGCCGACCTGAAAAAGCAATTCGAAGCCGCCGCCGCAAGTTCCAAAAATCTGACCGAGCGGCCCGACAACAGCACCATGCTCAAGCTTTATGCGCTGTACAAACAGGGCAGCATTGGCGATAACACGGACAAAAAGCCCGGCTTTGCCGACATGGTGGGTCGCGCCAAGTGGGACGCCTGGAACGGCATGAAGGCCACCGCCAATGCGGATGCCATGCAGCAGTACATTGACCTGATCAAGACGCTAAGCTGACTTCCCGCCTATTTTTTCTTGGCCACGGCCTTTTTTGCCGCTGGTTTTTTGGGCGCTGCCTCACCCGCCAGCAGGGCGTCCAGGTTCCTCACAATTTCGCCCTCAATCCGGTCTTTGAACGCCCCCAGCAAAAAGCCCAGCTTGGCGTCCAGTTCGAACTTGTCGCCTGTCACCTGAAGGCTGCCGGTGACGCCTGAGCGCGTGAACGTCACCTCATCTTGCGTGCTGCCTTCGTCGTAAGTGCAGGCCATGCCAAACTCTTTCTCAACCTGCTCTGCCCACCGCAAAGCAATTTTGCGTGCCGTAGGCAAGCCCAGCGCGTGTTTGCGCAGAATATGAACGTTAGCCAAAATCTACCTCCGGTTAATTGCGTTTGCGTTATTGGATTCAACCCATTGGTTTTGTCCCGCCAGATTATGCGGGCAGGGCTTCACAGGCGGGACTTCAGCGCTTGCCTGCGCTCCTGTTCAGGCATGTCCGCCAGCCGCCTGACCGCCGCATAAAACCGGGGCCAGGCGTCGCCAGGCTCTTTGGCCGTGCCGTTGCTGATGCGCCCAAACAGGGCCTCAAAATCAGGCACCAGTTCGTCGTAGGCGGCCTGCGCGCCAAACGAGGCATTGTTGGCATTGGCGACCCAGGCGTCGTAGCCACTGAACCGCGCCGCCACAGCACCGGAAGGCGGGCCCGAGGGTGCGCCCGGCGCTCCAGATGCCAAACCAGATGTGGAACCAGGCGCAGTGCCTGCCGCCGCAATCCATGACGCTTTCAGCTGCGCATACTGGTCTCGAAAATCCTGCATTGCTTTGTTTTTAGTAGCTGCTTGTGCATATATATCAAGGGCTAGAGGGGGTTTTCCCTGGTAAATATCGGTCAAAACGCGCCGTGTGGCCAAAGTCAGCGCCCGAAACTGCGCGCGCTGACTGGCGTTGGCCTCAAACTCGGCTTTCGCTGCGGGCGAGCCTTGGCGCACCAGCCACCGCGCGCTGCCCAGCCGCTCCACCGCCGTTGCAAACGACTCGTTGAACATCGTGTCGTCGCGGGCATAAACCACCTGGTGCGCCAACTCATGAAAAACCAGCCGCGCTAACTCGGCCTCTGGGTAATGAATGAAGGTGTTGAGCAGCGGGTCACCACCGGCCCAGTTCATCCAGCCCAGCGTGGAATAGGCGGGCACACCGTAGACGCTGACCTCCAGGCCGTCCGCCTTCAGCTCTGCGGCCAGCGCGCGCGCCTGGGCTTCATCAAAATAGCCCCGGTAGCCTATGCAGCCCGTCACCGGGAAACACCAGGTTTTGAGCTTGAGCGAAAACTCGGGCGCGGCCACCACGTTCCACACCACGGCGCGGCGCTGCAGGTCAGCGTACTGGTTGTAGCTGGGGTTGTCCGGCAGGCCCAAATCGGTCACGGCAAAGCGGCGGATGCGCTGGGCCAGCGCCAGCCGCGCCTTCAGGTCAGGCGGCGTTTGCGCATCGTCAAGCCATTGCGTGACCGGCTTGGCGGCGCGCAGCATCGACAGGTGGCCGCTGGCCGATTGCAGGAGGTAGCCTGCATCGGCGCACCCACTGAGCGCGCCAAGGCCGGCCAAAGCAATCAGGCCGATAGCCAGCCAACGCACCAGGCTCATCGACTGGAACACCCGCCGATTACCAAGCACGGGCAAAGTCAAGCGCGCAAGCTACCCTGCAGGCGCTGGCGATTTCTTTCACGTCAATTTCCCAAACCCTTGGCGATGCGGTCAATGCCCACCTGCGCGCAGGCGGAGTCTTTTTCACCGCCCGGCGCGCCCGAGATGCCAATCGACCCCACCAGTTCCTTGCCGGCAAAAATCGGCAGCCCGCCTTCACCGGGCGTGATCTTGTCCAGCAGCATGAACCCGGCCAGCCCAGGCTGCGGGCGCTTGCCCAGTTCCACCGACGGGCTGCGCGTGGTGAACGCGGTGTACGCCTTGCGCAGGCTGTTCTCAATCGTGTGCGGGTTGACACCATCGTCGCTCAGCACTACGGCCGTGCGGGCATGGCGGTTCAGCACGGTGATGGTGACTTTGTAGCCATCGGCGCGGCAGCGCTCCAGGCTGGCGGTGGCCAGTTCCATCGCAGCGGTCAGCGACAGGCCGCGCTCGGTCACAAGCGCCTGCGCGCTCGCCAGTCCGCAAGACAGGGCGGCGGCGAACGCCAAACTTTTCTTAAGGTACATCATGGGTCTCCAGGGTGGATTGGAACTGGCATTTTTGCATTGTTATGCAGCCCCTGCAATTGGCATTCCGGTGAAACACGGGGGTGTGCTGGTTGCGTACATCAACTGCGACTTCTACACTTCGTCTGTACCGGCACCATATACACAATCCTTTTTCCATCTTTGCGGACCTGCCGCTTTCATGCCAATGCAAATCCCCTCAAGCCACCCAGCGACTCCATTCCCGGCCTGGGACGACGCCTTTGCCAGCACGCTGGACGAGCCCGGCCTGCTGCTGTACCGCGCCAACCTGCTGGGGTCCGACCTGCGCATCACCAATTAGGGCGGCGGCGACACCTCGGCCAAACTGATGCAAAAAGACCCGCTCTCTCGCGCCGATGTGGCCGTGCCTCATCGTGGAAGGCCCCTGGCCGCCAATCCCCCGTAACTGGGCCTGCTGCATGCGCTGCTGCCCGCCTGCGCCTGCTTTGCCAGCACCGACACACTGGAAGGCACGGCCCGTGGCGCGTGGCAAAGGCAATCAGTTGAGATGGGAGGCGTTACCCTTGGAAGCCAATCACGGAAAGTAGCTCCTGATGAACCGGTAGTAGCTCCGACTGCCGCCACCTGAATGAAACCCGACCGACTTCTTTATCTTCTCCAGACGCGCGACGTACTCCTTGAGAGTGAGGTCATTGACTTTGCCAATCCGCTCCAGGCCTACAACTACGAACCAGTCGACCAAGCCGCGTGTGTCTGCGGAGCTGGCAACGCTTTCGTTCTGGGCGAACCCAAAACGCTGTTTGATTGCGATCTTTCCGCTGTCGAGCGCGAGGATGCAGAGTGAATCTGTCAGCCGGGGGTTGATGTCGTATTCACGCTTGATGCCGGCTTCGATGTTCTGGCATACGTCAAGGTGCTGGTCGTCGTTGAAGTTCATGACTGCGGGTTAGGTGTTACTGGCCATTACGCGAACAGTTTGCGGTCCAGGATTTTGCGCGGGTCCGAGTAGTCTTCATCCCACCACGGTTTCTGGCCGGTCTTTGGCGCCTTCTTCAACTGGATGGGCTTGCTGGAAGCGTCCGCTCTGGCTTGGACGACTCGAAAGTGGTAGTGGTCGAAAATGGCCAGGGCCTGGATCATGTAGGACACCGCGATGCGGCGGTCCTTTATCAGCAGCAGGTTTTCGCCATTTTCATTGTCAGCAGGCTTGGAGAAGTTGTAAGAGCCCATGTAGACGCGGGCTGTGGGTTTATCGAAATCGACCACGACAAACTTGTGGTGCATGCGCGTGCCCATGCCGTTAGCGCTCAGGGCAGTAGGTTCGCTTTTGAACGGCTCGGGGAGATTTGCACTGAGGTTGGTCGCGAACACGGGCGCAATCTTGCCATCAGGAAGATGAACGTCCAGGCCACCCGTCCTCTTGTCGGAAATGCCATAGACAAAAATGCCCTCCTTCATGGTGACTGCCTTGATGGCTTCGGTCACAGCGCCGCCAGTCTGACTCAGGAATGCCAACGAATAGAAGACTGAGGACTTTGCGCCAAGAATGTCATCCGCAACCGATTGCAGCACGCCTTCATCTTTGGCGTGCGGTGAGAAGGTGATTTTGGCGTCTATGCCGGTGAGCTCAAGGCTTTGCCAGTGGGTGGACTCTGTCGGACCGAAGCCTGCAACAAAATCGTTCGTCCAGTAATTTTCAAAAGCCTTGATGAATGGCTGAATGGCCTTCGTGCCGCGCACAACGATGGCGTTGTTGGACTGCACAAACTGGCCGCGCCAAGTGAAGTTGGTGGAGCCGCAGACAGCGGCCTTCACGTCTTTGCCGTCGACCACAATGGTCTTGTTGTGCTGGAGGTTGCTCATGTGCTGGCGTTTGACCTGATTGACCCCCGCTGTGGCGGCGAGGCGCTCAGCTGATTGGGATTCGGCGGCGGTGTCAGGCTTGTGCTCCGGGCTGTTGTCAATGATGACCCGCAGCCGATTCTTGAGTTGTTGCAGGCGGGAGACGATCGCCGGGTCGTTAAGGTCATAGCAGACCACGCGGACCAGCGCGGTCTTGTCTGCAATGGCAGCGTCGAGCACTTCGAGAATCGCGCTACGCGCCTCGAAGCCCATCCATTTGAGGGCTTCGTCGGCCTTTGGATGGGTCGGCACGAAGCCGAGGCCGTCGCCGGATTTATCGGGAATGAGCGTCGCCATGCCGTCGGTGGCCGTGACGTAGCGGTCAACGAAAGCCTGCGAAGAAATGAAGCCTCGGGTAAAGGTGACGTTCAGTTTTCCGGGGTAGGTTTCGCGTGCAAGGACAATGCCCGCCTCCTGGGCCTCGCCGTAGCTGAGCTCGCCCGAGGCGCTCATGAACACTGGTGTGACCCGGTACAGGAATTGGCCTTCCATTTCAGCGTTCACGGGAAAGTGGACCCAGCGAAATTTTTGAATCGGCGAAAGGCGGCTGGAGGTGCGCACCTTGTTCACACTGCCGTCGGGGTTCGGAAAGTTGATGCGGTTCTTGACCGTCCAGAAGCGGTCACCGCCAGGTTCTTTGTATTCAAGGGCGAAACCCACAAAATCGCGTAGCGGTTTGGCCGCCTTCCAGTTCATGGCGAGGAGTGTCATGCCGTCGCCACGATGAAGCTTCAAGCTGAAGGGGGCCTTGGCGTTCTTGGCAACAATCTGGAAACCATCGGACATGATTGACTCCTTTCGAAACGTTGGCGATCAATGCCCGCACGCACCATGCCTGCCGTTTGGGCTATCCGGCCGATTGCGGTGGGTTGGCATTTTGGACTTGGCTTTTATATCCCAAACGTCGGCCTGCCGCAATGGGCGTGGTTGAGCGTGTCCGGTTGCGCGAAATACGAAGGGACTTCCTACGCTTCTGAAATTGGCCAACTGCTTTCTACCTCAGCGCAAAGGCCGATGGATCACGGATGGATTTCACCGAAAACTATCTTTTAGATAGCTTCTCATGCAATATTTACAGGGGCTAAAGCCCATTTTTACTCCCAAAAGTCTGTTTTCAAGCCTTCAAACCCCTCAATCCGGCAGCACTGCCGTAACCTCAATCTCCACCTTCGCCCGCGCCTCCACCAGCGCTGCGACCTGCACGCATGTCATGGCGGGGAAGTTGCGGCCCATCACTTCGCGGTAGACGGCGCCTAGCTCCTTTAGGCGGGCGTTGTACTCGACTCGGTCGGTGATGTACCAGGTCATGCGGACCATGTGCTGCGGCCCGGCGCCTGCCTCTGCCAGCACGGCGGCGATGTTGCGCAGGGTTTGCGCGGTCTGGGCGATGAAGTCGTCGGACTCAAACTGCTGCTGGGCGTTCCAGCCGATCTGGCCGCCTACAAAAATTTGCGTGCCGCGCGCGGCGATGCCATTGGCGTAGCCTTTGGCGGGGGCCCAACCGGGCGGTTGTAAATGTTTCACGGGCGGTTGTAGCTGTTTCACGGGCGGTTGAATTGGGGTCATTTGAGTTTGAAGCGTTGCAGCTTTCCGGTTTCTGTGCGTGGCAGACTGGCCACAAATTCGATTTCACGCGGGTATTTGAACGGGGCTATTGCCGCCTTCACAAAGTCTTGCAGTGCGCGGGCCATGGCCGCCTCGCCCCCACCGCCCATACCATCCACACCATCCACACCATCCACACTATCCAAGTGGCCGGGCCTCAAAACACAGAATGCCTTGACGATCGTGCCGCGCTCAGGGTCGGGCTTGCCGACCACGGCGCACTCCAGCACTGCCGGGTGCTTGAGCAGGGCGTCTTCCACCTCGGGTGCGCCGACGTTGTAGCCGGCGGTGATGATCATGTCATCGGTGCGGGCCTGGTAGAAAAAGTAGCCGTCGGCGTCTTGCATGAAGGCATCGCCGGGGTAGTTCCAGTCGGCTTTGACGTAGCTGGCCTGGCGTGCATCGTTGAAGTATTTGCAGCCGGTGGGGCCGATGACGGCCAGCTTGCCGACGGTGCCGCGCGGCACTTCTCTGCCATCATCGTCCACCACTTTCGCGCTGTAGCCAGGCACCACTTTGCCAATGGCGCCGGGGCGCACGTCCGCACCTGCGGACGAGATAAAGATGTGGAACATCTCGGTGGCACCAATGCCGTCCAGCATCTCAATGCCGGTGGCTTGCCGCCAGAGCGTGCGCGTGGCGTCGGGCAATGCCTCGCCCGCGCTCACGCAGATTCGCAACGCCGCTGCCGAGCCAGACGCGGCGCGTTGCGCGATGCGCTCCTTCATGAATGGCGCCATCTGCCGGTAAAACGTGGGTGCGGTGTAGCAGATGGTGGCACCCACCTCGTCCATCAGCCGGGTCATGCCTTCGGGCGTGTAGGCCAAGTCGGGGTAATACACCGAAGCGCCGGCCCACATGGGAAAGACCAGCATGCCGCCCAGCCCGAAAGTGAAGGCCAGCGGCGGCGAGCCCATGACGATGTCGTCGGGCGTGGCCTTGAGCACATGGCGCGGCCAGGCCTCGCACGCCGCAAGCACGTCGCGGTGGGTGTGCACGGCGGCCTTGGGTTTGCCGGTGGTGCCCGAGGTGAAGGCCATCAGGGCAATGTCGGTGGCTGCCGTGGGGCACGCGGCAAAGTCAGCGCTTTTGCTGGCGCACAGCGCGCCCAAGTCCTGCGGGTCGTTGGCTGCGTTGAACATCAGGATGCGTTGCAGACCGGCGTGGGCTGAAGCGGCAGCGACATCGGATGCAGCAGCAGCGACATCAGATGCAGCAGCACCATCGGATGAGGCCGGTTTGACCAAGGCTGCTCGCTGCGAAATCAGCAACTCGTCTTGCAGCTTGGCATCGCATATCGCCAACGCGGGCCGCGCCTTGTCGATGATCTCGCCCAGCTCTTTGGCGCGCAGCAGCGGCATAGTAGCTACCGCGATGAGACCCGCCTTGACGACGGCCAGCCACGCCAGCGCCATGCCAATGGAATTGCCGCCACGCAGCAGCACGCGGTTACCGGGGACCAGGTCGCAGTCTTGCGCCAGATAGTTGGCAATGCGGTTGACCCGCGCATGCGCCTCCTGGTAGCTGAAGGTGACGCGGGGCGAGCGCAGGAACGGGCGGTGCGAATGGCCACGCTCGTCGGCCTGTTTGAAAAGCGCCTCGACCAGGTTGATTTGCTCGGGGAACTGCAACTCGGGCAGGTCGAAGCGCAGCGTTGCCAGTTGCTCAGGCGGCGGCAAACCGTTTTGGATAAACCCATCCGTTTGCGCGGTGTAGCTCATGGTTCAGCCTTTCAAAACCGACTTGCCAATAATGAGCTGCTGCACCTCGGTTGCGCCCTCGTAGATGCGCAGGGAGCGGATGTCGCGGTACAGGCTCTCGACCTTGGTGCCGACCTTCACGCCCACGCCGCCATGCATTTGCAGCGCCATGTCAATGACGCGCTGGGCGTTCTCGGTGGCAGCCATCTTGGCCATGGCGGCCGCGGCCGTGTAGGCCTGCGCCTTTAGCCCTGGCGCGGTACCAATGCAGTCGCGCTGCCAGGCGGCGCGGTAGGTGAGCAGGGCGGCAGCGTCGATCAGCGCGGCCATGTCGCCCAGCTTGGCCTGCGTGAGCTGGAAGTCCGCCAGGCGCTGGCCAAATAGGGGGCGCTGCTTGGCGTACCTCACCGCTTCAGCCAGCGCGCGGCGCGCCATGCCCAATGCAGCGCCGGCCACCGAGGCACGGAAGATGTCCAGCGTCTGCATGGCCAGCTTGAAGCCACCATTGAGCTCGCCGAGTTGCGCGCTGGCAGGGATGGTGCAGTCTTTGAATTTGAGCACGGCCAGCGGATGCGGGGCCATCACTTCGATGTGCTCAGACGTGTCCAAGCCCTGGGCATCGGCATCGACAATGAAGGCGGTGATGCCGCGTGACCCGGCCTCTGGGTCGGTCTTGGCAAACACGCAGTAGTAGTCGGCAATGCCGCCGTTGCTGATCCAGGTTTTTGTGCCGTTAAGGGTCACATTTTCCGTATTTTTTGGGTTATTTAGGCCTGTAGCCCCCGTCCTACGTGCATAATTAGCTACTGTTTGCATAGCACCCGCGTCTGAGCCGGCTTCTGGTTCGCTAAGCGCAAACGCAGCGATCTTGTCGCCCCGCGCCACGGCTGGCAAGTACGCGGCCTGCTGCGCTGGCGTGCCTGCCAAGGTGATGGCACCGCTGCCCAGGCCCTGCATGGCAAATGCAAAGTCGGCCAGCGGGGAATGGAAAGCCAGCGTCTCCCGCAGGATCACCAGCGCGCGCGAATCCAGCTTGTCCATCGCTCCGCCAAACCCGGCAGGCACGCAGTAGCGTAGCCAGCCCGCGTCTCCTAGCAACCGCACCCATTGTTTGCAGGCGCGGCGGTCGTCCGACTCGTCCACCGTTTGCTGTGTGGCCCAGATGGCAAGTTCTTCGGCCAGTGTTTGATGGGCCGGGGTGAAGAACGGCAGTTTCAGGTGGTGAGTGGGCGCGTGCATGTTGGTTTCCATTTGTGATGAACGGGTCTCGCAGGCTCAATCCCCGCCAAACACGGGCTTCTGCTTGGCCGCAAACGCCCCATAGGCCCGCCGGAAATCGTTCGTCTGCATGCAGATGGCTTGCGCCTGCGCCTCGGCTTCTATCGCCTGGTCAATCGTCATGCTCCACTCTTGTTGCAGCATGGTTTTGGTCATGCCGTGGGCAAACGTGGGGCCTGCGGCCAGGTCAGCGGCCATGGCTTGTGCTTTGGCCAGCAGGTCCGCCGACTCATGTAACGCGTTGAAGAATCCCCAGGCGTAGCCTTCCTGCGCGGTCATGGCGCGGCCTGTGAACAGCAGCTCGGACGCGCGGCCCTGGCCGATCACTCGGGGCAGCAGGGCGCAGGCGCCCATGTCGGCACCGGCCAGGCCGACGCGGGTGAACAGGAAGGCGGTCTTGGTGGCGGGCGAGCCGTAGCGCAGGTCGCAGGCCAGCGCCATCATGGCCCCGGCCCCGGCGCAGATGCCGTCTATCGCGCCAATGACAGGCTGCGGGCAATTGCGCATGTTGCGGATCAGGTCGCCGGTCATGCGGGTGAACTCCAGCATCTCGGGCATGCTCATTTTGGTGAGCGGGCCGATGATCTCGTGCACGTCGCCGCCGCTGCAGAAGTTACCGCCTGCGCCGGTGATGACGACGGCTTTCACATCGGTCGCGTATTTGAGCGCGGCAAACAGGTCGCGCAGCTCGGCATACGAGTCAAACGTGAGCGGGTTTTTGCGCTCAGGCCGGTTGAGGCTGAGGGTGCCTACGCCGCCTCGTTTTTCATCTCCATCCACCGCCTGGTAGCTCCAGGCAAAGTGCCGCGCCTGGTAGCTGGCAGCGGGGTTGAACTGTGCGCGCATGGGGTTGGCTGCGCCGATGAAGTGTTTCATGCTGGGTCTCTCATGTGGATGTTTCGCTGAATTTGTCGCTGAATTTGTCGCTAAGGCTATCGCGGTGGGTTGCCAGAGAGGTTTGGGGTTTGAGCTTCGCCGCCCTGCCCGTTCGTGTCCTTGCCCGCGCGCCTGGGAATGCCCGCCTTCACGCGCCCCAGCAGCTTGTGCAAAGCGAAAATGTCTTTCTTGCCCAGGCCGGCGAAGGCCTGCACGATCCAGCCCTCGTGCTCGTGCGCCAGCGCGTTGAACTGCCTGCGGCCCTTGGGCGTGAGCCTTACGCGGCAGGCGCGCCTGTCGCCCGCCACATCCACCCGCGCCACCAGGCCTTCGGTGACGAGCTGGTTGGTGATGCCGGTGATGTTGCCGCGCGTGACCATCATGCGGCTGGAGAGCTCGTTCATCTTCAGGCCCTGGGGCACGCGCTCCAGCTGGGCCATCAGGTCAAAGCGCGGCAGGGTGGTGTCAAACTGCGTGCGCAGGCCGTCGCGCACCTGGTGCTCGATGAGTTGCGTGCAGGTGAGCAGGCGCAGCCACAGACGCAGTTCCTGCGGGTGTTCGGCGGTGGTGGTGCCGTGGAGGCGGGCTTCTTTGTCCATCTATAGCCCGCTCATATAGGTGGCCCCACGCTTGTCGCTTCGCGTACTGCGCTGCCCCTGCGAGGGTGCCGCGTATTTCCTGGAAGCGGTCCGTCGGAAAAACATCATCCGCCCTCGTTTACTTCATTTTTAATAGCTGCTTGTGCAGTACCAACGGGGGCTACAGCCTGTTTTTGCTTCTCAAATTCGCGGTACATCTGGTCACGCCCGCTTAAATACTGCTTGGGCCAGTCCACCGCGCGCGCTTGCAGTTTGGCGGCTTCATGCAGCGTCCATGCCGGGTCGGCCAGGTGCGGGCGGGCGATGGCGCACAGGTCGGCGCGGCCGGCGGCGATGATGCTGTTAGCCTGGTCAGCCTCGGTGATCGCGCCCACAGCAATGGTGCTGATGCCCACCTCGTTGCGGATGCGGTCGGAGAACGGCGTCTGGTACATGCGGCCATACACCGGCTTGGCCGCGCGCGTGGTCTGGCCGCTGGAGACGTCGATGAAATCACAATCCGCCGCCTTGAACAGCCGCGCAATGGCCACCGCGTCGTCAGCCGTGTTGCCGCCCGGTGCCCAGTCATGCGCGGAGATGCGTACGCTCATGGGTAACTGCGCGGGCCACACGGCGCGCATCGCCTGGAACACTTCCAGCGGGTAGCGGCAGCGGTTGTCCAAGGATCCGCCGTATTCATCCGTGCGCTGGTTTGCAAGCGGCGTGATGAAGCTGGACAGCAGGTAGCCGTGCGCGCAGTGCAGCTCCAGCCAGTCAAAGCCCGCGTCAGCAGCGCGCACAGTGGCGGCCACAAACGCCTGGGTCATCGCGTCCATGTCGGCGCGCGTCATCGCCAGCGGCGTCTGGTTCTGCGGGCCATAAGGCACGGTGCTGGCGGATATCACGGGCCAGTTGGGTTGAATGGTCAAGGGCTCGTCAGTGGCTTCCCAGCCCAGTTGGGTGGAGCCTTTTGGCCCGCTGTGGCCCAACTGCATGCCAATTTTGGCGCTGCTGTTGTGGTGCACAAAATCGACAATGCGGGCAAAGGCCAGCGCCTGTTCGTCGTTCCACAAGCCTGGGCAGCCGGGGGTGATGCGACCATCAGCATTGGGGCTGGTCATCTCTACAAACACCAGCGCCGCACCGCCCAGCGCGCGGGCGCCGAGGTGCACAAGGTGAAAGTCTTGCGGCATGCCGTCGACCGCACTGTAGGTGGCCATGGGAGAGACCACGATGCGATTTTTAAGGTGCAACCCGCGCACCTGGAGCGGCAACAGCATCGGGGGCGTGGGATCTATCGCCTGTGACGGCGCAGCCTGCTGCTGCGCGGCACCGCCACTGGGCTGAACCGAACCCGCCAACCACGACTCATAACCTCCCAGCCACGCTGCATCGCGCAGGCGCAGGTTCTCATGGCTGATGCGCTGCGAGCGCGTGAGCATGGAGTAGGCAAACTGCTCAATCTGCATACCGGTGTAGCGCGTCACGTTCTCAAACCACTCGGTGGAGTTGCGCGCCGCGTTCTGGATCTTGAGCACCTCCACGCTGCGCCGCGCCTGGTAGCGTTGCAGCACGGCGCTCATGTCGCGGTCATCATGGGTAGCGACCAGTTCATCGGTGCTGGCAGCAAACTCGTTCGCTAAATCTATCGCATCTTCCAACGCCAGCTTGGTGCCGCTGCCAATGGAAAAATGCGCAGTGTGCGCGGCGTCTCCCATCAAGACAACAGGAACCCCCACGCTCCCCACTGCGTGTGGTTCGCTGCCCCCCGAGGGGGCTGGCCTTGCTAGGGGCGGCCCGTCGCTGCGGCCGGGCACGTTGTTCCAGTGCACCCAGTTTTTGCACACTACGCGCGGAAACTGGATCCACTGCGCCGAGCCACGCAGGTGCAGGGCGTTGCTGATGAGCGCATTGCCATCCAGGTACTTGGCAAACAGCCGTTCGCAAAACGCAATGCCCTCGGCCTGGCTCATGTCGTGCAGGCCATGCGCCCGCCACACCGCCTCGGGCGTCTCCACAATGAAAGTGGAGGTGTCGGCATCAAACTTGTAAGCGTGCGCCTGGAACCAGCCATGCTCGGTCTGCTCAAAGGCAAAGGTGAAGGCGTCAAATGTCTTGTGGGTGCCGAGCCACACAAACCGGCATTGGCGCACGTCCACATCGGGCTCGAAGGTGGCGGCGTAGCGGTTGCGGATGCGGCTGTTGAGGCCGTCGCTGGCAATCACCAAATCGGCCTGGTACTGTGCCGCCAGCGCCTGGTCGTCGCTTACATCGGTCTCAAACACCAAATCCACGCCGAGCGCGATGCAGCGGTCCTGCAAAATATTGAGCAGCCGCTTGCGCCCGATGCCGCAAAAGCCGTGGCCGCCCGAGCGCACGCTGCGGCCCTTGAAAAACACCTCAATGTCATCCCAGTGGTTGAAGGCCTCGCCTATCAGCTTGGCCGTCACCGGGTCGGCCGCCTGCAGGTTGGTCAGCGTCTGGTCTGACAGCACCACGCCCCAGCCAAAGGTGTCAAACGGCTTGTTGCGTTCCACTACCGTGACGCGATGGCCGGCATTTTGCAGCTTCATCAACAGCGCAAAGTACAAACCCGCCGGGCCGCCGCCTATGCAAAGTATATTCATGGCTTTAGTTTAAGCTTAAACTAAATATTGTCAACAGATGCATGAAACATGGCCGGCACCGCTGACAGAGGCGCGGCAGATGAGATTCTGGCAATGGAACTTATTAGTCGGATCGCCACTCTGTTACATCTCAGACATGAAACTGACAAGTTATTCCTTCAACATTGCCCTGTGAGACAACCGTGTGGCGGTGATTCTGGTCCGGCTCATTTGATTGAGCTTCACTGACCGCTCACTGAAACCTCGCTGAGACCTCACTGAAACTTCACTATGGCAAAATCTTGATGGATGCTGTCAATGTGGACCAGTTGCATTCCAAACACACTTTCTAGGAGTCACCATGGCAGTCATCAGGGGAAAGTTTGGCAGCGGGTTTGCTGAGGTTATCAATGGCACCTCGGGCAATGACACCATCTTTCCGCTGGGCGGTTGGGACACCATCAACGGTGGGGGCGGCATCGACACCGTCGTGATTGATGCCAAGCGCGCCAACTTCAATATTTCTGCCGATGCCAATCTGAGCTACGTTGACGCCATTTCGGGCGCCAGCGGCCAGAATGACATGACGACACTCAACAGCGTTGAGCGCGTGGCTTTCAATGATGGACTCAGCGTTGCACTTGATACCGGTGTCAACCAGGCCGGTGGTCACACTGCACTGTTGTTGGGTGCGGTACTGGGTCAGGCTGCGCTGGCCGCCAAGAAACCCGTGGTGGGCAGTGTCATCGCGCTGTTTGACCAGGGTTTCAGCATGCAAGTGCTGTCGGGCGCCGTGATGCGGCTTGATATCTGGGGCTTGCTGGCGAATGGCGGCAACCCGGGCGCGACGAACACGCAAATTGCCAACTATTTGCTCACCACGGTCAACAAAGCCGCGCCCAGTGCCGCAACGTTGGCTGCGGCAGTGACGGCGCTGGACACCGAGACCGGTGCGGCGCAAGGCAACTTCCTGTGGCATCTGGCCGAGTCGGCTGAGAACCAGGTGCAAGTGGGCCTGGTCGGCCTGGCGCAAAGCGGCCTGGCCTACATGTGACCTGGCACGCAGCAATCATGGGTGCATTGCATTGCGTGCAGAGCCCGGCCAGGCGGTGGTTCGGGCTGCTTTGCATCTCCCGCCTTGCGGCCCAGCTCATCGCCGGTTTTGTCATTGCCACCACTGCCAGCACTGCCACCACTGCCACCACTGCCATGAGCGGCTCGGCCCCGGCCTTGGAGAAAGGCGCAGTTGCCCCAGACTTTGACCTGCCTGGGGCAGACGCCAACGTTGGCCTGGCCCCGTACCGTGGCAAGGTGGTCTACCTTGATTTCTGGGCCTCGTGGTGCGGGCCGTGCAAGCAGTCTTTCCCCTGGATGAACGCCATGCAGGCCAAGTACGGCGCCAAGGGCTTGCAGGTGGTGTCGGTCAATGTGGATGCCAAGCGCGGCGACGCGGCCAAGTTTCTGGCGGCCAACCCGGCCTCGTTTGTGGTCGCGTTCGACGCGCAAGGCCGCACGCCCGGCCTGTATGCCGTCAAAGCCATGCCCAGCAGCTACCTGATTGGGCGCGATGGGCGCATCACCTTGCTGCACCGCGGCTATGCGCCAGAGGATGGCGCTGCGCTGGAGCAGGAAATCCGGCTGGCTTTGGAGCGCGCACCATGAGTGAATTGAGCCGTCTGCGGCACATGCGGCTTGCGCTTGCGTACGCACTGGGGGCCGGAATCCTGACCGGCCTGTCGGGTTGCACCGGTGCGCCCACCGTGCAGGCCTGGCAGAAAGGCTACCTCGCGCGCCCCGACATGGCGCTGGAGGGCAATGCCCTGGAGGCCAAATTTGCCGACCACATTTATTTCAGCAAAGAGGCTGCCAGTGGCGGCGCAGGCGTCGCCGGAGGCGGCTGCGGCTGCAACTGATGGGCCCTGAGCACCGCCCGCCTGCGCACGCCCTGGGCCCCGCCCTGTTGAGTGCCGCCATGGGTCTGGCCGCTTGCCCGCAGGTGGCAGCCGAGGTGGTGCCCGAGCGCGGCAGCATCAGCTTTCGGTACCTGGATTACGTTGACCGCCAACCCGATCTGGAGCGCATTCGCATCAGCGCACCGGCTGTCTTGATCACGGCGCCCATCGCCGGGGCGTGGTTGATTGATGGCTCGTACATATCCGACGCCGTCTCGGGCGCGTCACCGGCGTACCACACGGTGGCCAAAAGCGCCGCCAAGGTGACCGACCGGCGCGAGGCCGTGTCGGCAGGATTGACCCGCTATTGGCCCTGGGGCAGCTTGAAGGCGGGCGCTGCGTATTCCACAGAATCAGACTACGTTTCACGCGCTCTTTCAGCGCAAGGCAGCGTCTCAAGCGAAGATAAAAACACTACCTTCAATGTTGGCCTTGGCGCAACGCACGACCTCATCAACCCGGTCAACAGACGCACTGCGGACGAGACCAAGGCCACCTACGAGGCAACGGCGGGGGTGGCCCAGGTTTTGACCCCGGTGGATCTGGTGCAGCTCAGCTTGAGCTTTGCGCAGGGCCGTGGCTATTTTTCAGACCCCTACAAGCTGCTCGACGAACGCCCCCGCCAGCGCGGCCAGCGTGTCGTCCAGGCCCGGTGGAACCATCATTTTGAGAGCATTGAAGGCACATCCAGAGCGAGCTACCGATATTACGCCGACACCTGGGATGTAAAAGCGCATAGCCTGACGCTGGAATACGTGCAGTCTTTCGCCGGTGGCTGGACGCTGACGCCGCAACTGCGGTTTTACTCGCAAAGCGCAGCACGTTTTTACCGCGATGTGAATCCTGCGTCGCCTGCCCGTGTCACCGTGCCAGCAGACTACGAGCCAGGCGTGACCGAGCTGTCTTTTGACCAGCGCCTGTCGGCCTTTGGCGCACGCACGTTTGGGCTCAAGCTTGGCAAACAGATCAATGCCGACTGGCAGGTGGATGTGAAGTTCGAGCACTACGAGCAACGCGGCGGCTGGCACTTGGGCAGCAGCGGCAGCCCGGGCCTGGCCCCGTTCAGCGCGCGCACCGTACAGGCCGGGTTCACACGCCAGTTTTGGTGATGCCTGGCTGAGGCGCCAAGGTGACCTCCCACCGGGTTTTTTTCGATGCCATGGCCAGCCGCTGCGAAGTCAGGCTGACCGTGGAAGACGAGCCCAGCGCAAAGCAATTGGCACAGTTGGCCATTGACGAAGTGCATCGCATCGAGGCCAAGTATTCGCGTTACAGGCCAGGCAGCGTGGTATCGCAAATTTCCGCCCGGGCCGGCCTGGATTGGGTCGAATGTGACGATGAAACGCTTGCGCTGCTTGCCTTTGCCGACCAGCTGTTCGAGCAGAGCGCCGGCCTGTTTGACATCACCTCTGGCGTATTGCGCCGGGCCTGGAACTTCCGCCAGCCTGCGCTGCCGAGGGCAGATGTGCTGCGCAACCTGTGCGCGCTGATCGGCTGGCGCAGCGTGCAGCGTGATGGCCGGCGCGTTCGCCTGCCCACAGCAGGCATGGAACTGGATTTTGGCGGGTTTGGCAAGGAATACGCGGCTGACCGGGCCGCGCACATTTTGATAGCGCAGGGCGTGCGCAATGGCTATGTCAATCTGGCCGGCGATATCCATGTGATGGGCCCGCAGGGCGACCAGCAACCCTGGCTGATTGGCATCCAGGACCCGCGCCAGGCAGACCGGCTGGTGGCCAGCATCCCGATTGCCAGCGGAGCCCTGGCCACGAGTGGTGATTACGAGCGTTTTTTTGAGCTGGACGGGCACCGCTATTGCCACATCCTTCACCCCCAAAGCGGCCAGCCGGTGAGCCACTGGCGCAGCGTCAGCGTGCTGGCGCCCTCGGCGATTGTGGCTGGCAGCTATTCAAGCATTGCCATGCTGCAGCAGGCGCAAGGGCGGGAGTTTTTGGAAGACTCTGG
Source organism: Rhodoferax sp. (assembly GCA_025358555.1). Taxonomy (GTDB): domain Bacteria; phylum Pseudomonadota; class Gammaproteobacteria; order Burkholderiales; family Burkholderiaceae_C; genus JANYCG01. Next base: position 44,310 of record JANYJD010000243.1, read on the forward strand.
CCTGGTCTACCTAGCGATTGACCACTTGGGCGCCATGCATCGCAAAGATGGTGTGGGGTAAGTGCTCAATCCGATGCTCAACTCGATGATTAACCCGATGCTTAACCCGATGCTTAACCCGACGCTAAACCCGATGCCAAACCGCATGAAATTCCAGCACAGTGTCCAGCGCATCGTGCTGGCGTTTTCGCGCAGGGTGCGCCTTCAATTTCCAGACACGCGCATTCACCATGGCGGGTCTTTGACCATCCTTGAAACATCCTGAAAACATCTGTAAACCATCCACACGGATGGTGATATGATGGCGGCATGAAGTCAAAATCCAGCGCTGTTGCCGCCCGCCAGACCCTTGCCAAGACTGAAAAGCTCAACGAAAAGGCCATCGACAAGCCCAGCGACAAAATTAGCGAGAAGATCACCATCAACATGGGCTTTGTGGACCTGGGGCAGGTCGACTTGCTGGTGTCCGAGGGCTTTTACGGCAACCGCACCGACTTCATCCGCACGGCCATCCGCAACCAGATCGGCACACACGCAGACGCCGTGAAGCAGGTGGTGGCCCGCAAAACGCTGGTGCTGGGCCTGCAGCACTTCAGCGCGGCCGACCTGCAAGCCGTCAAGGCGGCCAGGCAGATGCTGGCCATCCGCGTGCTGGGCCTGGCCACCATTGCCAACGACGTGCCCCCTGCGCTGGCGCTGGCCACGATTGAATCGCTGGAGGTTCTGGGTGCGCTGCACGCCAGCCCTGCCGTAAAGGCAGCACTTGCGGCGCGCATTCGCTGATATATCTGCTGATGTGTCCGCAGCACCGCTGCACTTCCAGCCCGCCAAACACCCACCGAGGAAATTTGAATGAACGACACAATGCAGAACTTGATGCGCGAAGCCACGCGGCTCACGCAATCCGGCAACCTGATGGAGGCCACCGCCGCCATCCAGCGCGCGCTGGGCAATGCGAGGGGCGCGCCAATGCCGCCTGCGCCAGCACCCATCCCCGCGTCGGCTGCAATCATCCTGGACGGCTGCGTGTTTGAGGTGGCACAACCTGGAGCGGGGCGGCCTGATTCAGCAAGTCCTGAGTCTGCGCGGCGTGCGGCCGAAGCTCCGACTGCACCTGTTGCTGAAACCTCGCGCGGGTCAGCGAACTCCCACACCTGCACTGCCGCGGGCGCTTTCACCGAAGGCAGCCACACCCACGCCTCGCTCACCCGCCGCTACAAGCTCTACACGCCGCCCGGCGTCACGGGTTATGTCGGCAAGGGCCTGCCCCTGGTGGTGATGCTGCACGGCTGCACGCAAAACCCGGACGACTTTGCGGCAGGCACCGGCATGAACGAGCTTGCAAGAGAGCAGGGCTTTTGCGTGCTGTACCCCGCACAGTCGGCAGACGCCAACCCGCAGCGCTGCTGGAACTGGTTCAAGCACACCCACCAAAGCCGGGGGCGTGGCGAGGCGGCGTTGCTGGCGAGCATGACGCTGTCCGTCATCCAGCAGCACGGCATTGACGCGCGCCGCGTCTACATTGCCGGGCTTTCGGCGGGCGGCGCGATGGCCGCGATTGTGGCTGCGGCGTACCCTGAAATCTATGCGGCGGCGGGCGTGCATTCTGGGCTGGCCGTGGGTGCAGCCAGCAATGTGTCGGAAGCATTGGCCGCCATGAGAAGCGGCGCAAAACCAGGTGCGCAAACCAGTGCGATTGGGGGTGAGAATGGTGGTGCGCGTGGTGGTGCGGGTGGCGGTGCGGGTGGCGGCAGAGGGCTTGGCCAAACCGGGGACGGCAGTGCCGTGCCCACCATCATCTTCCATGGCGACCAGGACCACACCGTCCATCCACGCAACGGCGAGCAGGTCAGCGAGCAGGCCGTCGCCGCCGTGCAACTTGCGTCCGGCCACAGCGTCACCAAAGCGGTAGAGCACGGCGTCTCACGTGGCGGGCGGCGCTTCACCCGCTCAATCCATCGGTCGAGCAGCGGGCAAACCATCGCCGAGCACTGGCTGGTGAGCGGGGCCGGGCATGCATGGGCCGGTGGCCGCGCTTCAGGTTCCTACACGGACCCAAAAGGCCCTGATGCTACAGGCGAGATGCTGCGCTTCTTTTTGGCTCATCAGCAGCCAGAAAATAATTGAATATGGCTATAGCCCTCGTCCCATATGCATAAATAGCTACTTTATTAATAGTAAATTGCTGCCAGACGCGGTAATGACAATCGCATCCCCATCGACCACAGCGCTGTCAATGCGCGCAGGCAGCGGGTATTGCGCCACGTCGAGAATCGGGTTGATGGCTTGCTCCACCAGGGCCCGCACCAGCGCAGGAGCCGTCTGGCCGCGCCAGTTCAAAGCGTCGATGGTCAAGCGCAATTGCGTATCGCGCGCCTGCAGGCGGCCTTCCAGATCGGCGGTGGCAATTGACGCGAGGGCAATGCCCGCGATTTTCAGCCGGCCCGAGATGAAAACTTTGTCCGGAGTGCTGACCCGAACGGCCGGCTGGTCGATCCACTCGCTCGATCCCAGGTAGGCCACCATGTCGTCTACCTTGAGCCGCAGCGACAGCCGGGCGTCGCCCACGGCAGTGACCCGTTTGGCCGCAGCGTCCACCACCACGCCCGACAGCCGCAGCTCGATGCGCTCAAACACCGGCATGTTGGGCCGGCGCACCCGCACCCCCGTGGCCCGCACCTGCTCAAAGCGCGTGCCATCGCTGCTGGCCCCCTGCACCGTGGCGGTGTAGCTGTCGGCCGGACCCACCAGTTTGGGCAGCGCCTGAAGCAACGCCGCCTGGGCGCGCTGGTCGGTGTAGCTGGCGCAGGATGCCAGCAGGGTCACCACCAGCAGCGTCGCAAGACGCTGGCCTGCCTGCAGCGCGCCGAAGCCACGCCGACCATGGGCGATGCCGCACTGCGGAATTCTCGCCAAAATAAGAGTGAAAAACACGTGTAGCCCTTGTCTAATATGCATAGTTAGCTATTTAATTAATAGTAAATGAAATCAGCCCTGCAGCCTGCTGCCACCCAGCACCAGCACGGCGTTGCTGGGATTGAGGCCCGACGTTCATGGTTTTCTTTGAACCCGATCTGTGTCTTCACGTGCAACAGCCGGAAACCGGCCTCAAGCCATTTCCCATGCAGACCGGGTTTTCTAACGGCTGCGCATACCGCGCATTGGGACTGTCCAACCCGTCCGAAACCACAGCGGTGGCGCAAACGGGGGCGCGCACTTGATGAAAATGGAATCACTTGCTACGCAAACCCGTGCTTGGCAATTGTCAGCAACGCCGTAGCTGGCAATTCATCAACGCCAGCCAGCGCAAGCAGCGTGTTCTCGGCCGCCAGGTCGCGCCCCAATGCGGCGCTGGCCAGGGCGACGCAGCCTTCGGCCACCGGCACGGCCACGCCATTGCTGCGGCCCAGCCACGCGATGAACGCCAGGCCATAGGGCACGTCTTCGGTCAGGTAGCGCGTCGCGAGGCCGGTTGGGCCGGCCGGGCTGCCACGGATGGCGTGCACGGCACGTGATTGCGCATCCAGGCTGTCCATGGGCACTCCAAACGAGTAGTGAAAGTGTTCGTGGATGGAGCGCACCGTCAGCCCCAAGGAACGCGCCACGGCCAGCCGCTCGGCGTCCAGCGCCTCGATCATGCGGGCAGTGCTGCCGGTCATGCGGTCGTATTGCGTCCAGGCTTCAGCCGCTTCGATGCGCGACAGATTGGCAAGCGCCAGCGGCACGTGGGAGATGGGGTTGACGTTGGACAGCGCAATCGCCAGGGCGTCAGTTTGGGGCACGAAGCAGTCGCCAAACAGCGCGCTGGCCAGTGCCATCATCTCGCCGGTTGCGCTGGCGGGTGTGGCTGCAATGTCCAGCCGCGTGCGCACGGAAAGCAGGCGCACGGCGGCACTCGGCTGCGCAATGCTCCTGGCGTCATGCGGCGTGGCACTGACCGTGGCACCGGCTGTGGCATCCAGCCTGCGCGCCGTCGCCACCGTTGTGCCCACACTCACGATCGGTGCACTCACCCCGCGCGCATGCAACAGCTTCGCCAGCAGCAATCCGCCCAGCGACAGGCTCGGCATCACGAAGACTGGCTGCCCTGCTGCAATATGCGGCGCGGCAGCCTGTATGACTTGCGCGTGGCCGTAGGCAGGCAGGCTGATGATGATGGCCTGCGCGCCCGCCACCGTGTCCGCCAGTGAGGCAGACTGCACCCCATAGCGGCCCTCAAGCGCACCCGTAGCTAAGAGTGAAATAACACCCGCCGGAGGCAACGATTGCCCAGACGGCGACCAAAGTGCCACCTCATGCCCGCGCGAGGCCGCCAGCGCCGCATGCGCCAGTGCTATTGCACCTGCACCCAGAATGCCTACGCGCATGATGGTTCCATGTCCGTCAATCGATCTTCGCGCCAGAAAACTTCACCACCTCAGCCCACTTTTTCAGCTCGGCATCGTGAAAGCGCGCAAACTCTTCAGGCGTGCCGCCCAGCACGTCGGCGCCAAAATCGACATACCGTTTCAGCAGCGACGGGTCTTTGAGCGCGGCGTTGATCTCGCGGTTCATCCGGTCAATGATCGGGCGCGGCGTGCCTGCCGGGGCCAGGATGCCAAACCACGCAGACGACTCCAGCCCGGGCATACCGGCCTCGGCCGACGTGGGCACATCCGGCAAGGCAGCAATGCGCTTGGGTGCCAGCACCGCAATCGCCTTGACCGAGCCTTTGCGCACATGCTGCGCCACGCCTGGCACCAGCTGAAACATCAACTGCAATTGCCCGCCGATCAGGTCAGTCGTGGCCTGGCCCACCTGCGCGTAAGGCACGTGGGTCATCTGGGTGTCGGTCATCTTGCGGTACAGCTCGCCGGCAAGATGCATCGAGCTGCCATTGCCTGAGCTGCCAAAGTTGAGCTTGCCTGAATTGGCTTTGACGTAGGTGGAGAACTCGCCCAACGTGTTGACGGGCAGCGACGGGTGCACCACCAGAATATTGGGTACGTTGGCATACAGTGCCACCGGCAGCAAGTCTTTTTTGACATCAAACGGCATGGTTTTGTACAGCGCCGGGTTGGTCGCCAGCGAGCCAGACGACGCCACCACAAACGTATAGCCATCGGGTGCGGCCCGCACCGCCTCGGTGGTGCCGACATTGCCATTGGCACCGGGCTTGTTCTCGATCACGATTTGCTGGCCCAGCGATTTGGACATCACCTCTGCCAGGATGCGCGTGACCGGGTCAACCGTGCCGGCTGGCGGAAACGGCACGATCAGGCGGATCGGCTTGTTGGGGTAGTCCTGGGCGAAAGCCGGGGCAACGGCCAGAGATGTGAGTGTGGCTGCACTGACGATGGCGCTGACGATGACGCTACAGAGCAGGTGATGCATGTCGGTTCCAAAAACTTCATTGTGGCATCGCACGGTTATTCGATTGTCTTTATACTGATTTTTTATACAGCAACCAAGGTATCGCCCGTGATTTCCGTCTCCCTGCAGTCCCCCAAATTCCAGCAAAAGCTGGCTGTACTGGCCGATGCTGCCAAGTACGACGCCTCGTGCTCGTCCAGCGGCACGGCCAAGCGCAATTCGGTGGGTGGCAAGGGCATTGGCTCTACCGAGGGCTCGGGCATTTGCCACAGCTACGCGCCCGATGGCCGCTGCATCTCGTTGCTCAAAATATTGTTCACCAATTTTTGCCTTTACGACTGCCTTTACTGCGTCAACCGCGTCAGCAGCAACGTGCAGCGCGCCCGCTTCACGGTCGATGAGGTGGTGCAGCTCACTCTGAGCTTTTACCGGCGCAACTGCATTGAGGGCCTGTTTTTGTCGTCGGGAATCATCCAGAGCCCCGACTACACCATGGAGCAGGTGGTAGAGGTAGCCCGCGTGCTGCGCGAAGAGCATGACTTCCGCGGTTACATCCATTTAAAGACGATTCCCGACGCGTCGCCCGATTTACTGGCGCACGCCGGCCGCTATGCCGACCGCCTGAGCATCAACATCGAGCTGCCCACGGTGCAAAGCCTGCACGCGCTGGCCCCTGAGAAAGACAGCGCGGCCATCCGCCGCTCCATGGCGCGGCTGCGCCTGCACATTGACGATGCCAAGGGCGCGGCCAAAGACCACAGCAAAAGCAGCATCATCTCGCTGCCGCAATCGCGCAACGCCAAGCGCGCGCCGCCCGAACGCTTTGCACCCGGCGGCCAAAGCACGCAGATGATTGTGGGGGCCGATGCCACCAGTGATGCCGCCATCCTGCAAACCACGGCCACGCTTTACAGCGCCTACCAGTTGCGCCGCGTGTATTACTCGGCGTTCAGCCCGATCCCCGATGCGTCAAGCCGCCTGCCGCTGCGCCAGCCGCCGCTGATACGCGAGCACCGGCTGTACCAGGCGGATTGGTTGATTCGCTTTTACGGTTTTGCGCATGATGAGATCGTTCCTGATTCCGAATCCCCCGGCATGCTGGCGCTGGACATCGACCCCAAGCTTGCGTGGGCGCTGGCACACCGCGAGCAGTTTCCCGTGGATCTGAACCGCGCGCCGCGTGAAATGCTGCTGCGCGTGCCGGGCCTAGGCGTCAAGGCCGTCATGCGCATCGTGCAGGCGCGCCGCGTGCGCAAGGTGCGTGCGGATGACCTGGTGCGCCTGCATGTGCCGTTAAAAAAAGTGATGCCGTTTGTGCTGCTGCCAGACCACCATCCGGGTGCTGCGCTGGACGCGCTGGACTTGGCCAGCCGTCTCAAGCCGCCGCAAGTTCAGGCCGGGCTGTTTGATGAACAGCAAGCCTTGCCGACCGCAGCATCCGGGACCTGCGAGGCCGCTGGCAACGCATGGCTATAGCGGGCGGCACCGTGAAATCCATCGTTCTGGACGGCCCTGTCGATCTGCCCGGTTTCCGATGCGCCGCGCGGGATCTGCTGGCCCGGCAGATTGCGCCTGAACAGGTGAGCTGGCATAGCAGCAGCATGCCCACGCAGGATTTGTTTGCCGACCTTGCAAGCCCTGCCGAACCGGACGAGCAGCATGCCCCTGCGGTTGCCAAACCGGGCACGGGCAACCCCTCGCCCATCACTGTCCCGCCCGAGTTTCTGACGCTGTGCCAAACCGTCATCCTGCACAGCGACCCCAGGCGCTTCGGCCTGCTGTACCGCCTGCTGTGGCGGCTGGTGCATGAGCCCGCGCTGCGGCATGACCCGCTGGACGCGGACAGGATGCAGGCGCAGCACATGGCGCAGGCCGTGCGCCGCGACATGCACAAGATGAAAGCGTTTGTGCGATTTCGCGCGGTGGAAGACATGCACATTGCCTGGTTCGAGCCAGACCACCACACCGTCGAAGCCACCGCGCCTTTTTTTGTGCGGCGCTTTACGCAAATGCGTTGGGCCATCCTCACGCCCGAGTGCAGCATTGAGTGGCACCCGGCGGACGGCAACGGCAAAGGCTCGCTTCACACACGCCCCGGCGCGCAAAAGGCCGACGCGCCACCCGCCGATGCGGGCGAGGCGCTGTGGCTCACCTACTACCAGAACATCTTCAACCCGGCGCGCCTCAAGCTCAAAATGATGCAAAAGGAAATGCCCAAGCGCTACTGGAAGAACCTGCCCGAGGCGCAATTCATCAGCGAGCTCACAGCGGCGTCATCCCAACGCCGCATGGGCATGATTGAGCAGGTGCCGACCGAGCCGCGCAGGCGCATCCCGGTATTCACTGAAGGCGCCGCCGCCGCAGCGCGCGGGCAAGCCGCACTGAACGTGAGCCAGACGCTTGCGCAAATGCAGCAGGGCGAAAAACCCGTAAACCTGCAAGCCTTGAACGCCGCCGCACAAGCCTGCCGCGCCTGCCCTATTGGCCAGCACGCCACGCAAGCGGTGTGCGGCGAAGGCCCGGTGCGCGCGCGTGTGATGGTGGTGGGCGAGCAGCCGGGCGACCAGGAAGACCTGCGCGGCAAACCGCTCGTCGGCCCCTCAGGCCAGCTATTTGACCGCGCGCTGAAAGACCTGGGTTGGGCTAGAGCCAGCCTGTTCATCACCAACGCCGTCAAGCATTTCAAGTACGAGCCGCGCGGTAAGCGCCGCATGCACAAGACACCGTCGCAACTTGAAGCGGCGGCCTGCCTGCACTGGCTGGAGAGCGAGATTGATCTCGTCAAACCAGAAGGAGTCATCGCCCTGGGTGCCACAGCCGCAAGCTCTTTGCTGGGCCGCAAGGTTGCCATCATGTCAGAGCGCGGCCAGTGGTTCAGCCGTTCAGATGGCTTGCGCGTGCTGGTGACCCTCCATCCTGCGGCGCTGCTGCGCATGCCCCCCCGAGCAACACGCAGCCGCTTACACCGCCTGGCTTGCTGATCTGGCGCTAGCCAGCAGCTTCTTGTCATGACAAATTAGCGCGATTTTGCTGTTAACCAGGAGTTAAGTCTGTTCAGCGCGTAGCGCGGCAGAACAGGCGCGTCGCATACAGGCCGGCGGGTGTCCAGTGCTGGGCCGGTGACATGGCCCGGACGAAAAAATCTTTTCTGGCTGCGTCGTCGTAGAGTTCCGCGGCCCGTTGCCTGAGCAGGGCTAAATCGGCGTCCAGCACGTCGGGCTGCTGGAGGGATGGCGTACTGCAACCGTGCCTGGCAATCCGCCCTGCGGCAGCACGGAATGTGAGCCTGCGGCTGCCTGTCGAGGGGCGTCCTGCCTCAACATAAGACTGTCCGTCAACACTGGCTTCACCCCGGAGCCAGTCGTAAATGACTTGAAGCTCATAACTCGAAAACACCCCAAACATCTCAGCCCGCTCCCCTTGGAGCAGCTTCCAGAAGCGGCTGTTTTGCGGGGGTTCTCCCAGCTTGATCCATCCGACCGATTGCAGGGCTTGCACAAAGGCGGGCATGTTGTC
>JANYJD010000282.1 GCA_025358555.1 Rhodoferax sp.
GCCGGGGTTGAAGGTGCGCTTGATCATGCGTTCACCGTGCACCTCCAGAATGCGGCTGGCGGCAAAACCGCCCATCAGCGCCTGGCGCACCTTGGCCGGGTCGGCACCGGCCTTGCTGGCAAACAGCAGGGCCTCGCCCACTGCGGCAATGTTGAGCGCCACGATGATCTGGTTGGCCACCTTGGTGGTTTGCCCGTCGCCATTGCCACCCACCAAGGTGATGTTTTTGCCCATAAGTTCGAACACCGGCTTGACGCGCTCAAACACGGCTGCATCGCCACCGACCATGATGGTCAGGCTGCCAGCCTTGGCACCCACTTCACCGCCAGACACCGGCGCGTCAAGGTAGTCGCAGCCCAGCGCGTTGACTGTCTTGGCAAAGCGCTTGGTCTCCATCGGCGAAATCGAGCTCATGTCGATCACGAGCTTTCCTTTGGACAGACCGCTGACCACGCCATCGTCACCCAGCAGCACCTGTTCCACGTCGGGTGTGTCTGGCAGCATGAGAATGATCACATCCGCCGCACGGGCTACTTCAGCATTTGTAGCGCACGACGTAGCAGCCGCCAGCGCGGCAGGCACCTTGCTGCGCGTACGCACAAAGAGTTCGTGCTTCGCATCAAGCAGGTGCTGGGCCATGGGAGCACCCATGATGCCCAGGCCGATAAATCCGATTTTCATGTGAGAGGCTTTCGTTGACGTTGGGGCGAGTCTGCAATGACCGGTGGGTCAGGTCAGATCAGTTCAATAACTGCTGGACGACGTTGGCGGTTGAACAGCGTGGGATGATTTTGCCGCGCGCACCTTCGCCATCACGGCCTGCGCTCCGGCGGCCATCAGCCGCGCATCAGAGCTGATCGTCACAAACTGAAAGCCCTTGGCGATGCGTTTCAACGCTGCCTCGGTGCTGCCGTTGTGGATGCCAGCTACCACGCCATGGGCTTTGGCACGCGCCAGTATGTGATCCACCGCCTGTGCTGCTTTTGGGTCCAGGTCGTCGAACGTTGGCGTGCAGCCCAGCGCCAGCGACAGGTCTGACGGGCCGATGTAGATCGCGTCCAAACCTTCAACCGACAGAATTTCGTCCAGATTGTCCAACGCCTTGGCGGTCTCAATCATGGCAAACGTGACGATGGTGTCGTTGGCATGCTTGGGGTAGTCCGCGCCGCCGTACAGCAAAGCCCGGGTGGGGCCAAAACTGCGGGTGCCGCGCGGCGCGTAATGGGTGTAGGCAACGAGCTTTTCTGCGTCTTCGCGGCAATTGACCATCGGGCAAATGACACCGTATGCGCCCGCGTCCAGCGTCTTCATCAAGATGCCCGGCTCCAGCCAGGGCACCCGCACCACGGGCACCGTGTCGGTGGTGGAGATGGCTTGCAACATGGTGACCATGGCCTGGTAATCCACGATGCCGTGTTGCAAGTCAATGGTGAGCGAGTCCCAGCCCTGGTGGGCCATGGTTTCAGCAGAAAAGCTGTTGGGTATGGCAAGCCAGCCATTGGCGACAGCGCCACCGGATTTCCAGATTGTGCGCAGACGGTTTTCTCTCATGTTTTATCTCCTTAACTTGCAATGGCGCAGCCGGTTGCGCGCCTCAAATAACCGTGATTAATTAACCGTTATTAATTGACCGTGATTTTGCGCTCGCGGATGATCAGGGCGTAGCGTTTGCGGTCCACGTCGATCAGCTGCGTGAACTGGGCAGGCGTGGTGCCAGCGGGGATCGCACCCAATTCAATCAGCCGGGCTTTCACGTCGTCTGTTGCAAGCAGGTCGCGCACGTCGAGCGAGATTTTGTCCACAATCTCTTTGGGCGTGCCAGTGGGTGCCAGAAGGCCAATCCAGCTAATGGAATTGAATTTGGGGATGATGGTCTCAGCCACAGTGGGTACATCCGGCAAGGCGCTGACGCGTTTGTCACTGGACACCGCTAGCGCGCGCAACTTGCCCGCCTTGATGTGGCCGCTGGCCTCAAGCACCGTCATGAACGAGAGCTGCACATGGCCTGCCAACAGGTCGGCAATGGCAGGGCCGCCACCGCGGTAGGGCACGTGCAGGATGAAAATGCCGGTTGCGTCCTTGAACATCTCGGTGGCCAGATGCGGGCCACTGCCTGCGCCCGAACTGCTGTAACTCATCTGGCCGGGCTGGCTTTTGGCCAGCGCCACAAACTCTGTCGCGGTTTTGGCGGGTATTGACGGGTTGATCATCATGGCCAAGGGTAGTTCGGCCACCAACGTAATCGGCGCAAAAGCCCGATCCGGGTCATAGGGCAACTTCGGGTAGAGCGATGGGTTGATCGCCTGCGTGCCGATGTTGCCCATCAAAATGGTATATCCGTCAGGCTTGGCCTTGGCAACCATATCGGCGCCGATCTGCCCGGCAGCCCCGCCCTTGTTTTCCACAATCACCTGCTGGCCCCACTTGGTGCTGAGCCTCTGGGCAATGATGCGGGCACCGGTGTCGGTACCACCGCCTGGCGGAAAGGGCACCACAAGTGTGACGGGGCGTGCGGGAAAAGCGGTCTGCGCGCTGGCGTTGGTTGGAAAGGCCATCGCGAAGGCCATCGCTGCAGCCATCAGCGCCAAAATTGTTTTCATTGCGTCGTGCCTTCCAGTTTTCTAGCGGTCCATGGCCGGCCGCTTCGGGTCGAACTTCCAGTTCGGCACCAAATACTGCATGGCCGTGGCGTCGTCACGCGAGCCCAGACCGTGCTGCTTGTACAGCTGGTGAGCTTTCTCCACCTCAGCCATGTCCAATTCCACGCCCAGTCCTGGTTTCTTGGGCACCTGCACGTGGCCGCCCACAATCTGCAGCGGCTCTTTGGTGAGGCGCTGGCCATCCTGCCAGATCCAGTGGGTGTCAATCGCCGTCACACGGCCTGGCGCGGCAGCACCTACGTGGGTGAACATGGCCAGTGACACGTCGAAGTGGTTGTTGGAATGGCTGCCCCACGTCAGGCCCCAGTCGCGGCAGGTTTGCGCCACGCGCACTGAGCCTGCCATGGTCCAAAAATGCGGATCAGCCAAGGGGATATCTACGCTTTGCAAAGACAGCGCGTGTGTTAGTTGCCGCCAGTCGGTGGCGATCATGTTGGTGGCGGTAGGCAAACCAGTCGCGCGGCGAAACTCGGCCATCACCTCGCGCCCGGAAAAAACGCCTTCAGCGCCGCACGGGTCTTCGGCGTAGGCGACCACGCCACGCAGATCACGCATTAGCGCAATAGCGTCCTTGAGCAGCCAGCCGCCATTGGGGTCCAGCGTCACACGCGCCTGCGGAAAACGCTCGTGCAGGGCTTTAACAGCCTCGATTTCTTCGGCACCGCGAAGCACACCACCCTTGAGCTTGAAGTCGTTAAAACCGTATTTCTCGCGGGCGGCTTCGGCTTGGGCGACGATGGATTCGGGCGTCAAAGCAATCTCATGGCGCAGGCGGAACCAATCGTTGGCAGCGCCGGGGTCGGCCACGTAGTCCAGGTCAGTCTTTTTGCGGTCGCCCACGTAAAACAGGTAGCCCAGCATCTCGACCGCATCACGCTGCTGCCCTTCACCCAGCAGCGCCGCCACGGGTACGTTCAGATGTTGGCCAAGCAAATCCAGCAATGCCGACTCAATGGCGGTGACCGCGTGAATAGTGGTGCGCAAATCGAAGGTCTGCTGGCCTCGTCCGCCGCTGTCGCGATCCGCGAACTGCTTGTGCACCTGCTGCAGGATGCGCTGGTGCGCGCCAATGGGTTGGCCGACGACCAGCGCACCGGCGTCTTCCAGCGTCTGGCGGATTTTCTCGCCGCCGGGCACCTCGCCCACACCGATGCGGCCGGCGTTGTCGGTCAGGATCAAAATATTGCGCGTGAAGAACGGGCCGTGCGCGCCACTCAGGTTCAGCAGCATGCTGTCGCGGCCCGCGACGGGGATTACGCGCACCGCGGAGATAAAAGGCGTGGAATCGGTAGGCATGGGATTTGAGTCAGGCGGGGATAAAAAGACTTAGTGAAAGATTTAACGCGATATGGTAGCGCTACCAAATTCTTCCGTCAACCCATGAATGATGAGGGGTTGTACGTATCAGGCGCTGTCTCGCTGGACAATGGCAAAGCCGACATCAACGATCGGCTTGTCCACCGCCAGCCCTTGCGCTCTGGCGACCAGAAAACCTGCCGCCTTCCGGCCAATATCGCTGCCGTTGATGTGCACCGTGGTCAGTGTCGGCACCATGTCTGCCACATACGGCACATCGCCAAACCCGACGATGGACAATTGTCGAGGAACCTTGATTCCCCGCGCCATGGCCTCGGTCAGCACGCCCATCGCCAGCAAATCCGAGCTGCAGAAAATGGCGTCCACATCGGGTGTTTGCGACAGGATGCGGCTCAAGGCCTCACGGCCACTCTTGAGCGAGCGTGATGCACCTACGTTGTCGACAAAAATTTCCCTGAACCCACGCTGAGCTACCGTGTTTTTGAACGACGCTGCACGGCGGCTGGCCCGCTCATCGCCCGCATGCACAAGCGCAAACCGCCTGCGCCCCTTTGCCATCAAAAAATTGGCCACTTCACGACCGATGTCCGAGTGGGAAAAGCCAATCAGCATGTCAATGGGCGTGGGCGTCAAATCCCAGGTTTCAACCACCGGAATGCCGGACGCCAGCAAGCGGGTCCGCCCCTTGCTGGACTGCATGATGCCGGTCAGGAAAATGCCGTCAGGCCGGCGCCCGATGATGGCCTCCAGCAGCGCCTCTTCGCGTTCGGCCGAGTAGCCCGTCTGGCCCAGCATGAGCTGGTAACCCGCCTCAAACAGCGTGTTGTTCAAGGTTTCAATCGTCTCCACAAAGACCGACACCACAATGCTGGGAACCACAGCGGCAATCAGGCGGCTGCGTGATGACGCCAGCCCACCGGCAACACGGTTGGGCACGTAACCCGTGCGGTGAATGGCGTCTTGCACTTTCTTCAACACGTCGGGCGACACCTGCCCTGGCGTGTTGACAGCGCGCGACGCGGTGATGGGCGCAACGCCCGCCAGCTTGGCCACATCACGCAGGGTAATGGCACCGCTGTTGCGCCGTGATTTTTTGATTTTTTCTTTGTCGTTTGTGTTCATTTGTATAATGGTAGCGCAACCAAATAGGCTCATCATGTCACAAATTCAGCCTCACACCATCCGCATGCACGCGCTTGACAACGTGGCCATCGTCGCCAATAACGGCGGGCTGGCTGAAGGCACCACCCTGCCCTGCGGACTGACGCTGATTGACCGCGTGCCGCAGGGCCACAAAGTGGCGCTGGTGGACCTGGCCGCAGACGCGCCCGTGCTGCGCTACGGCATTCCCATCGGTTATGCGCTCAAAGCCATCCCGGCGGGCAGTTGGGTGCATGAGCGCCTGCTGAAAATGCCTGACGCGCGTGAGCTGGACAACCTGCCCATCTCCACGGTCAAATCCGCACCGCAGCCGCCGCTGGAAGGCTACACGTTCCAGGGCTACCGCAATGCCGATGGCTCGGTTGGCACCCGCAACATCCTCGCCATCACGCAAACCGTGCAATGTGTGGCCGGGGTCACAGACTTTGCTGTGCAACGCATCAAGGCCGAGTTACTGCCCAAATTCCCGCACGTCGATGATGTGGTGGCGCTGGAGCACACCTATGGCTGCGGCGTGGCGATTGACGCACCCGGCGCAGAAATCCCCATCCGCACCTTGCGCAACATCAGCTTGAACCCAAACTTTGGTGGCGAGGTGATGGTGGTGAGCCTGGGCTGCGAAAAACTTCAGCCAGACCGCTTGTTTCCCCCAGGGACCATCGAGATTCAGTCCCTTGGTGGTAGCCGTGGAACCGGCTCTGCCGGGCCACTGGCTGCGCCCCCCCTCCTAGGGGCGGAGGCGCAGAGCGCCTCGGGGGGGATAGTCGTTCTGCAAGACGACGCCCACGTGGGGTTTATGGCCATGGTGGAATCGATCATGCGCCAGGCGACGCAACACCTGACGCGCCTGAACGCCCGCCGCCGCGAGACCGTGCCTGCGGCAGAGTTGGTGGTCGGCGTGCAATGCGGTGGCAGCGACGCGTTTTCTGGCGCCACTGCCAACCCGGCGGTGGGCTTCTGCACCGACCTGCTGGTGCGCGCCGGGGCCAGCGTGATGTTTTCCGAGACCACCGAAGTGCGCGACGGCATTGACCAGCTCACCGCACGCGCGTCCACCCCCGAAGTGGCGCAGGCCATGATTCACGAGATGGCCTGGTATGACGCTTACCTGAAGCGCGGCAGCGTGGATCGAAGTGCCAACACCACGCCGGGTAACAAAAAGGGCGGCCTGTCCAACATCGTTGAAAAGGCCATGGGATCCATTGTCAAAAGCGGCTCATCGGCCATCACCGGCGTATTGGCACCGGGTGAAAAACTCAAGCAAAAAGGTCTTACCTACGCGGCCACGCCCGCCAGTGACTTTATCTGCGGCACCTTGCAAATCGCCGCTGGCATGAACCTGCACGTGTTCACCACGGGACGCGGCACGCCCTACGGCCTGGCCGAAGTGCCCGTGATCAAGGTCGCCACCCGCAGCGACCTGGCACGGCGCTGGCACGACCTGATGGACGTGAATGCGGGCACCATTGCCGACGGCACAGCCACCATTGAAGACGTGGGCTGGGAGCTGTTCAGACTGATGCTGGAGGTTGCGAGTGGCCGCAAAAAAACCTGGGCCGAACACTGGAAACTGCACAACGCGCTGGTGTTGTTTAACCCGGCGCCAGTGACCTGACCACCTGGGGCGTCAAATGCACCCCTTGAACTGAAGTGTGATCATCAAAAGACACGCAGAAAAAAAGGCCTGTGATCCCACGCGATGGCGGCGCTGACGTTCTGCGCCGCTCCCCTATACTGACTGCAGGAGGAGCACCACAAACGGCCCTTCAACGCCTGCGCGCATAAACGCACGGACACGTGTGCGCGGGTCCATCACAACGACACAGGAGACAACGAGATGAAATACGTACGTTTGGCCACCTTGGCAGTGGCGGTCATGCTGGCTTCTTGCGCCAGCACGGTCTCACAGCCGACAAATTCCGCACTGCGCGCGGGCACGCCCGACGCCGTGGGGTTCTCCCCTGCACGATTGCAGCGGGTGACCTCTGTCTTTCAAGCTGAAGTAGATGCCGGGCGTTTGCCGGGCGCGGTGGTTGCGGTGGCGCGCCGCGGGCAAATTGTGTACTACGAGGCGATTGGCAAGCAGGATGTGACGACCGGGCAGACCATGCCCCGGGACGCCATTTTTCGCATCTACTCCATGACCAAGCCACTGGCGTCATTGGCGGCCATGATGCTGGTTGAAGACGGCAAGCTGCAATTGACTGACCAAGTGTCCCGTCACCTGCCGGCCTTTGCCAACATGCAAGTTGCCGTGCCTACGCGCGACGCGGCGGGCAATGTGACAGGCCAAACGCTGGTGACCGCCACGCGGCAGATGACAGTGCACGATCTGTTTCGCCACACCGCAGGCCTGGGCTACGGCGAGGTGACGCAAAACGCCGCCGTCAAA
>JANYJD010000289.1 GCA_025358555.1 Rhodoferax sp.
GCCCAACAAAATTGCAGAGATTGTGGGCTGCACTCACCCCACTGCCGTCAAACTGGCGCGCGATCTGGAGGCGCGCGGCTGGCTGCGTGAAGTCACCGGCTTCGAGCGCAACCGCCTGTACCGCTACCAGCCCTATATGGAGCTCTTTCACCGCGAGACGGTAGAAGCCGCGTTCGCGGCCCAGAACCCATAACAAACTGAACACGCTTGAACCCATGCCCACCCTAGACTGGCTCAACCGCGCAAGCGCCTTCACCACTGCGGCACGTGTGCCCTACCGGCTGCTGGAGCAGGTGTCGGTTCACACTGCCAGCATTCACCTTGAGCCCACCCCCGTTCAACTTGAACCCACTCCCGGTCACCTTGAGCCTGTCGAAGGGCCTGCAGGCAACGCCGACAACTTGCTCATCCAGGGCGACAACCTCGTAGCGCTCAAGGCGTTGCTGCCGTTTTACCGGGCCTCCGTGAAGTGCATCTTCATCGACCCGCCCTACAACACCAAGAGCGCGTTCGAACACTACGACGACAACCTGGAACACGCCCAGTGGCTCAGCATGATGCTGCCGCGCCTGCAACTTTTGCGCGAGCTGCTGCGGGACGACGGAAGTATCTGGGTGACGATTGACGACAACGAGGGGCATTACCTCAAGGTGCTGATGGATGAGGTGTTTGGGCGGGGGAATTTTGTGGCGAATGTGGTCTGGCAGAAGAAGTACGCAGTTGCAAGTGATGCCAAGGGCTTCTCCGATTTTCACGATCACATTTTTGTTTACACAAAAAACGGCAAATTTCAGCGGAATTTGCTACCTCGGTCTGATAAGCAAGATTCGCTCTACAAGCACGACGATCAAGACGGAAATGGGCCATGGCGAACCGACAATCTGTCGGTCAAGACATATTCTGAAAATTACGACTATGCGCTGGCAAACCCCAAAACCGGCAAGGAGTATTGGCCACCCAAAGGGCGATGCTGGTACACGTCGCGCGAAAAAATGACCTTGTTGTTGGCCAACAATGGAATCTATTTCGGAAAAGACGGTGTGGGTGCGCCACAGCTAAAACGCTACCTCGCTCGGGTTCAGGGCGGCGTTGTTCCGTCAACTTGGTGGACGAACGACGACGCAGGGCATAACGACGAATCGCGCAAGGAGAGCAAGGTTCTTTTTGAGGTCGAAGATCCGTTTTCGACTCCCAAACCGGAGCGCCTCCTCCAGCGCATTTTGAATATCGCCACCAACCCCAACGACCTCGTCCTCGACAGCTTCCTAGGCTCCGGCACCACAGCCGCAGTCGCCCACAAAATGGGCCGCCGCTGGATTGGCATTGACATGGGAGAGCACGCTGCCACACACTGCTTGCCACGCCTGCAAAAGGTGGTTGGCGACGAACAAGGCGGCATCAGCAAAACTCTGAATTGGGCCAGCGGCGGCGGCTTTCGCTTCATGCAGCTGGGCGCAACGGTGTTTGACGAAGCGGGCCGTATCCACCCCGCTGTGCGTTTTGCCACGCTGGCCGCGTTTGTGTGGCAACAGGAAACCGGCGCCGGTTTTGACCCGCTGGCAGCAAAACCCGGCACACCGTTGCTGGGAACATACTACACTTTTAATAGCTACTCATGCACAGTGGACGAGGGCTTAGGGCCAATATTATCCCTAAAAACAGCCCAATTTTCCTGCTACCTGCTGTTCAATGGCATTCTGGGCGACAAGCGCCCGGCCAGCGGCAATGTGCTGACCCGGGCCCTGCTGGACGCCCTGCTGGCACTGCACGCCACCACGCCTGAACCCAGCGCGCCCCTGCTGGTCTACCGCGAAGCCTGCCGCCTGGGCGAAGAGCGCTTGAAGCAGGCACATGTGACGTTTAAGCACATTCCCTATGACGTGAGGGCGCGGTGAAAACAAAAGCCGAGCTGCCAGCCGTTACCCACTACTTCGTTGACGAGTCGGGGGATGGGGTGTTGTTTGGCTCGCAGGGAAAAGTGTTGCTGGGCCAGCCCGAGGGCCGCAGCCACTTTATGCTGGGTGCGCTGCAAGTTCCCGAGCCACTCGCACTGGCGGCGGCGCTGGAGACACTGCGTCACGATTTGCTGAAAGACCCGTACTTCAAAAGCGTGCCGTCCATGCAGCCTGAGCGGCGCAAAACGGCATTGATGTTTCACGCCAAAGATGATTTGCCAGAGGTGCGGCGCGAAGTGTTCAAAGTTTTGCAACGCGCAGACATCAAGTTTTTTGCCGTGGTGCGTGACATGCGGTACGTGTTGGCCTACGTGCAAGAGCGCAATGCGCGGGATGCGGTTTACCGTTATCGTCCTGACGAGCTCTACGACCAAACCGTGGCACGCCTATTCAAGGACAGGCTGCATTCGTACCAGTCCTGTCAAATTTGCTACGGCGTGCGTGGAACAGCAGACCGAACGCGGGCATTTCAAAATGCCCTGAACACTGCACGCAAACGCTTTGAAGAAAAATGGGACAAGAACGTCACGACGCAGATTGAGCTATTACCCAGCAGCCCCCGCAAAGAACCTTGCCTTCAGGCCGTGGATTATGTGTTGTGGGCGCTGCACCGCTACTACAGCCAGGGTGAGTCGCGGTTTATCGAGATGCTGTGGGACAAAGTAGGCTTGATTCACGCCGCAGACGACAAAGACCACGCCGCCTACGGAACCCACTACACCAAGAAAAAGCCGCTGCCTGATTTAACAGGAGCGGCTTTATGAATAGGTGTGGGGATATAGGATTGCTTGACTGGGTTGCCCCTTGGCTTTTGCATTCACACGGCATGGAGCCGAATTTTGTCCCCGACGACCGCAGTGTAATTTCTGTGGATAACTATGTCAATAAGTCTGTATAAGTCATGACCCCCGTCGCCCTCAAGTCCCGCCAACAGGCGCTGCAGATGTTTAGCAAGGTGTCTTGCATATGCCTTCACGTTGGCCCGAAGGAGCGGTAATGGCGAGCACCAATATGACGGCCAAGGAGTTACAGGCTTGGCTGAAAACTCACTTTCCCACGGAAGACGAGCGCCACGAATGGAAAGAGTGGCGCAGCCTGAAGTCGAATGTCTCGGGCCGCAAAGGGGAAGACCTGGTGTCCTATGTGTCTGCGCTGGCCAATATGGAAGGCGGCTGCGTCGTCATCGGCGTGCAGGACAAAACACTGGCCGTGACTGGCATTGCGGACTTTGCGGACTACACGTTGGAGAACGTGGTTCACCGGATTTTGGGGAAAACACCGGGACTGCCTTCGGTGGGACTTTCTGTGGAAGCACTGCAAACCAGCGATACCGCAGCCACCGTCTGGGTGGTACATGTGCCTCGTCATGCCGCGCGCCAACCCGTGCACGCGCACGACAAAGCCTGGCAGCGCGATGGCGACAGCTTGGTGGAGCTGCGCCCAGACCGCCTGCGCGGTATTTTGACGGAGCTGATTGCGGGGCAAGACTGGAGTGCGGAATTGGTGCCACGCGCCACTTTGGCAATCCTTGACCCTGCCGCGATTGCGAAGGCACGTGAAAAATTCTCTGCCAAACACAGCCAAGAACGGTGGGCCGTCGATATTGCGACCTGGAGCACTGAGGATTTTTTGGACAAAGCCAAGATCACGCTGCATGGACAGATCACGCGCACGGCATTGCTATTGCTCGGCACGCCGCAGAGCGTGGGCCTGCTACCCAACAGCACGGCAGAAATCACCTGGAAAGTGCCCGAGGAGCGCATCGCCAAGCATTTTGGCCCGCCGTTTTTGCTGACCACCACGGATGTGGGGCTGCATATTCGCAACCCCAATATCAAACTGTTTCCCGCCACTGAGTTGCTGGCGATTGAGCTGCCCCGCTACGACACGAAGGTGGTTCTCGAAGGGCTGCACAACTGCATTGCCCATCAAGACTACGAACAAGCCGGGCGCATTGTGGTTCTGGAGACCAGAGGGCGATTAAGAATGAGCAACCTGGGCGGGTTTGTGGATGGCCAGCCCGAGGACTACTTCACCGGCGAGCGCACACCCAGTGTGTACCGCAACCCCTGGCTGGCCGTGGCCATGAACAACATTGGCATGATCGACAAGGGCGGCTACGGCATTGGTGACATGGTGCGCAGCCAGCGCAAGCGCTACCTGCCGCTGCCGGACTTTGAAGGCTCAACCCGCGCAGAGACGGTTTTCAACATCTACGGCCAGCAGATTGATGAAAACTACAGCCGCATGTTGATGGACCACACTGACTTGCCGATTGAGCAGGTGATCTGGCTTGATAGGGTGCAAAAGAAGCTCAAGGTAGCTAACGAACAGGCGACCCTGCTACGAAAAGCCAAATTGATTGAAGGACGAAAACCGAATTTCTTCGTGTCTGCTGTGGTTGCCAAAGTTACCAATACCCAGAACCAATATGTATTGAACAAAGGTTTTGATGACGACCATTGCAAACGCACCATACTGAAACGACTGCGCCTTGGACCCGCAACGGGCGATCAACTGCGCCCCCTTGTACTAAAGCAGTTGCCCGCCGTGCTTTCAGAGAAAGAAATGGAAACGAAAGTCAAGAACTTGCGCACGGCTTTGCGGCTGCGTGGGTTGGAGGGCGTTTTCATCGAAGTAGCCCCCACGGGGCCTGCCCGTGGTGCGGGCGCTATCTGGCGCATCAAGGAATAAAGTTGTTTAACACGCACATCAAAGTCCGGAAATTAGACAATTTTTAACTTGTTTTTAGGAAATTATTCAATGAATTCAACAACTTATAATTGTTTAACTACCGCTAATTAAGTGCACTTAATGCACTTTTCAACCAACCCCATGCCCACCCTCGCCCTCAAGTCCTACCAACAAACCGCCCTGGACAGCCTGGCCACGTTTGCCCGCGCTGCCCAAAACAAAGGCCCGGCCTTGGCGTTTGGCGAGTTGGCAGGCCGGCCCTACAACCCCGACCCATTTGGCGAGGTGCCCTGTGTATGCCTGCGCATCCCTACGGGCGGGGGCAAAGCGTTGATGGCGGCCCATGCCGTCAGCGTGCTGGCGCGGGAGTGGCACGCTACCGATGCGCCGGTGACGGTATGGCTGGTGCCCAGCGACACGATTCGCAGCCAGACGCTCAAGGCCCTGCAAACCACGGGTCACCCGTACCGCGAGGCTTTGGAAGCCAGTTACGGCGCTGGAGTTCGCGTGTGCGTGCTGGAAGACCTGGCGAATATCGCCCCGCCAGATTGGGGCCAGCGCGCCGTGGTGGTGGTGGCGACCATTCAGAGCTTTCGCATTGACGACACCGACAAGCGCAACGCGTACAGCTTTTCCGAGGCGATTGAACGGCATTTCAAGGGCGCTGGCGAAGACCGTTTGCGGGTTTTGCGCGATTTGCCGGATTCGCTGGTCACGGCGGAAGAAGCTGGCAGCGACAAAACCGGCGTGCTGGCGGGCTTTGTCGGCCAGCCGCGCTGGAGCCTGGCCAATTGGCTGGCCCTCCACGAGCCGCTGGTGATTGTGGACGAGGCCCACAACACAAAAACCGACAAGAGCTTTACCGCGCTCAAACGTTGGAATCCCAGCGCCATCCTGGAGCTGACGGCCACACCAATCCCGCACAAAACCAATGTGCCGTACCACGTGAGCGCGCAGGAGCTGGCGGCGGAGGCCATGATCAAGCTGCCCATCGCGTTGGCAGAGCATCCGCAAGGCTGGCAGCAGGCGGTGTTTGCAGCGGTGCAGACGCAGCGTGCACTGGAAGGTGAAGCGCTGAAAGACGAGGCCGCTGGCCACGGCTATCTGCGCCCCATCGTGCTGTTTCAGGCACAAAACGAGAATGATGAGGTGCCGCCTGCGGCCCTGCGCAAACACCTGCAGGACGAGCTGCACATTCCCGCAGAGCAAATCAAAGTAGCCACGGGCGACACCCGCGAGCTCGAAGGCCTGGACTTGGCCTCGCGCGACTGCCCGGTGCGCTTTGTGATTACCGTGCAAGCACTGCGCGAGGGCTGGGACTGCCCGTTTGCGTATGTGCTGTGCTCGCTGCAAAAACTCTCCAGCGCCACGGCAGTGGAGCAGCTGCTGGGCCGAGTGCTGCGCATGCCCTATGCCAAGCCCCGTGGCCGTGCTGCGCTGAACCGGGCCTATGCCCATGTGTGCGAAACCAAATTCTCCACTGCGGCCCATGCGTTGGCCGACCGGTTGATCAACAACATGGGGCTTGAGGCGCTGGATGTGGCGTCGATGGTGGTGCAGCAGTCCAGCTTGCCGCTTTTTGATGGTTACCAAGAAAATAAGCCCATAGCCCCTGTTCAGACTGCATTAATAGCTACTAATGTTGTAGCGACTTCCCTTTCATCGGAATTGCAGGCTGCGCCGGGTGTTGCGGTGGTGCAGATTGGCGGCGAGCAGACGTTGGTGGTAACCGGCCACATCAGCCCCGAGGTAGAGGCGCAACTGGTGGCACAAGTGCGTGGTGCCAAAAAGCAAGAACAGGTGCAGGCCAAGGTGGCGCAGCACAACGCGCTGGTGGCCGCCCAGTCTTCCCCCGCTTCGCGCGGGGAACGTTTTGCCCCCATTCCCACGTTGGGCTACCGCAGCACCCCGCAGGGCCAGCTGTGGCCGTTGGAGCGCGAAGCAGTGCTGGAGGCGGTAGAACTGGATTTGCTCACGCCGACGGCGATTAACCTACCCGGTTTTCAGGTGGTAGAGCAGTCGAACACCTTTGAGATTTACCTCAAGGATTCGAAAGTCAACCTGCGGGCCGCAGACGCCAGCCAGATTGCGTTTGACTTTGGCTCCAGCACCATCACCGCGGATGACCCGGTGCGCTGGCTCGATCAGTCGCTGTTCCAAAAGCTGCCAGAACTGACGCAAGGACAACGCACCGGGTACTTCGCCGCTGTGGTCAACCACCTGATCCATGAGAAGGGGGTTTCCCTCGTCACCCTGGCCAAAACCCGCTTCCGCCTGGCGCAGGATATTGAAGCCAGGGTGGGAGACCTGAAAGACAAAGCCGCCCAAACGCACTTCCGCCAACTGGTGCTGGAGGAAGCGTGGGACATTGAACCCGACTGGTCGCGGCCCTTGGTGTTTGAGGCCAACCGCTACCCGGTGCCTGCCGGATCGCGCTACAGCGGGCGTTACCAGTTCAACAAGCACTTTTACCCTGTTCAGGCAGATTTGAAAGACGGCGGCGAGGAGTTTTTCTGCGCGCAGTTGCTGGACAACCATGCCAAGGTTAAACATTGGGTGCGTAACCTGACCACCGCACCCTGCGGCTTTGGGCTGGCTACGTCCAATGGACACTTCTACCCGGACTTTGTGGCGGAGTTGCAGGATGGGCGCATTGCAGTGGTGGAATACAAAGGTGCGCATCTGGTGAACGACCCGTACGAGATTGAAAAGCGGCAAATAGGTGAACTTTGGGCACGCAAGAGCCGGAGGAAATGCCTGTTCGGCCAAATCACCAAAGATCGGGCCGGGGTAGGACCCTCTGGCCAAATGGATGCACTCCTCGCATGAGTATCGAGGTTCATCAGCTCGGCCGCGTGGACTACGCCCCCACCTACGCCGCCATGCAGGAATTTACCCATCAAAGAGGCCTGCAGCCCTCATCCTATATGCATAACCAGCTATGGATATGCGAGCATTTTCCGGTTTATACCCAAGGGCTGGCGGGCCGGGCAGACCATGTGTTGGATGCCGGCAATATCCCCGTGATTGCAACCGACCGGGGCGGGCAGGTCACTTACCACGGGCCGGGGCAGGCGGTGGCGTATCCGCTGGTCGACCTCAAGCAGGCCGGGTATTTTGTGAAGGAATACGTCTACCGGATCGAAGAAGCCGTGATCCGCACGCTGGCGCATTTTGGGGTGACCGGGCACCGGGTGACAGGTGCGCCGGGGATTTATGTGCGACTGGATGATCCGTTTTCGAATACGCGGCTGCCTGAAACAATTGGGGTCAGAACCCAATTATCGCATGGTGATAATTGGGTTCTGACCCCAATTAAACCAGCAAACCCGGTGTCACCCAAGGCGCAGTTGGACTTCAGTGGCCTCGGCAAAATCGCCGCCCTCGGCATCAAAGTCAGTCGCCATTGCACCTACCACGGCGTGGCGCTCAATGTGGCGATGGACCTGGAGCCCTTCACGCGCATCAACCCGTGCGGCTACGCGGGGCTGAAAGCGGTGGACCTTTCTACAATCGGGGTATCGGTCACGCGGCAGGACGCTGCGGACGTATTGGGCCAAAAGCTCGTCACTTACTTGACCCCTTAAAGCTGACACCTTAAACATGGCGCCCTAGCCGGCTGCCGATTGATTCCTTATGACAACCGCCGTCAAAGAAGCGCAAACCGCAGAAACCTCCGATCACCAAGCCGACCGGCCGGGCGGCTACGACCCGACAGTAAAGCAGAAAGCCGCCGCAAAGCTGTCGCGCATCCCCGTCAAGGTGGTGCCGGGCGAGCTGCTGAAAAAGCCGGACAGGATCCGCGTGAAAGCCGCATCGCCCAGCACACGGTTTTATGAGATCAAGGACATTCTGCGCGCCAACAAGCTGGTGACAGTGTGCGAGGAAGCGTCTTGCCCCAACATCGGCGAGTGCTTTGGCAAAGGCACGGCCACCTTCATGATCATGGGCGACAAATGCACGCGGCGCTGCCCGTTTTGCGACGTGGGCCATGGACGCCCCGACCCATTGGACGTGAACGAGCCCGAAAACCTGGCCAAGACCATCGCCCAGCTCAAGCTCAAATACGTGGTGATCACCAGCGTCGACCGCGACGATTTGCGCGACGGCGGTGCCCAGCATTTTGTCGATTGCATCACGCGCATCCGGGCGCTGTCGCCTGCGACGCAGATCGAAGTGCTGGTGCCCGACTTCAGGGGCCGCGACGACCGCGCGCTCAAAATATTGCAGGCCGCGCCGCCCGATGTGATGAACCACAACCTGGAGACCGCGCCGCGCCTGTACAAGGAAGCGCGCCCTGGCAGCGACTACCTTTTTTCACTGAACCTACTCAAAAAATTCAAGGCGCTGCACCCCAACGTTCCCACCAAAAGCGGCATCATGGTCGGCCTGGGCGAAACCGATCAGGAAGTGCTGCAGGTGATGCAGGACATGCGCGACCACCACATCGACATGCTGACCATCGGCCAGTACTTGGCACCTTCCAGCTCGCACCTGACGGTCAAGCGCTACGTGCACCCAGACACCTTCAAGATGTTTGAGGCAAAGGCGTATGAGATGGGGTTCAGCCACGCCGCCGTGGGCGCTATGGTGCGCAGCAGCTACCATGCGGACCAGCAGGCGCATGGGGTGCTACAGATACCATCAGGGGCGCCATTAGATCGAGCCGTATCTATATAAATATTGATTAGATTTTTGACAAAACTCATTATTTAACAGATACTTATAAAAAAGTATCTATTAATGAATGCCCCATTCATCGACCTTGCCGACCACCTGCATGTCCTGCTGGCACAAGGCGCGCTGCTGACCGCACGCCAGCTCCAAAGCGCCACAGGCAAGAGCCAGCCCAGCATCTCCCTGGCGCTGGCCAAACTTGGCGCAGAAGTCTGCAAGTTGGGGGCAGCACGCAGCACGCGCTACGCACTGACCCAGCCGATTCTGGGCCTGCCCGCACAACAAACTCTCACATGGACCACACCTGACGGTCTCATTCAAGCCTTTGGCACCTTGTGTTTTTTGCAAGGTGGCCAGGTGTACGTGCGCACCCCACAGGGCACGGACTGGTTAACCCTCCCGGGCCAATTGCCCTGGTTTTTGCAAAGCTTGCGGCCACAGGGGTTTCTGGGGCGGCAGCTCACGCGCCTGCGGCCCGACTTCCCCGCTGACCCTGACCACTGGCGCATCGAGCAGGTGCTCTACATGGCCATCAACCATGTGGGTGATCCACCGGGCGCGATGCATTTGGGGGAGACTCCAGGGAGCCTGGTTCGAGAAGCGCCCCTGGCCCTGCCTGATCGCGCTGTGCATTACGACACCCTCGCCCGAGCGGTTACCGATTCATTGCCAGCCGCTTCCAGCGCGGGCGGCGAACAGCCCAAGTTCACTACTGAGGCAATGTTTGTTGACATCCCACAACACAAACACTTTCTGGTCAAGTTCAGCCCGCCGCGTGGCACGCCTTTTGGCGAGCGTTGGCATGACCTGCTTCATCTGGAGCATTTAGCCCTCGCGGTACTGGCAGAGAATGACATCCCCGTTGCTTCAACGCGAATCGTTGAATCGCAAGTGCGCACCTACCTGGAGTCCGAACGCTTTGACCGCATTGGCCTGGAGGGCAAACGCCACGTCGTGGCCGCGTCTGCCGTACACGACGAATTCGTCAAGTCGCCACGCCGGCACTGGGTGGCCACGTGCGAGGCCTTGGTCCAGCAAAAAATGCTAGCCTCGGAGCACTTGAAAACTGTGGCCAGCGCTTATTTTTTTGGCCAGTACATTGGCAACACCGACATGCATTTTGGCAACCTGTCTTTTTTTGTGGATGATGTGACAAAACCCGTCCTGGTGCCTGCCCCCGTGTACGACATGCTGCCCATGATGTGGCGCCCTGGCGTGCACGACGGCTCTTTGGACGCCCCGCCGGTGCAAGCGCCAATGCAGCCCGCCGGGTTCGAGCCGCAAGCCTTACAGGCCCGCACTTGGGCGATTGACTTCTGGGAGCGAGCGGCGCAGCTGCCCGGCATCAGCGATGCGTTGCGCGGAGCCAGCGCAGCCTGCGCAAAACGCCTGAAAAACAACTTTGTCGGCTGATTCATAAGGCATCCCGCAAAACAAAAACCCATGGACACCGCCCAGTTTTTCCTCAACCCGCGCTCAATCCGCTCGCACGTGCCTGAGCCCACCTTTGAGCGCGGCATGAGCCTGTACATCACGCAGCAGGTGCTGTCGTGCACGGTGAACCACAGCAACAGCAATGAATGGGAGATTGAGGGCACGGTGCAGGGCAGCAAGCGCGAGGCCTACAGCGTCAGCGCCATGGTGGAGATCGACCCGGCGGGCAACCTTAGTTTTTTCAAGGGCGATTGTTCCTGCCCGGTGGGCGACAACTGCAAGCACGCCGTGGCGCTGACGGTGAAGGCGGCCTTCAAGTCGGCCCGTCCCAACACAGGTCTGTCCACTTCGGGTGGCCCTGCACACGGTGCCAATGGGGCCCCGCTGTCGCCAGCCGCCACTGCGCAGGACCTCCAGCAAAAACTCGAAGCCCAGGCCCGCGCCACGGTTGAGCGCGAAACTACGGCGGCGCGGCAAAAGGTCAGCCAATGGCTTGACTTGTTTGGCAAAGATGCAGACACCGACCCGCCCGCCCCAGCAGAGCAAAACGCGCAGGCTCCCGCGGCAGAAGAACACGTGGTCTACATGCTTACGGCCGAACGCCATGGCACCGGGTCGCTGCTGAATCTGGGGTTTGGCTACTCGAAGCGGCTGCGCAATGGCAACTGGGCCAAGGTCAAGCTGCCGCGCTATGGCCAGGTGCACAACGCATCCGCGCAGGACCTGGAGATCGTGCGCCTGATCCAAAGCCTGGGCCGCAACAGCCTGGTCAATGCCTACAGCGCGGGCGACAGAGCCCCCTTGGCGGGCGAGACGGGCCGCCTGGCGCTGGCGCTGGCTGCCAACACCGGCCACCTGTTTGACCTGAGCGCCGAGCGCGTGCTGGGCACGCCGATCCGCGTCGGCGCGCCCCGGCCCGTGCGCTGGGCCTGGAATGAAGTCACCACGCTCAAAGCGCCCGAGCCGCTGTGGGCGCTGCGGGCCACGCTAAGCCAGGATGCTGACGATGCCTCAACCCTGCATGCCTACCCCCATGCCAAGCCGCCAGCCAGCGCCCACTGGTACCCCAACACGCCGCCGCTCTACCTGGACTCATCCAGCGGCGAATGCGGTCCGGTGGAAGTGCCTGGGCTGTCGGCACAGCACCTCGCGCTGCTGCTCAAGGCCCCACCCATTCCCCAGTCTGCCTTTGCGCTGCACGAGACCACCTTGCTGCGCCGCCTGGCCGGACTGCCGCTGCCGCCGGTGCTCAAAGCGCCAGAGGAGCTCAAAGGCATTGTGCCCACGGCGCAATTGAAAATTGAGCGGGTGCGCACCAAAGACGTGGCCCAGCTCGGCCTGCTGTGCGCGCGGCTGCGGTTTGACTATAACGGCCTGCGCTACTACAACCGCGTGATGCACAGCCCGGTGATTGTGGAGAACACGGCCACCCCTGAGCCAACCGCAGAACCCGCAGAAACGCCAATCCCCGCGCCGTCAGGCCGCGTCATGCTGCACCGCGACCTCGCCATGGAGCAAGCCGCCCTCACCGCCCTGCACGCCCTGGGCCTGGCCGGCAATGCGCGCGGCGACTTCCACCTGGCGCTGCAAGCCGACCAGCACCAATGGCTGCGCTGGGCCGACGACGACTTTGCACCGCTGCGCGAAGCCGGATTCAAAATCGAACTTGACCCCGCACTGAAAGACTGGATTGCCCGCGCTGACATGCTTGACGTGTCCATGGCCCCGCAAGGCAGCGCAACCGCCGATGGTCAAAATGCAGACGACATGATTGGCGGCGACGACAGCCACAACCCGTGGTTTGACTTGTCACTGGGCATGCAGATCAACGGACAGCGCCACAACATCCTGCCGTTTTTGCCGGAGCTGCTGGCACAACTGGGCAGCGCATCGACAGACGAAGGTGGCATCGCGCAACTGCCGCCCTTCATCTATGTGCAGCAGGCGCAGGGCAACTTTTTGCGCCTGCCCACCGAGCCGCTGCGCCCGTGGCTGCAAGCCCTGCTTGATTTGGTCGGCGAGCGCGGCCATGACCTCTCGGGCGACAGCCTGCGCCTGTCGCGCCTGGAGGCCTTGCGCGTGGGCGCGTCGCTGGGCCAGGGCGTGCAATGGCAGGGCGCGGACAGCCTGCGGGAGATGCTCAAACAGCTGGGCGGCATCAGCGCCCTGCCCGAGGTGCCGCTGCCTGTGGGCTTGAACGCCGAGCTGCGCCCGTACCAGCAGCAAGGCCTGAACTGGCTGCAATTCCTGCGAACCCATGGCCTGGCTGGCATTCTGGCCGATGACATGGGCCTGGGTAAAACCTTGCAAACGCTGGCGCATATTCTGGTGGAAAAACAGGCCGGGCGGCTGGACCGGCCCGCACTGGTGTTTGCGCCCGTGAGCCTGATGGGCAACTGGCGGCGCGAGGCCAAGCGCTTCACGCCCGAGCTCAACGTGCTGGTGCTGCATGGCGCAGACCGGCATGAGGCCGCAGGCGACATGGCCACCCAAGACCTCATCATTGCGCCCTATTCGCTTTTGAAGCGCGACCGTGATCGCTGGCTTAATCAAGCGTGGCATCTGGTGGTGCTGGACGAAGCGCAAAACATCAAAAACGCCAACACCGACGCCGCGCAGGTGGTGGGTGAGCTCAACACGCGGCATCGCCTGTGCCTCTCGGGCACGCCCATGGAAAACCACCTGGGCGAACTGTGGAGCCTGTACCACTTTTTGATGCCGGGTTTTCTGGGCAGCCAGGCGCGGTTCAAGCAGTTGTTTCGCACGCCCATCGAAAAGCTGGGCAACAACGAGCGGCTGGACCAGCTACGCCGACGTGTCACGCCCTTCATGCTGCGCCGCGCCAAGAGCGATGTGGCCACCGATTTGCCGCCCAAGCAGACGGCAATTTCCAGCGTGGAGCTGGGCGGCGCACAGGCCGACCTGTACGAGACGATCCGCCTGACCACCGAAAAAGCGGTGCGCGAGGCGTTGGCCAACAAAGGGCTGGCCAAATCGCAAATCCAGATTCTGGACGCGCTGTTGAAACTGCGCCAGGTCTGCTGCGACCCGCGCCTGGTGCCGCTGGCCGCCGCCAAAAAAATCAAGGAGTCCGCCAAGCTGGAGCTGCTGATGGACATGCTGCCCGAGATGCTGGCCGAAGGGCGGCGCATCCTGCTGTTTTCGCAGTTCACATCCATGCTGGAACTGATTGAAGAAGAGCTGGCAAAGCGCGAGCTGAAATGGGTCAAGCTCACCGGCCAGTCGCAAAAGCGCGATGGGCTGATTGAACAGTTCACCAGCGGCGACGTGCCACTGTTTTTGATCAGTCTCAAGGCCGGTGGCGTGGGCTTGAATTTGCCGCAAGCCGACACCGTGATCCACTATGACCCGTGGTGGAACCCTGCCGTGGAAAACCAGGCCACCGACCGCGCCCACCGCATCGGCCAGACGCAAAGCGTGTTCGTCTACAAGCTGGTGGCGCAGGGCACGATTGAAGAGCGCATTCTGGCGCTGCAAGCGCGCAAGGCGATGCTGGCCGACAGCCTGTACAGCGGGGCGCAAGGGCGCAAGCAGCCGCTGTTTACCGAGGACGATGTGGCAGAGTTGCTGAAGCCGCTGTCTGTCAGCGCTTAGCTCGTCTATTGCCAATACTACTATTTTTATAGCTACTTATGCACTGTGGACAAGGGCTACAGCCTGTTTTTATCCCTAAAACAGGCTAAAATCGGCATCCAAGGCCTGACCGGTACCGCAAAACCGCTTTTCCATAGACTCGTTCCCAATCCAATTGCACCTGTCCCCATGGCAACGCCTTTCGCACTCGCTGGAACCTACTCACTTTGAGCGCCAATCTCTACGCCCTGGCCGCCATCGCACTGTGGGCTTCGCTGGCCACCCTGGGCGTCTCTCTGAGCCACGTGCCGCCGTTTTTGCTGACCGGCATTTCGCTAATGGTGGGCAGCGTTCTGGCCTGGCCCTTTGTGCTGCGCGAGCCCCAGCAGTGGCAGGTGGCGCCGCGCACTCTGGGTTTGGGGGTGGTCACGTTGTTTGGCTACCATTTTTTCCTGTTCATCGGCCTGCGCATTGCACCGGCGGTCGAGGTGAATCTGGTCAATTATTTGTGGCCGTTGCTGATCGTGGTGCTGGCGCCGCTGTACCTGCCCGGTGTCAAGCTGCGCGGGGTGCATATCGTGGCTGCCGTGGTGGCGTTTGCAGGCGCGGCGATTGCGATTTTGGGTGGGCAAAGCGGGGCAGAGGCCTATCCTGGTTCGTCTGCAAATGCGGCCTGGGGCTATTTGCTGGCGCTGTGCTCGGCCTTCCTGTGGGCCAACTACTCGCTGCAAACCAAGCGCATGGAATCCAAGGGCACGGGCTTTCCAACCGCCGCCATTGGCCTGTTTGGCCTGGTGTCAGGCGCGCTGTCGCTGGTGTGCCACTGGCTGCTGGAGCCATCTGCGGCTTTGACCGTACGCGACTGGCTCCTGCTCGCCGCCATGGGCTTGGGGCCGCTGGGTGCAGCGTTCTTCCTGTGGGACAAAGCCCTGAAGCAGGGCGACGCCCGGCACATCGGCCTGCTGAGCTACATCACGCCGCTGGCCTCTACCGTGTTGCTGATGCTGGTCACTGGACGCAGCTTGACATGGAGCGTTGCGCTGGCGGCAGCAATGATCATTGGCGCAGCGGCGGTGGGGACTCGGCGGGGGTAGGGGCCGGTTTGACAATGGCCGCTGAAACCGTCATGCAAAATGGTGCGTTGTGCGTGGTGCGTTGTGCGGGGCGCCGACCGCTGCGAAGTCTGGTTTCGGATGGTGCTATCTTGGTAGTGGAAGCACTTGCGGAATGATTCAGATGCTTGAGCATCGCGGCTTTATTACGAGGCAAGCCGGTGTCGCACGCTCCATTCGAATAGGCGCCAGCCACCCATCAATTTAAGGAGCAACACGCCCATGAACAGGAAACTCATCAGCTCAGGCTCCCCCTTTGAGCAGCAGATCGGCTACTCCCGTGCCGTAGTGGCGGGGGACTGGGTATTTGTGTCAGGCACCACCGGGTTTGACTACAGCAGCATGACCATTGCCGACGATGTGGTGGCGCAGGCGGAACAGTGCCTCAAGAACATCGAG
The DNA here is from genome assembly GCA_025358555.1 of Rhodoferax sp. Lineage (GTDB taxonomy): Bacteria > Pseudomonadota > Gammaproteobacteria > Burkholderiales > Burkholderiaceae_C > JANYCG01. The sequence goes on from JANYJD010000289.1 coordinate 15,866, forward strand.
GCAGCGTTGCAGCAGGCGGGCTCAAGTTTGCAGGATGTTGTGCGGGTGAATTACGTGCTGCCCAATGGGGCTGACTTTGAGCCGTGCTGGCCGGTGCTGCGCCAGTATTTTGGCGCGGTGCGCCCCGCTGCCATGATGATCTCAGCCGGGCTGCTGGACCCGCGCATGAAGATTGAAATTGAGGTGACCGCGCTCAAGCGCCCGGCTTAATTCACGCCACTTCCTCATTCCACTTCCAGCCGCAATTCCCGCTCTGCCACGCGCTGTTTCTCATCCAGCACTTGCAACGTCAGGCGGTGCCTGCCGGGGGGCACGCGGGCGTTGTCCAGCGAAAAGCCGTCTTTGGTCACGGTGACGAATTTGGTGATGCGGCTGGTGATGTCGATCTTGAGCGCGCCGTACATCACCTTGAAGGTGGCGGGGTCGATGGGGGAGTCCTGCTGGCCCTTGAACTGCACCGCAATTGCAAATGGCGCCTTGACCTTGAGATCGCTTGCCACTTCGGGCTTCAAAATGTCGATCAATGGCACGAGGGCGCGCGGACGCAGCGCGGGCTGTTCGTTGAAGCCCTCTTCGCCCTTGAAGTCACGCGCCTCACCGCCCGTGACCAGCCAGCCATCGGGCACCGGTGCCAACGCGCCACCAGGCCGGTCTGGATTGACAGCGCCGCTTTGTTGGCTGGCGGTTTTGTCGATTTTTTGCGCGTTTTGGGAGTCATATGTGCCTTGAGCCCTTGCTGGAAGTGCACAAGCAGCTATTACTAAAATAGCAGCCAGCTTTCCTGCAAATTCGCAGCGGGGCTTGCCAGTGAACATCAGCGCGGCGGCGTGTGTCATGTCACTTTGTCTCTTCCACCGCAAACATCGAGGCGCCGTAGGCGTCTGAGCACTGGGGGTTGTTGCGGCGGGCATCGGCGCTGGTGCAGGCCTGGCTGGACATGGCTTGGGAGTTGGCCATCAGGGTGCCCAATCTGGCGCGGCCCTGCGCGTCATTGAGCGATGAGACAAACGGCCCGGCCTTGCTGCCAGACAAGGACGTGAGGTCGCGCGGGCCATCGGCCACCATCACCAGCAGGTTGTTGGTGCCCGCAGGTCCGGCGGCCTTTACGCGCCAGTTGGGGCGCGGCAGCAGCAGTGGCTGGCCGGCTTCTATTTTGTTGTTCGGGTCCAGGTCGTTGGGAAACAGCAGGTAGACCGATTTGTTGTCGGAGCCCGCCAGCGCCACGTAGACAAAACCGGCGCGGTCTGACTGCACCGAAAAGTCCAGCCCGTCCTGGCCGACCTTGAGCGTGTCGCGCGCGGTGATGACCTGCACGCGGCGCTTCGCATCGCGCTGGTCGAACATCTGGCGCAGGGCCTGCTCGCCGGTCAATGCGGCGGGCAAGGGCGCAGGCGCGGCTGCAGGAGCTGATGTAGGAGCTGGTGTAGGAGCTGAAGTAGGTGCTGTTGCAGATATCGTTGCAGGCGTGGCCGTGGGGGCCGGGGTGGCCGCTGGCGGCTGTGCCAGTGCCACGGGCGTCGCACTGGCCTGGCTGAACCAGGCCGGCACAAACGCGGCGTTGCCGTTGAGCACCAGGTTGTGGGGCTTGTAGTTCACGTCGTTGGCCATGCGCTTGTTGATTTTTTCCTGGGCGCATACCCTGATCTCGTCCATGCTGATGGCGCCCGAGTTGTCCAGGTCCTTCGCATCCCGCAGCATGCAGTCGCGCATGAACTGGGTGGCCAGGCCGCCTTTGAGCTCGTCGTCAAAGCTGATCTCATTGTCGCGCGACGCGCTGACATGGATGATGTCCTGCGGCAGCGCGCCCCTGGCCGTGGTCTCCACCAGCAGGTTGCGGGTTTTTACGTTGACCGGCCGGCCGCATTCTTCAGAAATGCTGGAGAACTTGGGGCGCAGCAGGCCTTCGTCGTTGGGGTTGGAAAAACCGCGCGTGCGCACGCTGGACGCTGCCTGCACCAGCCCGCCCGAGTGGCAGGCGTCGTACATCACAAACAGCTTGTCGGTCTTGTTGGTGATGGTCTTGAGCATGTCGGCGATTTCGCGGTTGGTGATGGTGCCGCTCTGGCCCCCATCATGGGCCAGCAGGGCTTCCACGCAGCCGCCCGCTGCCGGATCGTTGTAGCGCGTGCCATGGCCCGAGTAGTGGATGAACACGCGGTCGCCGTCCAGCACCTTGTCGGTCAACTCTCTCAAGGCCTGGCGGATGTTGTTGCCGGTGGCCTGTTCGTCCTGCAGGTAGCGGATGTTGGCAGCGGGCACCTGCATGGCCTGGGCCATTTGCGTGGCCGATTCTTTGTCAATGCGGGCGCCGGGCAATGATGGCGTGGCCGGGTCGGCATAACGGCTGATGCCGATGATCAGCGCATGGCGGTTCACGCGGGGCGCCAGGCCGCGCACGCCAAGCGTGAGCACCGCGTTGGTGGTGTTGCCCGCTTCACGCCCGCTGGCCAGGGTTGATGCCGCCGACGCGCCTGGCTGCAAGCTCACGGCGCTGGCGCGCACCCAGCCGGGCAGACGAGTGGTTGGGCTGCTTGGGCTGGCCGCACCGCCAGCAGGCGCGACGGGCTCCACCAGGGCCCAGCCACCTTCAACGCTCAGCAGGCGCAGGGCAGCGCCTGCCGCCAAGTTTTGCAGCACCGGCGCGCCGGCCAGTTTGTCGGCACGCAGCTCGGTGGTGCGCACAACCGTCAGGCTCTGGCCGGGCGCAGCGGCCAACCCGGCGCCTGGCGCGGTTTGCGCGGGCACGCCAGATTGCCACAGCAGCAAGGCCAGCGCGGCTGACAGCCTGCAAACAGGTTTGAGTTTCATTGGGTTGGCCTTTCACGCTTTAGGTATTTCAATCTCCTTTTCAATCTCAGCTTGTAGCTGTTTTCTGCAATGTTGACCATGCTGTGAGAACGCTGTTTGCCAATTTTTCACGGTCTGCGGGGAAATCCACCACCCACAGGGGACCGCTGCGTAGCGCCAGCCGCTTGCAGGCAGGTGCCAGCGCACCTTGGGCTGCCAGCACCGCATCATGCGGGCCCACCACGGCGCAAAAGCGCCAGCTCGGGCCAGCGCAGGGTGGAAGGCCAGGTGACGCGGGCATCGCTGACCACGATGCGGCACAGGGGGGAATGGCGCTCCACCGCATCAATCAGGCGGTCCAGCGGGGCCTCCAGCCAGGCACCCTGGCGCTCCCATGGCCAAACGGCCAGCGGCTCTGCCACATCAACCGGGCTGGGCGGCGGTGAGCACCAGTATTTGCGCCGCAGCGAGTTCCAGACGCGCAACACCGCCAGAAACGCCAGCGCCACCCCGGCCGCCACGTGCAGGTCCAGAAACACCGGTGAGCCATTCAAACTCAGGTAGCTTGCGCCCAGCAACGCGGCGGGCAAGGCCAGCAACGCCGGGGCCAGCGACGCCACACTTTTGAATTGCACCCACAATGCCAGCCCGGCGCACAGCGCCACGGCAAAGCCGGCCTGCGCGCCGGGCGGCAGCTCACGCAGGTGGCGCAGGTTCAGGCCGTTGTCCAGCGCCGTGGCCAGCGAGTCCACGCCGGCCATGGTGGGCGACAGCGGCGTGGGGTGGATGTCATGCAGGCTGGGCGCGGTGGAGCCAATGATGACGACCTTGCCGGCCAACGCCGGCAGGCTGGCCAGCGGCTTGCCGCCTTCCGCCTGTGCAAACACATCGGCCAGCGGCACGTGCGGATAGGCGTTGGCGTGCCTGCGCCACGCAATCAGCCCGTCTTTGCCATTTTTCTCTTCAAATGTGCCCTTAGCCTTCGTCGGTTGTGCATAGTATGCTTCTTTATTTATAGTATTGACCACACTCAAGGCGATGGACTGAATGGCGCTGCCGTCGGCCAGCGGCTCCACATAACGGTAACGCCGCAGCACGCCATCGGGATCGACATAGCCATTGTTGAAGCCCAGGCGGGCGGCTGCGATGGCGGGCAGCGTCGGGGGGATGAGCGCCACGGTGGCAGGCGGCGCAACCGGTGCCGATGCCGATGCGGGTGGCGATGCGGGTGCTGCTGGCGCTGGCGCTGTTGATGCTGGCTGCGCAGAGAGCCACAGCCCCGGCAACGCGGCCTGCGTGATCTGGCTGGCCGCGTCAAGGGCACCCGCCAGGCGCACCACCGAAAAATGGCTGTGCAGGCTGCGCCGGGCGGCTTCGTTGAAAGCGGCGTCGCCACCCGGACTCAAGCGGTCAGCATCAGAGAACAGGATGTCCCACACGATGGCGGCGGGCTGCTGGCGCTCCACATGGTCCAGCACCGTGGCCAGGGTGTCGCGCGGCCACGGCCACCGGCCAAACTCGCGGGCCATGCGGGACAGGGTGGCTTCGTCAATGTCGATGATGACGATTCGCGGGTCGGGGCGGGCGGCAAACACGCGCGCACGCACCATGGCGTCATAGCTCGGCTTGGCCAGACCGCTGGAGAGTTTGAACACAAACACGTCCAGCAGCGCCCAGGCCGAGAACAGCAGCACCAGGCCCCAGGTCACCCTTTTTGCGGGCAGCGCGCCAAGCCAGCGAGTGATGCGCTTCCACACAGTCATGGCCGAGGCGCTTGGCGCTGCGGGCTGCGGGCGGGCGTCAAATCAGTTCAGGTTGACAATCCGCACACGGCGGTTTTCAGCCGCGAAGGGCTCGGCGCTGTTGGCCAGCTCGGTGGCGCCCCGGCCTGCGGGCAGCAGCCGGTCTTGCGCCACGCCACTGCTGGCCAGGATGTCACGCACCGCCAGCGCGCGCTGCTGGCTGAGCTTCTGGTTGTAGTCGGCGCTGCCACGGGCGTCGGTATGGCCTTCCACGCCAAATTTTGACCCTGCCAGCTCGGTCGATTGCAAGGCCTGCGACAGGTTGCCCAAGGCCTGCTGGCTCTCGGGCCGCACGCGGGCGGAGTTGAAGTCAAACTGGATCAGCAACGACAGTGCGGGCCGCGCGGCGCTGGTGGCGCTGGCGGAATCAGTGCTTTTGTTGTCGGGCGATTTGCCTGCGTCGGCGCTGTCGGGCGCAGGCGCCGCCTCAACCGACAGGTTGCGCAGGCTTCGGGTGAGCGGGTTTTTAAGCTGCTCCACCATCTGCTGGGGCGTTGGCGTTGGCGTTGCCGTTACCGTTGCCGTCTGAGCCTGTGCCCGCAAAGGCAGCACGGCGCACGCCAGAATCAGGCAGATCAGGCTTGTGCGGCGGTGGGTGCCTTGGCGACGTACGGGCATCATGATGGGCTCCTTGTCGGTCATGCTTGCCTTGGATTACAGCACGACTGCGCCGGGGTTGGCGCATGCGCACACCCCATTTTGCGCTCCACTTTTTGCGCGCCGTGTGCTATGGTGCGCACGTAGCCTGAACGCTGATGCCAGAGCACAACAGCCAACCCCGACGGCAAAGCCGCAATGCAAAGCCATAACTCAAAGTCAAACGCAAGCCACGCCATGAACGCAACCCCATTTCGACCCAGCCTGCCCCGCCCCTTTGTTCTTGCCGTCGCATTGGCGCTGGCTTGCGCTTTTGCGCCCGATGCCCAGGCCGCGCGGATCATGTTCCTCAATGGCCAGATCCAGATCCAGCGCGGCGACAAGCTGCTGCGTGCGGTGGTGGGCTCGCGCCTGCGCCAGGGCGATGAGTTCATCAGCGACGCCAATTCTGAGGCGCTGGTCAGGTTCGATGATGGCGCACGCCTGGCGTTGCGCTCTGAGTCCCGCCTCGAAATCACGGCTTTGAAACTCAAGGGCAGACCGGCGTACCGGCAGAAAACCATCAAGATCCTCAAGGGCGGGCTGCGTTACATCTCGGGGCGGGCCACTGCCAAGAACAACGTGAGCTTTGTCACCAGCACAGCCACCATCGGCATCCGCGGCACCGACATTGAAATCGCTGTTTCACCAGACGCCATCAACACCGACCCGGCAGGCACTTACCTCAAGGTCAACACCGGCATTGCCACACTGGCCGCCGCTGATGGCACGCAGGTGGACGTAGACCCTGGCCAGATTGCCTTTGGCGGTGAGCCCGAGCTGGTGCCGCGTGGCCCGGGCGGCGTCAAGCGCCCGGCGGCGCGCAGGATTGTGGAATCGGTAGGGGGGCTGTTCAAGGCGGGGCAGCTGGACCGGCTGATGAAATAGCCCTGAAGGTCAAAGCCAGCTGCTGGCGTGGGCTGCAAGCGGCTCTCAGCTTAAGCACGCGCCATGCGCAGCCCAGGTTCGTCGTCCAGCATCACCTCTTGCGCCCAGGCCTTCAGCTTGCCGGTGTCCGCGCGCAGCACCTCCTGCTTCACCGCCAGTATTTGTGCCGGATGCATTGAGAAACTGCGCAGGCCCAGGCCGAGCAGCAGGCGCGTCAGCGTGGTGTCGCCGGCCATCTCGCCGCACACGCTGATGCCCTTGCCCTGGGCATTGCACTCGGCTATGGTTTCTGCCACCAGGCGCAGCACGGCCGGGTGCAGCGGGTCATACAGGTGGGCTACCGATTCGTCGGCGCGGTCGATGGCCAGGGTGTACTGGATCAAGTCGTTGGTGCCAATCGACAGGAAATCAAAATACTTCAAAAACAGCTTGAGCGTGAGCGCCGCCGCCGGAATTTCTATCATTGCGCCCAGTTGCAGCGGGCCGTAGGCCACGCCCCGGTTGTCCAGCTCGGCCCGCGCATGGTCCAGCAAAGAGAGCGTCTGGCGGATCTCGCTGCCGTGCGCCAGCATCGGGATCAGCAGATTGACCTGGCCGTTTTTGGCGGCTCGCAAGATCGCCCGCAGTTGCGTCAAAAACATCTCCGGGTCGGCCAGGCTCCAGCGGATGGCACGTAGGCCCAAGGCCGGGTTCAGGTGGGCATCGTCTCGGTAAGCGCGCTCGGGCGATTTGTCCAGCGGCTTGTCGGCGCCAATATCCACCGTGCGAATGGTCACCGGCATCCCGTGCATGCCCTCAATCGCCCGGCTGTAGGCCTGGTACTGTTCCTCCTCGTCAGGCAGCTTGCCCTGGCGGCCCATGAACAAAAATTCGCTGCGGAAAAGCCCCACGCCCACCGCGCCGGCCTTGACCGCGCCTGCGGCGTCTTCGGGCATTTCAATGTTGGCCAGCAGCTCGATTTTCTGGCCGTCCATGGTGACGGCGGGTGTGTGGCGCAGGCGGCTCAGGCGCCCGCGCTCCAGTTCCACCTGCCGCTGCTTGAACCCGTATTCGGCCAGGATAATGGGTGACGGGTCCACGATCACCACACCGGCGTCGCCGTCGATGATGACCCAGTCGTCCTGGCGCACCAATTGGCTTGACAGCCGCGCGCCCACCACGGCCGGAATGTCCATGCTGCGCGCCACGATGGCAGTGTGCGAGGTCTTGCCGCCCACGTCGGTGATGAAACCCGCAAACACGCTCTGCTTGAACTGCAGCATGTCTGCGGGCGACAGGTCATGCGCCACCAGCACCAGCGGCACGTCTACTGTGTCGTCCAGCAGCAGGTCTTGCTGCGATGGCTTGCGCGTGCCCCGGGTTGACTTGGGCGTCGCAATGGCAGACCCCGTGCCTTTCATGGCGCGCAGCACTTTTTCGGTGATCTGCTCCAGATCGGCCTTGCGCTCGCGCAGGTACTCGTCCTCCATCTCGTCAAACTGGCGCGCGATCACCTCAAACTGTGTTGTGAGCGCCCATTCGGCGTTGTAATGCCGCTCGGTGATCCAGTGCTTGACGCCGCTGATCAGCTCGTCGTCCTGCAGCAGCATCAGGTGCACGTCCAGCAGCGCGGTGAGCTCGTGCGGCGCTTCTTTGGGGCCCATCAGCGTGATGGTTTTCTGCAGCCGGTGGATCTCGTCCACCACCGCGTTGCGCCCTACCCGCACGCGGTCAATCTCGGCACCGACCTGGCTGGCTTCAATGAAGTAATGCGCCACATCCACCCGGCTGGACGCCACCAGCACCGCCCGCCCGATGGCGATGCCGCGTGCGACGGCCAGGCCGTGAATGGAGAAAGTCAAGGCCGCCGCCCCTCAACAAGCATAAGAAATGCAATTTCCCGCCGGGCCGCCCCAAGGGTTCTCGAAGAGCGGCGTAGCCAAATTAGCCCCCGCGGGGCTGAGCCCTGCGGCTCCCGATGTGCCTGCGCACGTCGGGACAGGGCGAAGGGCAAGCGCCTCTGGCGCGAGCACGTCCAGCGACCCGCGCAGCGGCAAAGCGTGGGGGCCATCTATTCTCCCTCGCCAAATTTGTCATTAATAAGAGCCAAAAGCGCCTCCATCGCCTCCTGCTCGCGCTCGCCGTCGGTGTCGATCGCAATGGTCGATCCGATGCCGGCGGCCAGCATCATCACGCCCATGATGCTTTTGGCGTTGACGCGGCGCTCGCCTTTGGCGACCCACACCTCGCACGGGAAGCTGCCGGCCAGCTTGGTGAGTTTGGCGGAAGCGCGGGCGTGCAGGCCGAGTTTATTGCTGATGCTGATGGATGTCTTGATCATTCTTTTTTCTTACCTGGTTTTGCGGCGCGGCGATGGCGACCTGCATCACGCCCTGCGCACCGCCCGCCAGGGCGCGCGTCATCATCGCGTCCAGCGGCTCTTTTCGGTAGGTGATGGCGCGCAGCAGCATGGGCAGGTTGACGCCGGCGATCAATTTGCAGGCAGCGCCGTCCACCAGCTTCTGCGCCACGTTGCATGGCGTTGCGCCAAACACGTCGGTCAGCACCAGCGTGTGCGACGTGCGCATCTGAGCCAGGGTGGTTTTGGCTGCAGCCAGTGTTTCGTCGGCTGGTGCGTTGGGCTGCACGTCAATCGCCTGGACCGTGGCAGCGCTGTCTGCGCTGTCCTGGAAAACGTGGAGCACGCATTGCCGCAGCGCGCTGGCCAGCGGTGCGTGGGCGATGATCAGGATGCCATTGGTCATGGGTTGGTTAAGGGACTGCCGCGCCGTCAGGGCGCCGCCGTCTCTGGATTATGGCTTTTTGAAACCAGGAAGTGCACATACGACGCAATGCTGCACGCTAGGAAGATGGCAAAGGCGGCCTGGAACGATTGCGTTTGCGAAAATCCGAGCGCTTTAAAGCCGTCAATCAGCAGGCCAATGCCCCACTGGATGACAAACACGCCTGCAAAAATCACCAGGTTGTAGGCCGACAGCGCGCGCCCGGCCAGCGCAGGGGGAAACGCCATGCCCACTGCCGGCTGGGCCAATGACACAAAGGTGCAAGCCATGCAATACATAGCTAAAAACCCTGCAGCCCACGTCAATGTTGCATAATTAGCTACTATAATAATAGCTAAAAAAACAAAGCTGAAGGGCAGGCCCAAGGCCATCAAGCGCTCTGCATTCCAATGGCGTTGCGCCAGCCAGGGGGCGGCCATGCCCCAGGCCCAGAAGCTGCACAGCATGCCGACGTTGATCCAGAACAGCCCGGTGGCCGCCTCAAGCGCCGTGTAGCCCGCCACCCGCGTCATCCACGGCACGGCCCACAGCGACTGCACGGCCACCAGGCCACCGTAGCAGAAAAACCCGACGGGCACCATCTTGCGAAAGTAGGGATGGCGCCAGACCAGGGCGTAGCTGCCAGACTTGACGGATGTGTTCAATGGGTCTGGCACGGTCACGCTCCAACGCGGCACCCGCCACGCGATCACCCCCATCGCCAGCAGCACCAGCGCGGCCAGGCCCAGAAACAGGGCGCGCCAGCCCAGCACTGGCAAGAGCCACTGCACCGGCAAGGTGGAGGCCACCATGCCCAGCGAGCCGCTCATCAGCATCCAGGAGTTGGTGCGCAACTGGGTGGTGGCGTCAAACCAGCGACGGTAGCCGGTGAGCGGGGCCATCAGGCAGGCACTCACGCCCACGCCGCACAGCACCCGCGCGGACAGCAGGCCGGCGAAGCTGGTGGCCATGGAGAATGCCACGCAGCCCAGCACAGCCACCGACAGGAACCACAGAATCACGCGCTTGGGCCCATGGCGGTCCAGCAATGCGCCCAGCGGCAACTGGGTGGCTGCGAATCCGAGGAAGTAGCCTCCGGCCAGCAAGCCCAGGTCACGCGCATTCAGCGCAAACTCTGCCGTCAAAGTCGGCGACAGCGTGGCGGTGATGGCGCGGATCAGCGCCGAGAAAAAGTACGCGAAAGCAAACGCCAGAAAAACTGCGATTCCGACCCGGCGGGACAACACCGTCATTGAAACTTGAGCCCGGAGAAAAATGCCTCGGTCACTTCGGGGCTTATGCGCTCGGCATACACCACGGCATGGAACACCTGCAAGTCTTTGGCAAACCAGGCACCCTGCATGCTGACGGTGCTGCCGTCTTTGCGGCGGCCTTGGGCAGTGACGAGCGTGAGGGCGGTTGATCCGGCGCTGCCCGTGCCACCGGATGTGGCGTTGGGCGTGCCACCGGATGTTGCGGTGGGCGTGCCGCTGGACGTTGGGTTGGGCGTGCCGCCCAAGGGCACCTCGCGCGATGCCACCGCGCCCATGTTGGCCAAAGTCACCGTGCGCCACTGCGCCAGCACGGAAGGGGCGGCGCTGGCAGACGCGATGGTTGCATGTCCCACGGCAAAGGTTGCGCCGCCCGCATCGCAGCCCGTCATGTGCAGGCTGACGTCCCGCCCGCCCAGCGGCACCACGCGCGCGCCTTCGTCCGGCTTGCAGGGCAGCATGGCCACCAGCCCGGTGTCTTTGATGCGGGCTTCGCGCCAGTTCAGTGTTGGGCTGCAGGCACCCAGCAGCAGGGCCGCCAGCACTGCAATGTCCGCGCGGAATACCTCGCGGGCATTGACCGAACCAGCATGGGCACCGCGTGCGCAGACGCAGCAGGTGAGCGGGGCGCGCTCGCAGTGGCGCGCAGAAGGAAGAGCGGCAGTCAAAGTCTATTTCAGCGCGCCAAACACTTTCTTCAAAATGGCGCTGCCTGTTCCGATGGGGTCCTGGCGAATTTTCTTTTCTTCTTCACCGATCATGAAGTACAGGCCATCAAGCGATTTGCCGGTGACGTATTGCTGGATGTTGGCGTCTTCCTTTTTCATCAACCCCATACCCGCCGCTTTGCCAGCGAGCTGGTTGTATTTCTCGGCCAAGCCCACTTTTTCGGTGGCCTGGGTGACGACCGGCAGGAATTTGACGCCGAGAGGCGCGCGCGTTTTCTCCGCAAAGAAACCAGTGACCGCCGTCTCGCCGCCAGACAGGATGGTTTTCGCATCGCTGACGTTCATCGATTTGACCGCCCCTACCAGCAGGTCTTTGGCCAGCGGAATGGCGGCCTCGGCCGCGCGGTTCATGGAGGTGACCAATTCGTCGATGCGCTTGCCCTGGCCCAGGGTTCTGAGGAGTTGCGCTGCATCTTCCAGAAAACCAGGCAGGGGAATGCGAACTTTGTCGTTGCCGAGGAATCCATCTGTCTTGCCCAGCAGGCCGACCGCCGCCAGAGCGCCTTTCTCCAGCGCGGCCTTCAGGCCTTGGGAAGCGTCGGCGTTGGTCAAATCGCCCAATGACAGTGCCAGGGCATGCTGGTGCGTCAATGCGATGAGGGTTGCCAGGGTGGCAGTCGAAACGGAATTAAACTGTCTGCGGTCCATGAAATCACCTCTTGTATGAAACGAAGCTTGTATCTTGCGCTAAGCGCCGCGGTTTTGGCAATTGGCGCAATTGTTAATTTGAGTACTTCCACGTCGGCAGCGCCCGCGTCTACTTTTGTCCTGCTCGACGGCTCACGCAAAACTGCGGATGAATTCAAAGGCCGCGTCACGCTGGTCAACTTCTGGGCTACAAGCTGTGTCACGTGCGTGGCAGAAATGCCCAAGGTGACGGCCACTTACAGCAAATTCCACAACCGGGGTTTCGACGTAATGGCCGTTGCCATGCGGTACGACCCGCCCAGCTATGTGGTGAACTATACCGAGACCCGCAAGCTGCCGTTCAACGTTGCCATTGACAACACTGGCAGCGTTGCCAAGGCGTGGGGCGACGTGCAGCTGACGCCCACCAGTTTTGTCGTGAACAAGCGCGGCGAGATCGTCAAACGCTACGTGGGGGAGCCCGATTTTGCGGAGTTGCACCGCCTGATTGAGAGCCTGCTGGCCCAGACCTGATTTTGGGCAGTTTCATCATGCAAAAGGCCAATTTCAACTGTGAAATTGGCCTCTAGCCCTCGTCCGATATGCATAGTTAGCTATTTATATATTAGCAAACGTGCTTTTGACCAAGCCTTCCGGCTGGCGGAATTACTCCTTGCGGAAGTTGTCGTGGCAGGCTTTGCACGCGCCGCCGGTGGCACCCACAGCTGTCTTGATGGTGTCCAGATTGCCAGTTTTCGTGGCAGCGACAAGCTTGACCATTTCACCCTGCATCTTCTCGCTGGCTTCCTTGAACTTGGCGTTGTCGGTCCAGATTTCAGGCTTGGCCCGGGTCGTGGCGCCCTTGTCGGTTCCTTCGCCAAATCCAGCCCAAGGCAGTTTGGACAGCGTCTCGGCAATGGCCGCGTTGTCTGCCGCCACTTTGGCATCAAACGGAATGCGGCCATTGGCCATGCCTGCCACGCGCCCAAAATGCGTGCCCATGACGGTCAAGGCAGACTGGCGGTATTTGATTGCATCCTCGGGCTTGGCGAACTGTGCGCTGGCGGGCACGGCCACGGCAGCAGCCGCTGCGGCGAGAATGATTGAGGCGATGGATTTCATGGGACTCCTGACTTGGTTGGTGATGAACACGCGGGATGGATTCAGATTTTGCCGAACAAGTTCTGTTGAACTTGGACAAATGCGGGGGGACTAGGGAAAATACTGATCAGCGTTTTGGCTCTCTTTTTAAGCGTAGTTTTGAGTATAGTTTTGGCACTTGAGGATTTTGATGACACACACCACCCGGGTCTGGGACCTTCCCACCCGCATCTTCCATTGGGCGCTGTTTGCCTTGATCATTGGGATGGTCGCAACCGGCCAGATAGGCGGCAGCGCCATGCCCTGGCATTTCCGTTGCGGCTACGCTGTTTTAAGCCTGCTGCTGTTCCGCCTTGTGTGGGGCGTGATTGGCGGGCGCTGGTCGCGCTTTGCCTCGTTCATTTACGCGCCTGGCACCCTCCTGCGCTACCTTAAAGGGCAAGGCCGGCCTGAGCACTCTGTCGGGCACAACCCCTTGGGCGCTGGATCGGTATTTGCGCTGCTCTTTTTTTTGTGCGCGCAGGTCGGGACCGGGCTGTTCAGCGACGATGACATTGCCTCGTCCGGGCCGCTGTCGAAGTTTGTGTCCAACGCCACTGCGAGCTTGTTGACCGGATATCACAAAAACGTTGGCAAGTACATTTTGCTGGCACTGGTGCTGCTGCACATTGGCGCCATCCTGTTTTACCTGGTCAAGAAAAAAGAAAATTTGATCGGGCCGATGGTTCACGGCGACAAATCGCTCGCCCATCGCGTGGAAAATTCCCGCGACGACGCCCGCAGCCGCGCGCTGGCGGCCGTGGTTTTTGCGATCTGTGCCGGGCTGGTGGCAACCATGGTGAAGCTGGCTGGATAAGCCGTGGGCCCAGGCCCTTGCCAAACTGCGACGGTGACTTGAAACCTATGACCCGTAATACAGGCCCGGGAATGCTGAGCGCCATGAGCGGCCCGGCCATTGACATTGTTGTTCCCGACCTGGCACATGAAATTGCAGCCGTCGCCGGGATATTCCTTGAGTATGCGCTCGCACTTGGCGTTGACCTGTCGTTTCAGGATTTCGACGCGGAGCTGGCCAACCTGCCGGGCGACTACCGCGCGCCACGTGGAGCCCTGTTCACGGCGTTGGTCGATGGCCAACTGGCCGGTTGCTGCGCGCTTCGGCCATTAGATTCGGCGGACTACCCGAACGCGTGTGAAATGAAGCGGCTCTATGTCCGCCCCGCATTTCGTGGCTTGGGCTTGGGCCGCCAACTGGTAGAGATCACACTGGACTGCGCCCGCGCTGCGGGCTATGGCTGCGTCCTGCTGGACACCTTAACTGAGATGGAAGCCGCGCGGGCACTCTATGAAGATTTGGGCTTTGAGGAAATCCCGCCCTACTATCACAACCCGATTGCGGGCGCGCATTACCTGAAGGCGCGCCTTTAAGCGCGCTTTCAAAGCCATGAACCTTGCCAGATGGCCTGGCTGGCCACCGCGAGCTTGGATCAGGCTTTGGCCTGCGCCAGCATGGTAGCCGCGTCGCTCACCTCAAACTTGCCGGGCGCTTCAACATTGAGTGTGCCGACTTTGCCGTCCTTGACCAGCATGGAGTAGCGGTTGCTGCGCAAACCCATGCCGCGTGCCGACAGGTCCAGCGTGAGGCCAGTCGCCTGCGCAAAGGCGGCGCTTCCATCAGCCAGCATTCGCACTTTGCCGCCGGATTTTGTCTCGCGCGCCCAAGCACCCATCACAAACGCGTCGTTGACGCTGACGCACCAGATCTCATCGACACCCGCTGCCTTCAGTTCATTGAATTTTTCGAGGTAGCCCGGCACGTGCTTGGCCGAGCAAGTGGGTGTGAAGGCCCCCGGCAGCGCAAACAGGGCAATGGTCTTGCCAGCGCTGGCCTTGGTCACGTCGACCGCATTCGGGCCAATACTGCAGCCATTGCCTTCAACTTCCGAGAACTCCATCAGCGTGGCTGCGGGAAGGGTGTCACCAACTTTGATCATGAAATGCTCCTGAAGAATTTAAAAGTAAAAAGACGCGGGGTGCCAGTTTAGTGCGCGCCGCAAAATTGCGCTTGAACGCGGGCGACATCACATGAAAACCGCCGGCACAATTGGAAACGGCCCACATGGTGAGCCGCTCTTTTTTGACGCTTCCAGAGCTTTACAGCCTGAAAGCGGTCAACGCTTAAACCGCAGCAGCCTTTTCCACCAAACGGGTTGCAACCCAATTCTTGGTTTTAGAAATGGGGCGACTTTCGGTGATTTCGATCATGTCACCCATCTTGTACTCGCCTTTTTCGTCGTGGGCGTGGTACTTGCTGGATTTGCCGACAATTTTGCCGTAAAGCTCGTGCTTGACGCGGCGTTCGATCAAAACCGTCACGGTTTTGGAGCGTTTGTCGCTGACCACCTTGCCGACCAAGGTGCGCTTGAGGGATTTTTTAGCTTCCGTCATAGTGGTTCCTTATTTGGCGGGGTTAACAGCAACGCTTGCTGCGGATTGCTTTTCGACCAAAATGGTCTTGGCACGGGCGATGTCACGGCGCGCAGAGCGCAGCGTGGCAGTGTTGCTCAGTTGTTGCGTGGCTTTTTGCATGCGCAGGCCAAAGTGGGCTTTTTGCAAAGCCTTGACTTCGTCTTTCAAGCCAGCAACATCTTTTTGGCGCAGTTCAGTAGTTTTCATATCATTTGCTCCTGAATTATTGGCCAATCATGCGGGCCACGAAGGTGGTGCGCAGCGGCAGCTTGGCAGCCGCCAAACGAAACGCTTCACGGGCCAACTCTTCCGTCACACCGACGATCTCGAACACAATTTTGCCGGGTTGGATTTCAGCAACGTAATACTCGGGGTTGCCTTTGCCGTTACCCATGCGAACCTCTGCAGGTTTCTGGGAAATTGGTTTGTCGGGAAACACACGGATCCAGATGCGACCGCCCCTTTTGACATGACGTGAAATCGCACGGCGTGCGGCTTCAATCTGGCGGGCCGTCAGACGGCCCCGGTCTGTGCACTTCAGGCCAAAATCACCAAACGCGACCGAGCTGCCCCGGGTTGCGATGCCGGTGTTGCGGCCTTTTTGCTCTTTGCGGTACTTGCGACGCGCGGGTTGCAACATAAATTATTCTCCTTTTCCGTCAGCAGCGGGGGTTCCGGCAGCTGGCGCGGCGACTTTGCGTACGCGCTTAACGGTGGGTTTGGCGGCATCGGCAGCGGCACCTGTCGCGCCTGCTGCGGGAATGCCAGTAGCTTCAGCGGGCTTGTCGCTGCCATCAGCAGGTGCCACATTTGCACCGGCGGGACGGCGAACCGCCGTGCGTGCTGGCGGACGGTCACCACCCGGGCGTGCGCCTGGACGGTCAGCGCGGTCATCACGACGGGGGCCACGCGGGCGGCGGTCATCATCAGTACGGGTCTCAACGGCAGCGGGCAGGTCATTGCGCCCCAGCGTGTCACCCTTGTAGACCCAGACCTTGACGCCGATGACGCCGTAAGTTGTTTTGGCTTCGGAAGTTCCGTAGTCAATGTCAGCGCGCAGTGTGTGCAGTGGCACGCGACCTTCGCGGTACCACTCGCAACGGGCGATTTCAATGCCATTCAGCCGGCCAGACGACATGATCTTGATGCCCAGGGCACCCAGACGCATGGCGTTTTGCATGGCGCGCTTCATGGCACGACGGAACATGATGCGTTTTTCGAGCTGCTGGGTGATGCTGTCGGCAATCAGCTTTGCATCGATTTCGGGCTTGCGCACTTCTTCAATGTTGACCGCGACCGGCACGCCGAGCTGCTTGCCCAGTTCACGCTTCAAGTTCTCGATGTCTTCGCCTTTTTTGCCGATAACGACGCCCGGACGTGCCGAGAAAATCGTGATCCGGGCATTTTTGGCGGGACGCTCAATCAGGATGCGCGACACCGAAGCGTTTTTCAGCTTCTTTTTCAGGTACTCACGCACCTTGATGTCTTCGGCCAGCATGCCGGCGAAGTCTTTGTCATTGGCATACCAGCGCGAAGACCAGTTGCGGCTGATCGACAGGCGAAAGCCGGTCGGATGGATTTTTTGTCCCATATCTTTCTGGCCTCGTTCAGTTACCAACCGTCACGTACACATGGCACGTGGGTTTTCTGATCTGGTTACCACGGCCTTTTGCGCGGGCCGTGAAGCGCTTGAGTGATGCGCCTTGCTCGACGAAGATGGTTTTCACCTTCAACTCGTCGATGTCGGCGCCGTCATTGTGCTCAGCGTTGGCAATCGCCGATTCCAGAACTTTCTTGATGATCACAGCAGCTTTTTTCTGCGTGAACTGCAAGATGTTGAGGGCCTGGTCGACCTTTTTGCCGCGAATCAGATCCGCGACCAGACGGCCTTTGTCAAACGACAGCCGGACGCCACGAAGGGTTGCTTTAGTTTCCATGATCAACCTTCCTTATTTCTTGACGACTTTTTTGTCGCCAGGGTGACCCTTGAAAGTCCGGGTGAGTGCGAACTCGCCCAACTTGTGGCCCACCATTTGATCGGTGATGTAGACCGGCACGTGCTGTTTGCCGTTGTGCACCGCAATGGTCAGGCCGATGAACTCGGGCAGGATCATGGAGCGGCGCGACCAGGTCTTGATCGGCTTTTTGTCTTTGTTGGTGACGGCCTTGTCGGCTTTGGCCACCAGATGATGGTCAACAAACGGACCTTTTTTGAGAGAGCGAGTCATTTAACGTTCCCCTTACTTCTTGCGACGCGACACGATCATGACCTGCGTGCGCTTGTTGTTACGGGTACGGTAACCCTTGGTCAGGTTGCCCCAAGGATCGACTGGGTGGCGGCCTTCGCCGGTTTTGCCTTCGCCGCCGCCGTGAGGGTGGTCAACCGGATTCATCACCACGCCGCGAACGGTGGGGCGAATGCCCATCCAGCGCTTCACACCGGCCTTGCCCAAACGGCGCAGGCTGTGCTCTTCGTTGGCGACCTGGCCAATGGTGGCGCGGCAGTCGATATGGATCTTGCGAACCTCACCCGAGCGCATGCGTACCTGGGCGTAAGTGCCTTCGCGCGCCAGCAAGGTGGCGGATGCACCAGCGGAGCGAACCACCTGCGCGCCTTTGCCAACTTGCAGCTCGATGCAGTGGATGATCGAACCGACCGGGATGTTGCGGATTGGCAAAGTGTTGCCAACACGGATCGGAGCCTCGGCACCATTCAAGATGGTTGCGCCGACTTCCAGGTTGCGGGGGGCAATGATGTAACGGCGCTCGCCGTCGGCATAGCACACCAAAGCGATGTGCGCAGAGCGGTTTGGGTCGTACTCAATGCGTTCAACCTTTGCGGGGATGGCGTCTTTGTTACGGACAAAGTCAACCACACGGTAGTGGTGCTTGTGACCACCACCCTTGTGCCGGGTCGTGATGTGACCGTTGTTGTTGCGGCCAGCGTGCTGGAACTGGGGTTCCAGCAGCGGTGCAAATGGCTCACCCTTGTAAAGGTGATCACGGGAAATCTTCACCACGCCACGACGGCCTGGTGAGGTTGGTTTCATTTTAATGACAGCCATGATGTATTACGCCCTTTCAGGCAGCCTCCCCGCCAATGTTCAGCTCTTGGCCGGGTTTCAGCGTGACGTAGGCCTTGCGAATGTTGTCGCGACGACCGTTGGATTTGCCGAAACGCTTGGCCTTGCCCTTGGTGTTGACCACCGAGACGCCCTTGACCTCTACCTTGAACATCAACTGCACTGCGGCCTTAATTTCATATTTGGTGGCGTCTTGCAGCACCTTGAAGGTCACAGTGTTGCTCTTTTCAGCAATCATGGTGGCCTTCTCGGACACCACGGGCGCGACCAGAACCTGCATCAGGCGGCCTTCGTCAAATTTAGCTAAGTTGGGACCGTGGCTCATGCGAACATCTCCTTGAGTTTGTCCATCGCGGCTTTGGTCACCAACACCTTGCGGTAGTGCACCAGCGACACTGGGTCGGCGTAGCGCGGTTCAACCACCAGAATGTTCACCAAGTTGCGTGAAGCCAGGTACAGGTTTTCGTCGATTTCATCGGCGATTACCAATACGGATTCCAGATTCATTGCTTTGAATTTGGCAGCCAGTGGTTTGGTCTTGGGTGAATCTACCGTGAGGGAATCCACCACAGCCAGACGGCCTTCGCGCGCCAACTGCGAGAAGATGGACGCCATACCGGCGCGGTACATCTTTTTGTTGATTTTGTGGCTGAAGTTTTCGTCAGGCATATTCGGGAAAATCCGGCCGCCGCCACGCCACAGGGGCGAAGAAGTCATACCGGCGCGGGCGCGGCCCGTTCCCTTTTGCTTGAAAGGCTTCTTGGTCGAGTGCTTGACCTGTTCGCGGTCTTTCTGGGCACGGGTGCCTTGACGCGCGTTGGCCTGGAAAGCAACCACAACCTGGTGAACCAGGTCTTCGTTGTATTCACGACCGAAAACGGTATCGGGCGCGTCGACTTTGGACGCGGCTTGGCCTTGGTCATTGAGGAGTTCGATCTGCATCAGTTCGCTCCCTTAGAGGTTGATTCGTTCACAGCCTTGACCTTGATCGCATGGCGAACGGTTACAAAGCCACCTGCCGAACCGGGAATAGCGCCACGGATCATCAGCAAACCGCGTGCTTCGTCAATGCGAATCACGTCGAGGTTTTGCGTGGTTTTGGTGACATCGCCCAAGTGGCCGGTCATGCGTTTGCCGGGGAACACGCGACCTGGGTCTTGTGCCATGCCGATTGAGCCAGGCACGTTGTGCGAACGGCTGTTGCCGTGCGACGCGCGCTGTGAGCTCATTTTGTGGCGCTTGATGGTGCCGGCAAAGCCTTTACCAATCGAGGTGCCCTGCACGTCAACCTTTTGGCCGACTGCAAACACCGCACCCGCAGGCACCACGGCACCGGCTGCATATGCAGCAGCGGCTTCAGGAGTGATGCGGAATTCTTGAATAATTTCACCGGCTTCAACGCCTGCTTTCGCAAGGTGGCCAGCGGCGGGTTTGGTGACACGCGATGCACGCCGTGCGCCAAACGTGACCTGCAAGGCCACGTAGCCGTCGTTCTCTTGGGTTTTCACCTGGGTCACGCGGTTGTTGGACACATCGACCACCGTGACAGGGATTGCATCCCCTTCGTCGGTGAACAAACGCATCATGCCAACTTTGCGCCCCAGCAACCCTAAGCGATTGCTTTGACTCATTGTTTTCTTTCGTAACCTCCTGCCACAGCGACTTCAATTGGCCGCTGTGTTTTGATGCAGAAGGACTGTTGATAAGACTCTAAATTTCCTGCCCTGCGTCCATCTATGCGGATTGCGGGCAGCCTTGGATTATAGCGCTGATTCTTCCCGTCTGCCTGTTATTGCAACTTGATTTCCACGTCCACACCAGCGGGCAGATCAAGCTTCATCAATGCATCAACGGTTTTGTCCGTTGGATCAACAATGTCCATCAAACGCTGATGGGTGCGGATTTCAAACTGGTCGCGGCTGGTCTTGTTGACGTGGGGTGAGCGCAGGATGTCAAAACGCTTCATGCGGGTTGGCAGCGGCACTGGGCCTTTGACAATCGCGCCGGTGCGTTTGGCGGTATCCACAATTTCAGCGGCCGACTGGTCGATGAGTTTGTAGTCGAATGCCTTGAGGCGGATGCGGATTTTTTGTTTGGTAGCCATGATGTTTCTTTCTTTGGCTTAAGCAATGATCTTGGCCACCACACCCGCTCCGACCGTCTTGCCGCCTTC
>JANYJD010000291.1 GCA_025358555.1 Rhodoferax sp.
GCAACCCCGTTGTGGTGGGTGGCCAGTTCTCGGTGCTGTCGACCGATATTTTCTTTGCGATTGTGGGCGCGCAATATGACCAGGGCCGCGCCGCGTCGCTGGCCTGGATCTTGACGCTGTTTGCGCTGGCGGTGTTCGCGCTGCAACGCGGCTTGCTGGGCAAACAAAACTACACCACCGTCAGCGGCAAGGGCGACGCTGGCATTACCATGGCGCTGCCAGACGGCGTGCGCCACACCTTGAATGCGGTGGTCTATCCGTGGCTCGCGTTCACGGTCATCGTTTACCTCTTTGCCTTTGCCGGTGGCTTTGTTCAAACCTGGGGGCGTGACTACACACTGACGCTAAACCACTTTAAAACCGCGTTCTCGCTTGAATGGGGACAGTTTGGCTTGGTGTGGGCGGGCACAGCGTGGAATTCACTGTTCACCACGCTCAAGCTGGCTGGCATTTCTGCGCCCATTACGGCAGCGGCGGGCCTGCTCATTGCCTATCTGCTGGCGCGCACCGAGTTTCGCGGGCGTGGCCTGTTTGAGTTTGTGGCGCTGCTGGCGTTTGCCATTCCCGGCACGGTGCTGGGCGTGAGCTACATCCTGGCCTTCAACGTGCCACCGGTGGAGCTGACCGGCACCGGACTCATCATCGTGCTGTGCTTCATGTTTCGCAATTTGCCGGTAGGCGTGCGGGCCGGCACGGCGGCGTTCAAACAGCTTGACAAGTCGCTGGACGAAGCCTCGTTGATGCTGCGTGCGTCCACCGCGCAGACGCTGTTCAGGGTGGTGCTGCCGCTGCTCAAGCCCGCGCTGGTAGCCGCGCTGGTCTACAGCTTCGTGCGTGCCATGACGACGGTGAGCGCGGTGATCTTTTTAGTGACGGCCGAGAACGAGCTGGCCACCACCTACATCATCGGCCGTGTGGGCAATGGCGACTATGGCGTGGCGCTGGCCTATTGCACCGTGCTGATCATCTTGATGTCACTGGCGATTGCGCTGATCCAGTTTTTGGTGGGTGAGCGCAAGCTGGGGCGGCGCTCGGCGGGTGCACCGGCGCTGGCTGTGCCCGCGCATTGAGCCCGCCCACTCACGTAGCCCGTGCCCCACCTGGAAAAAATAGCATGAACAACGGCGTTGAATTCATAAATATCAGCAAGCGCTATGGGCCGGACGCATCGTCGCCACTGGCCGTCAAGGGCATCAGCTTTGAGATAAAGAAGGGCTCGCTCACCACCATCCTCGGCCCCTCAGGCTGCGGCAAGACGACCACGCTGCGCATGATTGCCGGGCTGGAGTCGCCCACCTCGGGCCAGATCATCATGGGCGGCAAAGACGTCACCACCCTGGGGCCGGCCGACCGCAACGTAAGCATGATGTTCCAGAGCTACGCGCTTTTTCCGCACATGAACGTGGTGGAAAACGTGATGTACGGCCTGAAGATGTCGGGCATTGCCAAAGACGCGGCGCGCAGCCGGGCCGCAGACGCTCTCAAAAACGTTGGCCTGGTGGGGTTCGACACCCGCCTGCCCAGCGAGCTGTCAGGCGGGCAGCAGCAGCGCGTGGCCTTGGCGCGGGCGCTGGTGCTGGAGCCCGAAGTGCTGCTCTTCGACGAGCCGCTGAGCAACCTGGATGCGCGCCTGCGCCGTGAAATGCGCGAAGAAATCCGCACGCTGCAGCAGCGCCTGTCGCTCACCGTGGCCTATGTCACGCACGACCAAAGCGAGGCGCTGGCGGTGAGCGACCAGATCATCGTCATGGACCAAGGTGTGATTGCCCAGGCGGGCACGCCGCAGGATTTGTACGAATACCCCCAGAGTGAGTTTGTGGCTGGTTTCATGGGCGAGGCCATGCTGTTCCCGGCCCAGGCCGATGCCAATGGCACGGTGAGCCTGGGGCCGTTGCGCATCACGCCGCGCCAGCGCGTGGGCCAAGGCGCGGTCAAGGCGGCGGTGCGACCCGAGGCCTGGCACATTGGCCCGCCGGGGTCTGGCCTGGCCGCGCGGCTCTCGAAAGCCGCCTACTTGGGCAGTAACTACGAGTACAACTTTGACACCGAACTGGGGTCCATCTTTGTTGTGTCACCCGACTTGACTCGCGTGCTGCAAGTGGGCGCGGACGTGGGCCTGAGCCTGGCTGACCACGGTGTGTCTGTAGTAAAAATCGACTAAGCTATTATATTAATAGCTGTTTATGTTCTGTGGACGGGGGCTATAGCCATATTTTATGGTTCCTTTTGTGCTTTTTCGAAGTCAAAGCGGTGTTTTGGCCCGCTTTTGCCGGGATGCGTGGCGCATGCGCTGACACTGGTCCGTCGATCAGGCCAAAATGGGGGCATCGCCCCTTGAAAGCCCACCATGAACCAACTCGATTCTCTTAAGCAGTTCACCACCGTTGTGGCTGACACGGGTGACTTCAAGCAGCTGGATGCTTTCAAGCCGCAAGATGCCACCACCAACCCGTCGCTGATCCTCAAGGCCGTGCAAAAGCCGGATTACCAGCCGCTTCTCAAAGAGACTGTGGCCAAGTTTCGGGGCCGACCTGTGGACGAAATCATCGACCGCCTGCTGGTGCGCTTTGGCTGCGAGATTCTGGACATCATCCCCGGGCGCGTCTCCACCGAGGTTGACGCCCGGTTGAGCTTTGATGCCAATGCCAGTTTCACACGCGGCGAGCGCATCATTGAGCTTTACCAGGCGCAGGGCATTCACATCGACCGGGTGCTGATCAAGGTGGCGTCTACCTGGGAAGGCATCCAGGCTGCAGCCAGGCTGGAGCAGCGCGGCATCCATACCAACCTCACGTTGCTGTTTTCGTTTTGCCAGGCGGTGGCGTGCGGGCAGGCCCGGGTTCAACTGATATCGCCCTTTGTCGGCCGGATTTACGACTGGTACAAAAAGGCTGCTGGGGCGGCGTGGCTGGAGGCTGACAACGCGGGTGCCAATGACCCCGGCGTCAAGTCCGTGCACCAGATCTACAACCATTACAAAAAATTTGGTATCGCCACCGAGGTGATGGGCGCGAGCTTTCGCAATGTGGGGCAAATCACCGCGCTGGCGGGTTGCGATTTGCTGACCATCAGCCCTGATCTTTTGGCTCTGCTTGCCGCCACCGAGGCACCGCTGCCGCGTGCGCTCGATGCCAAGGCCGCGCAGGCGATGGACCTGCCCGCCGTGAACTTTGACGAAACCCAGTTCCGCTTTGCGCTCAATGAAGACGCGATGGCCACCGAGAAACTGGCCGAGGGTATTCGCGCGTTTTGCGCAGACGCTATCAAACTTGAACAGCTTTTGCTGGCCGCATGATGCGCACGCGTTGCGATCACACTGCGGCCTGGGCCGCCTTAAATGCGACGTATGAGACGAGCGGAATATCTTTTGATGTGAGGCAAGACTTCGCGGCCAATGGCCGCCGTTTTGAAGCGCTAAGCCAGCAGGCGCCGCACGTATTCGCGGATCTGTCCAAGAACCTGATCGACGCCGCCACCGAGGCGCTGCTGCTGAACCTGGCGCGCCAATGCGGGGTGGAGGCGCATCGCGATGCGATGTTTGCCGGGGCCGCCATCAACAGCACCGAAAACCGTGCTGTGATGCACTGGCTATTGAGAAAACCGGCTGTAGCCCCCGTACCAGAAGCTCAAGCAGCTATTAAAAATGTAACTATCAGCTTGACGCATGAATTGACGCAAGTCCACACCACGCTGGATGCCATTCTGGCCTATGCGCAGGCGGTGCGCGCTGATGATGCGATCACCGACGTGGTGAACATCGGCATTGGCGGTTCCGACTTGGGGCCGCAGATGGCCGTGCTGGCTCTGGATGAATTCGTCACGCCCACCAAGCGATTTCACTTCGTCTCCAACGTGGATGGGCACGAGCTGGCCGCCACGCTCAAGCGCCTGAAGCCGCAAAACACGCTGTTTCTGATCGCCAGCAAAACCTTCACCACCATCGAGACGATGACCAATGCGGCGTCTGCCAAAGCGTGGTTTGAGTCGAGCGGCGGCACCAACATTGCCCGACATTTCTGTGCGCTGACCACCAACGTGGCGGCGGCCAATGCGTTTGGCATCACCACCACATTCGGGTTTTGGGACTGGGTGGGCGGGCGCTATTCGGTGTGGTCGGCCATTGGCCTGCCGCTGGCCATCGCCATTGGGGCGGAGGGCTTTAGGGAATTTCTGGCGGGCGCGCATGAGATGGATGAACACTTTCGGACCACGCCGCTTGAGCGCAACCTGCCGGTGCGCCTGGCCCTGCTGGACGTGTGGTACCGCAACTTCCACGGATTTACCAGCCGCAGCATTGCGCCGTACCACAGCGCCCTCTCCCGCTGGCCCGCGTACTTGCAGCAACTGGAAATGGAAAGCAATGGCAAACGGGTGGACCTGCAAGGGCAGCCTTTGCCTTTTGCCACCGCGCCCGTTCTGTGGGGCGAGCCCGGCACCAATGGCCAGCACGCGTATTTTCAGATGCTGCACCAGGGCACGGACGTGGTGCCGGTCGAGTTTGTAGCTGTCAAAAAACCGCAACACGCTTTGGCAGGCCACCACGACTTGCTGCTGGCCAATGTGCTGGCGCAGGCGCAGGCGTTGATGGTCGGGAAGGCAGATTCAGGTGGCCACCGCAACTTTCCGGGCAACCGGCCCAGCACGTTTTTGCTGTTGGACGAGTTGACGCCCACCAGTCTGGGCGCGCTGATCGCCCTGCATGAGCATCGCGTGTTTGTGAGCGGCAGCGTGTGGGGGATCAACAGCTTCGACCAGTGGGGTGTGGAGCTGGGCAAGGTGCTTGCCAAGGATGTGGAGGCGCGGCTGCACGGTGGCGACTTGGCGGGGCTGGATGGTTCCACCGCAGGGCTGTTGGGGCGCCTGCGTGCCAAATAGGCCGCGCGGCCAATCCCAACCCAAGCCAGCGGTCGCGGCTCAACAACTTACGCTGCAACAAGCTCGCCAGCTACAACTTGCAGCCCAAGGCTTGCTAACGCCGCCCGCGCGCACGGCAACGCCACTGGCATTGCGCCGCTGCATCCAGCGCATGCAGTTGCTGCAAATTGACACCATCAACGTGGTGGCGCGCAGCCCCTACCTTGTGTTGTTCTCGCGCCTTGGCAGCTACCCGCCAACGTGGCTGGAGCAGGCCTTGAGCAATGCCCACGTGTTTGAGACCTGGGCCCACGAAGCCTGCTTTGCCCCGGTTGAAGACCTGGCGCTGCACCGGGTTTACAACCAGCAAACGCGCCGCCATTGGGGCATTGCCAAAGGCGCCGCAAGCCACGCCAAGCAGCGTGTTGAGCTGGACGCATTGCTGGCCCATATTGAGGTGCTAGGCCCGGTCAAGTCCAGCGACTTTGAGCGCACCGATGGCCAGACTACCGGCTGGTGGGGGTGGAAAGATGAGAAGCGCTGGCTAGAGGCTTTGTTTGCCCGTGGCGAGCTGATGGTCGCGCGCCGCGACCGGTTTCACCGCGTGTATGACCTGGCGCATCGCGTTGTCCCTGGCCTCGCGCAGATGACGTTGCCACAGGTGGACGAGGTGCGTACCCGGTTTATTGAGAAATCAATTCTTGCCTTGGGTGTCGCGCAGGCGCGCTGGGTCAATGATTACTTTCGCATCAAGCCGCGCCTGAAAGACGCCGATCTGGATGACTTGGTAGCGCGGGGCATTGTGCAGCGCGTGGCGGTGCAAGGGTGGACGCTGCCTGGCTATGTTCATGCTGATCACGCCGGGTTGCTCAAGAAGGCAATCGCAGGCAAGCTGGAGGCCACTCACACCACGCTGCTCTCGCCTTTCGATCCGCTGGTGTGGGACCGCGAACGCGCTTTGGCCATGTTCGGGTTTGATTACCGCATTGAGTGCTACACGCCGCAAGCCAAACGCAGGTACGGGTACTTTTGTCTTCCTATTCTGCACTGTGGCGAACTGATCGGGCGCCTGGATGCCAAGGCGCACCGCGCGCTGGGGGTGTTTGAGGTGAAAGCGCTTTTTCTGGAGCCGGGCGTGCGGCTGTCCGATGCGTCTGTTCAGGCCCTTGCGCTTGCAATGGGCCAATGCGCGGCGTGGCATGCAACGCCGCAGGTGGACGTGACGCGCACGGCGCCTGTAGCGTTGCGCGCCAGGCTTCGCAAGGCAATGGTGCTTTTGTCGTCATCTGCCATCAAACGCTGAGCCAGGAGCTGGGTGGCATTTGGGTGGTTGTCGAGGTGAGCGGTGGGGTGGGGTGGGGTAGGCAGTTTGCCACAGGGCATGTCAAGGCGCTGGCAAGAACTTGCTTTTGAAATCTTGCAGGGCGGTCAGATACTGTGCCCTGCCCACAGCATCCAGATCACTGTGCGCGCCGCCTTCGATGACCAGCCACTCTTTGGGCGCGTTGGCCGCGTCAAAGAGTTTTTTACCCAGTGTGATGGGGATGGTGGTGTCTGCACTGCCGTGAATCATTAGCAATGGCGCTTGTACCTGAGTGATTTTTGCAATCGATGCAAACCGCTCGTTGTTACTAAACGCCAGCAGGCCTGCCAGCACACCGGCTTCGCGCGCCACATCGGCAAAGCTGCTGAACGCCGACTCCAGCACCAGCGCGCCGTAGTCTGTACCCGGTCGCAAGCGACTGGCCAAGTCAACTGCCACGCCACTGCCCATGGAGTGGCCGTACACGACGCGTTGGGCCGCGCGCGGCTCGCGGCGTTGCAGTTCGACCCAGGCGACGTCCGCATCCATCAAGATTGTTTTCTCCGATGGGATGATCGGCGTGCTTAAACCCCAGCCGCGGTAATCCACCGCCAGCACGGCAAAGCCCGCAGCGCGCAGCGACTCGATTTTTTTGGCGTTCTCAAACAGGTTACGAAACGTGCCATGGAAATACAGCAAAGTGGGGGCTTTGGCATCCGCATGGGGGAGCCACCACATCTCAACGCGCTGGGGCGTGGCAGGGATGGCAGGGATGGCAGCATCGGCTTTAGGGGCCGTCGTGGCCGTGCGGGGTAAGTTAACAAAATACCGCTCGTCGCCCAAGCGCAGACCCACGAAATCGCTTGGCACGCCTTGTGTAGGCCGGTAAATGGCCTGGCGCTGCTTCGCATCCAACCATGAGCAGCCGCTGGTTGCCACAACAGAAATCGCCAGCAAAGAAAAGGCCGCCACACCCGCCAAAAAGCCTGCGCAAATGCGAAGCGCATCAAAAAACCCAGCAGTTACACTGAAAGGCATTCGCATCGTCTACTGCACCTTTGCCTTTATGAAAATTTTTTCCCGAATTGGGGCGTGCCTTATTGTGGCCCACCTTGCATGCAGCGCTGTAGCCCAAACTGCACCCTCGGCTGACATGGGTAACGGCAACCTGCTGAGTTTTCAAGTCAGCCCGTACACCCGTCATAACACGTTTGATGAGGAGCACAAACGCGTGGTGGCAGTGGGACTGGAACGTGAGTACCCAACTGGCAAACTGGACGGGATTTCGCTGTTTAGAAACTCGTTTGGCCAACCTAGTGCGTATCTGTACCCGTGGGGCGGCGTTTACCATTCGATTGGCGGCATTCGACCGCTGTCGTTCAAATGGACCGCTGGTTTGCTGTACGGGTACAAAGAGCCGTATGAGAGAAAAGTGCCTTTGAATTACAAGGGCTTTTCACCTGGTGCGGTCATTTCTTTGGCGTATGAAGTGAAGCCCGGTTGGGCGGTGCAGGTCAATATGCTGGGCACGGCAGCGTTCATGCTGCAGTTCAATGCGCCCCTGAACTAGGGTGTCGGCAAACGGCTTGCGCGGGCCGGGCTCGGGTCAGTTCAGACCACCTTCACCGAAATATCGGGCAGGCCGTCAATATGCCCCAGCATCACGTCGCCGCGCACCACCGGTCCCACGTTTTCGGGCGTGCCTGAGTAGATGATGTCGCCGGCCTTGAGCTCAAAGGCCTGGCTCAATTGGCTTATCTGCTCGGCCACGCTCCAGATCATGAAGCTGAGGTTGGCTTTCTGCTTGACCGTGCCATTGACCGACAGCGTGATGCCGCCCTGCGTGAAATGGCCCACGTCGCGCACGCGGTGAATCGGGCCGATGGGGGCGCTCATGTCAAAGCTCTTGCCAATCTCCCACGGTTTTTTCTCTTCGCCCATGCCGCGCTGCAGGTCGCGCCGCGTCATGTCCAGGCCAATGGCGTAGCCGTACACATGGCTCAAGGCGTCGGCCATGGCGATGTTTTTGCCGCCCGACTTCAGGGCTGCCACCAGCTCAATCTCGTAGTGGTAGTTTTTGGTGAGTGATGGATAGGGGTGGTCCACCATCTTGCCCGGTGCCAGGTATTGAATCGCATCCGTCGGCTTCTGGAAGAAAAACGGCGGCTCGCGGGTCGGGTCGCTGCCCATCTCGCGCGCATGCGCTGCGTAGTTGCGGCCGATGCAGTAGATGCGCCGCACCGGAAATACCTCAGCGCTGCCCACCACGGGGATCGTGATGGCGGGCAGTACAAACGGCATGGGGGCCGAACCAGCATTGCCCCCGCTGATGGCTTTGTCTGCACCTGCACTGGCACATCCACCGGCCAGGGCGCTGCCCAATACGGTGGTGCTGGTAGCGATTAAATTTCTACGGTTCATGGCGTGTTTCCTTTGTTCAATGCTGAACGCCTGTCACCAAAAGCCAAGCCACAAAACGCATGGAGCGCGTGGCACCGACTCGTCAAGCAGCACCCGCATTGGAGTTCAGTTGGCCGTCAACGCCAGGCGACTGGCTTCCAGCACATTGGCGGCGACATGTCTGTTGATGGTCGGGGACTGGTCCAGAAACTCATCCAGCGTGTCACCCGCTTCAAGATAGTCGAACAGCGACTTCACAGGCACGCGCGTTCCCGCGAAGCACGGCATGCCGCTCATCAGCAAAGGATTTTGAGTAACCAATGGACTGTTCATGGCCTGGACATGGGGGTTAGTAAATCTTACTCTGCTTTAATGAAATCGCGGCCGCAAAACAGAAAACCCGCAGGCTATCGCTCTGCGGGTTTTTGAAATTTTGGTTGCCCCTGACTCAATCAGAGGAGGCGCCTCGAGTCGCGCAACGGTTCGCTGGGTAGGCGCAAACTCGCAGACAGTGGCACCGCCACGGCAAGAGTTTGCAACACCCCCAGCGGACCGTTTCGCGGCTCCGCGATAGGGAATTACATGCCCATGCCGCCCATGCCACCCATCCCACCCATATCCCCACCACCCATGCCACCCATGCCGCCGCCGGACTCGGCCTTGGGGGCCTCAGCCACCATGCACTCGGTGGTCAACATCAAAGATGCCACAGACGCTGCGTTTTGCAGTGCGGTGCGGGTCACTTTGGTCGGGTCAAGAATACCCATTTCAATCATGTCGCCGTAGGTGTCATTGGCAGCGTTGAAGCCGTAGTTGCCTTTGCCAGCCATGACAGCAGCCACCACCACAGAGGCTTCACCACCGGCGTTGTAAACGATCTCGCGCAGGGGCGCTTCAATCGCTTTCAGCACCAGCTTGATGCCGGCTTCCTGGTCAGCGTTATCGCCTTTGATGGTGCCAGCTGCTTGCTTGGCGCGCAGAAATGCCACGCCGCCGCCAGCCACAATGCCTTCTTCCACCGCAGCACGGGTTGCGTGCAGGGCGTCTTCAACGCGGGCTTTTTTCTCTTTCATTTCGACTTCGGTAGCAGCGCCGACCTTGATCACGGCAACACCGCCAGCGAGTTTTGCAACGCGCTCTTGCAGCTTTTCCTTGTCGTAATCCGACGTGGCTTCTTCGATTTGCACGCGCACTTGTTTGACGCGGGCTTCGATGTCGGCAGCAGCACCGGCACCGTCGATGATGATGGTGTTTTCTTTGCTGACTTCGATGCGCTTGGCAGAGCCCAGGTCGGCCAGGGTCACTTTTTCAAGCGTCATGCCAACTTCTTCAGCGATCACTTTGCCACCGGTCAGGATGGCGATGTCTTCGAGCATGGCTTTGCGGCGATCGCCGAAACCAGGGGCCTTGACAGCCACCACTTTCAGGATGCCACGGATGGTGTTGACCACCAAAGTTGCCAGCGCTTCGCCTTCGACGTCTTCCGACACGATCAGCAAAGGACGGCCCGACTTGGCGACTTGCTCCAAGGTGGGCAGCAGGTCACGGATGTTGCTGATTTTCTTGTCGTACAGCAGCACAAACGGGTTTTCCAGCAAAGCGGCTTGCTTCTCTGGGTTGTTGATGAAGTAAGGCGACAGGTAGCCGCGGTCAAACTGCATGCCTTCAACCACTTCGAGCTCGGACTCGAGTGACTTGCCGTCTTCCACGGTGATCACGCCTTCTTTGCCGACCTTGTCCATTGCATCGGCAATGATCTTGCCGATGGTCTCGTCGCTGTTGGCGGAGATGGAGCCGACTTGCGCAATTTCCTTGGATGTGGTGGTGGCTTTGGAAGCCTTTTTCAGCTCGGCGACCAGGGCGGTGACCGCCTTGTCGATGCCGCGCTTCAGGTCCATCGGGTTCATGCCGGCGGCCACGTATTTCATGCCTTCGTGCACGATGGCCTGGGCCAGCACGGTCGCCGTGGTGGTGCCGTCGCCAGCGATGTCGCTGGTCTTCGATGCCACTTCCTTGACCATCTGCGCACCCATGTTTTGCAGCTTGTCTTTGAGTTCGATCTCTTTAGCGACGGACACACCGTCTTTGGTGACCGTTGGCGCGCCGAATGAGCGCTCCAGCACCACGTTACGGCCTTTGGGGCCCAGGGTGACTTTGACTGCGTTGGCCAGGATGTTGACACCCTCGACCATGCGTGCGCGGGCTTCGCCGCCGAAAATTACGTCTTTTGCTGCCATGATTGGCTCCTAATTAAGTTAAAAGAGTCGCTAGCCCACGTCTATTTGACGTAAGTAGCTATATATTTAGTAGTAAAACTTGGTTGAGTCTTATTTCTCGACAACCGCAAACAGGTCGTCTTCTTTCATGACGAGCAACTCATCGCCGTCAACCTTGACGGTTTGGCCCGAGTACTTGCCAAACAGAACGCGGTCGCCGACCTTGACGTTCATGGCGAGCAGGTCACCTTTTTCATTTTTCTTGCCAGGGCCCACAGCCAGCACTTCGCCTTGGTCAGGCTTTTCAGCGGCCGAATCAGGAATGACGATGCCAGAGGCGGTTTTGGTTTCGTTTTCGACGCGTTTGACAATCACGCGGTCTGCAAGGGGACGAAGTTTCATGAGATCTCCTGAAGTTTTGAAACAAGGGTTGACGAAGTCGTAGAGGGCGTCAAAAAAGCGGCAGCTACATAAGTTGGCGCTCATTAACTTGATAGGCGTGTGTTGTTAGCACTCAACTCCTACGAGTGCTAATGATAAGGCCTTTTTGGGCAATTTCAAGCGTTTTCGCCTTTTCGGCCAGCTAATTGCTCAGCTTTTTGGTCGGGGTGAGAGGATTCGAACCTCCGGCCTCTACGTCCCGAACGTAGCGCTCTACCAGGCTAAGCTACACCCCGATGGCCCGGCCCAAGGATCGCGATTCTAGGAACCGCACGGGCAGAACAGCAGATTTTTGAGTGCTGTTTTTGAAGGCTGGCTTCAGTGATCGCGCCTCAACAACTGCTCTGCCAATTCTATCAAACAGGCCGAATGCGCATTGGCCGGGAGCCGCTGTGCCGCCGCCATGGCGCGCCTGGCTTCCTGCGCCGCAGCTTCGCGCGAAACCTCGATCGCGCCGGTGGATTTGACGATATCCACCACCTGGTCCAGCATCGCCATGCCGCCAGTCTCAATGGCGGTTTTGATCAACTGCCGCTGTTCCAGGCTGCCGCGCTGCATGGCCGAAATAAGCGGCAGGGTGGCCTTGCCTTCGCGCAGGTCGTCGCCCAGGTTCTTACCCATGGTCTGCGCCTCTCCAGCGTAGTCCAGCACGTCGTCGATCACCTGAAACGCCGTGCCCAGCGCCTGGCCGTACTCGGCGCATGCGCTTTGCATCTCGGGCGATGCGCCAGCCAGAATGGCCCCAACGCGGGCGCTGGCTTCGAACAATTTTGCGGTTTTGGAGCGGATCACCTGTAAATAGCTGGCTTCGTCCAGCGCGGCGTTGTGCATGTTCATTAGCTGCATCACCTCGCCCTCGGCGATGATGTTGGTGGCATCGGCCAGCACCTGCATGATGCGCATGTTTTGCACATCCACCATCATCTGGAACGCGCGGGAATACAGAAAATCCCCCACCAAAACGCTCGCCGCGTTGCCAAAGGTTTCATTGGCGGTGGCATTGCCCCGGCGCATGACAGATTCGTCCACCACATCATCGTGCAGCAGCGTGGCGGTGTGGATGAATTCGACCACCGCCGCCAGGTCATAGCGCTGCTGTGTGGCGCATCCCAGGGCGCCTGCGCACAGCAAGAGCAGCGCGGGACGCAAACGCTTGCCCCCAGCGGCGATGATGTAGCGGGACACATCGCCCACCAGCGGCACACCTGAGTCAAGCTTGCGGGCAATCACAAGGTCAACCTCGCGCATGTCGCGCGCGATGATGGCGAGTGGGTTGGAGAGGCTGGACGGATGGGCTTGCAAAACGGGGCGCCGTGAAGAGTGCAGTGATTATAGAAAGCGAAAGCAAAAGAAGATGCAGCTTTGGCGCGCGCGCGCCGCACCCTTATAAAAGCAAACGGGTCTGCGGGAAATAATGCTATAGTATCGGGCTCTGTGAAAATCCGTTCCCAGGGACTAAATTGATAGGGTCATCATGTACGCGGTCATAAAAACCGGCGGCAAGCAATATCGGGTTGCAGCCGGCGAAAAAATTAAAGTAGAACAGATTGCTGCGGACGTAGGCCAGGAAATTGTGTTTGATCAGGTGTTGGCGGTCGGCAACGGCGCAGACATCAAGATCGGCACGCCCCTGGTGTCCGGCGCAACAGTGAGTGTCACAGTTCTGGCACATGGCAAGCACGACAAGGTCGGCATCTTCAAGATGCGCCGTCGCAAGCATTACCAAAAACGTCAAGGTCACCGCCAGCAGTTCACCGAACTGCTCATCGGAGCGATATTGGGTGCTGCTGCGACAAGCGCGGCAGCGGCTGGATAAGAGGCATAAATCATGGCACAGAAAAAAGGCGGCGGCTCTACGCGAAACGGGCGCGATTCCAAGCCGAAAATGCTCGGCGTGAAAGCGTTTGGCGGTGAACTGATCAGCGCAGGCGCGATCATCGTGCGCCAGCGCGGCACGCGGTTTCACCCCGGCAGCAATGTCGGCATCGGAAAAGACCATACCCTGTTTGCCCTGGCAGACGGCCACGTGAGCTTTGCCATCAAAGGCGCGTTGAACAAGCATACGGTGAGTGTTACGGCACCTGCTTCGGCTTAAGCTGCAGACGCAGCTACCAGCAAACCCTGCGCGTCGCGCGGGGTTTTTTGTTTTCAGTCTTCCGGACTGCGGGCACGTCCAGAAATTCAATTTTAGTTGCGGCCTAACATGCTTCGCACGTGAGCCTTCACTGAAACTCCGTTGCGGGATGCAGCGCAACGCCTGAACTGGAAAATCCGCCGCAGACATACACTTGTAATGCGAGGTTTTGCAACGCCGCAATACGCCCGACACAATGCGCCCGACAATTGGATTTATGGATGTGCCCACATGAAATTTGTTGACGAAGCCTTCATCGACATCTCTGCTGGAGATGGCGGGGCGGGCTGCGTCTCGTTCCGGCACGAAAAATACAAGGAGTTCGGCGGCCCCAACGGGGGCGACGGCGGTCGCGGAGGGCATGTGTTTGCCGTAGCCGATGTCAACCTCAACACGCTGGTCGATTTCCGCTTTTCGCGCCGCCATGACGCCAAGCGCGGTGAGCACGGCATGGGCTCGGACATGTTCGGCGCAGCGGGGGACGACATCACGCTAAAAATGCCGGTCGGCACCATCATTACCGACTCGGAAACCGGCGACGTGTTGTATGAATTGCTGACACCCGGTGAAGTGATCACCATCGCCAAAGGCGGCGATGGCGGTTTTGGCAACCTGCGCTTCAAGAGCGCCATCAACCGCGCGCCGCGCCAGAAAACACCCGGCTGGCCAGGCGAGAAAAAAAGCCTCAAGCTGGAGTTGAAAGTGCTGGCTGATGTGGGCCTGCTGGGCATGCCAAATGCGGGCAAGTCTACGCTGATCACGGCCATCTCCAACGCCCGTCCGCGCATTGCTGACTACCCCTTCACCACGCTTCATCCGAACCTGGGGGTGGTGCGCGTAGGCCCGGAGCAAAGTTTCGTGGTGGCCGATTTGCCCGGATTGATTGAAGGTGCTTCTGAAGGCGCGGGCTTGGGGCATCTGTTTTTGCGCCACTTGCAGCGTACCCGCCTGCTGTTGCACATCGTGGACATGGCCCCGTTTGATGAGAGTGTAGACGTGGTCGCGCAGGCCAAAGCCATCGTCAATGAACTCAAAAAATACGACCCCGCCCTGTACGCCAAACCGCGCTGGCTGGTGCTCAACAAGCTGGACATGGTGCCGCTGGACGAGCGCGCCGCGCTGGTGAAAGATTTTGTGAAGCGCTTCAAGTTCAAGGGCCCGGTGTTTGAGATATCGGCCCTCACACGCGAGGGCTGCGAGCAGCTCATCAAGACAATCTACAAGCACATCAAGGCGCAGCAGGTGGCCGAGCAGGAGCCGGTCGAGGTGGACCCCCGTTTTGCGGTTGACGCGCCGCCCTGAGATTGCAACTCAGGCGCTAGTGCAGGCAATAGCGCCACCAAGCCCAAATCCGCGCAAAAATATAAATATAATAGCTAACTATGTATGCTACACGAGGGCTATAGGGCTAAATGACAGGAAAATCCACATCAAACCTGCTGCGCAATGCCAAACGCATCGTCGTCAAGGTAGGCTCAAGCCTGGTTACCAATGAAGGCCGTGGGCTGGACGAAGCCGCCATTGGCGAATGGTGCCGCCAGATGTCGGTGCTGATGAAGGGCATCAGCTCAACCAGCCCTCCCAGTGCGGCAAGCACGGCCAACACCGCCAGCGCTGGCTGCGAAGTCATCATGGTCTCAAGCGGGGCCATAGCCGAAGGCATGAAGCGTCTGGGCTGGGCCACACGGCCCCATGCCATTCATGAACTGCAGGCAGCCGCTGCTGTGGGCCAAATGGGCCTGGCGCAAATGTACGAGACCAAGCTACGGGAGCACGGCCTCACCAGCGCCCAAGTGCTGTTGACCCATGCCGACCTGGCCGACCGCGAGCGCTACCTGAATGCCCGCTCCACCCTGCTGACGCTGCTCAAACTCGGCGTGCTGCCGGTCATCAACGAAAACGACACCGTCGTCAACGACGAGATCAAGTTTGGCGACAACGACACTTTGGGTGCGCTGGTGGCCAACCTGGTGGAAGCCGATGTGCTGATCATCCTGACCGACCAAAAAGGCCTGTACACGGCAGACCCGCGCAAAGACCCGTCCGCCCAGTTTGTGCACGAAGCCAAGGCAGGCGACGCCGCGCTTGAGGCCATGGCCGGCGGCGCAGGCACAGCCCAAGGCCGGGGAGGCATGATCACCAAAATACTGGCGGCCAAGCGCGCTGCGGGCTCTGGCGCGTCTACGGTCATTGCCTGGGGCCGCGAACCCGATGCGCTGCTGCGCCTGGTGCGGGGCGAGGCGATCGGCACTTTGCTGGTCGCGCAAACCCAAAAGATGCAGGCCCGCAAACAGTGGATTGCCGACCATCTGCAACTTCGCGGCGCGGTGACAGTGGATGCGGGCGCTGCCACCAAGCTGGTAGGGTCCGGCACCAGCCTGCTGCCGATTGGCATGACGGCGGTGGAAGGTGACTTTTCCCGTGGCGACGTGATTGCGGTGCGCGATGCGGCGGGCCTTGAGATCGCCCGGGGCCTGGCCAATTACGCCAGCACCGAGGCCCGCCTGATCTGCCGCAAGCCGTCCAGCGAGATTGAGAAGCTGCTGGGCTATGCGGCAGAGCCCGAGATGCTGCACCGAGACAACCTGGTGCTTAGCAGGTAATTCCAATTCCAGATCATTCCGGCAGGGTGTTGCACCGCCTTGCCGTGCTGAATCACTGCCTGCGGCGGTGCGCCTACTCTCGCAATGATCTTGAAATGCAAAGAAAGCGGGAGAAATTCACTGCGACGGAGTCTTGGGCGGGTTTTTAAGCGCGCTGACAATGGCCTGCACTGTCCTGGCTGCGGCTGAGCGGCCGTCGCATGCGCCCTGGCGCGCCAGGGCCAGCGCGTGTTTGGATGTGTTGTTGTCGTTCAAGGGCCGCCATTGCGGATTGCTGACGGGTGCCCACTGGCCAGACGCGTTGAACCGCGCATAGGTTTTAAATTCCCCGGCTGCGCAGCGAATGCCTTCGTACATGGCGCTCACCGTGCCATTGCCCGTTCCATTGCCCGCGCCAGTGCCCTGTGCCACCATCACATAACGGACCACGCCGTCACCGGTGACAGTCAGCGTGGCAGGGTCAACACCAAAGCGCAGCGACACATACGATGGCATCTCGACGGGTATCAGCTTGTCCTTGTTGAAGGCAGGGGCTGACGGAATGTCAATTTCCTTCCAGTCGGGATCTTCTACAAACACCTGCCCCAGGGTGTGCGAGGCAACGCCCAACGCCAATCCCGCCAGCCCCAGGCGAAGCAGTTGTTCAGCTTGCATGTGTGTCGCCTGGCAGGTTGAACGACGCGGTCATGGGCGATGCTGCGCCAGCCAGTGCAGTGGCAGCCTCAGAACTGGCGGTTTGCGGATCCGGCTCAAACGTCGCGCCAGGGGGCAGTGCAAAGCCCGAGCCCGGCAAGGCATCGTGGGCGGAATCGTGTACGGGGTCGTAGTTGTGCTCGTGAT
>JANYJD010000293.1 GCA_025358555.1 Rhodoferax sp.
CAAAAATTGGCGCGACCGACTTTGGCTACCGCATCGCGCGGCAGTTTGGACTGGCCGTGGTGGAGCCCCGGCCCGCGCTGGTTCCGCTCACTTTTGATGCTGACGCTTGGGCACCGTTTGCCCAGTTGGCGGGTCTCTCGCTGCCGGTGGCAATTGAGACGGGCAGCAAAAAGGCCAAGGCTAAATTCTTTGAGGACCTGCTCTTCACGCACCGGGGTTTAAGCGGTCCGGCCGTGTTGCAAATATCAAGTTTTTGGGCCGATAACACGCCGATTCGCCTGAACCTGGCACCAGGCGCCGACGTGACCGGGCGCCTGTCAGAGGCCAAAGTCACCTCTCGCAAACTGGTTGCCAATGAACTCGCCGCCATGGTCCCGGCCCGGCTGGCCGACGCCTGGGTGGCGCAGGACGCCGCCTTGCAACGGCCGGTCAACCAGGCCACCGACAAGGCGCTGGCCAGCCTGGCCGAGCACTTGTGCCGCTGGGACATCACGCCCACCGGCACCGAAGGCTACAAAAAAGCCGAAGTCACAGCCGGGGGCGTGGACACGCGGGCGCTGTCCAGCCAGACCATGGAGTCAAAACAGCCCGGCCTTTACTTCATTGGCGAAGTGGTAGATGTAACCGGCTGGCTGGGCGGCTACAACTTCCAATGGGCCTGGGCGAGCGGGTTTGCCTGCGCGCATGGTTTGGCTGCAAAAAAGATATAATCCAGGGCTTCACTGGCAACCCCTCACTGCCTGATCAATTTAATGGTGGGGGAACACCGCAGGATTTTTGCCAAAAGATTTGATCTTCCTTCTGGCAAAGCTCGCACAATTTCGGAATTTTTGACGTAAATGACAACCATCCGTGTAAAAGAAAACGAACCCTTTGACGTGGCGCTGCGCCGCTTCAAGCGCACCATTGAAAAATTGGGCCTTTTGACTGACTTGCGCGCACGCGAGTTTTACGAAAAGCCCACCGCCGAGCGCAAGCGCAAGAAGGCAGCTGCCGTCAAGCGCAACTACAAGCGCATCCGCTCAATGCAGTTGCCGAAGAAATTGTTCTAAACCGTGCCGTCCTGATCGATTGGATCAGGCTGCCGCAAAGGCAAACAGAAGCCCGCTTGAGACGACTTAGGCGGGTTTTTTTATTGGAACCGAAACCATGACACTCAAAGACAAAATCACCGACGACATGAAGACCGCGATGCGTGCCAAAGACAGCGAGCGGCTCAACACCATCCGGCTGCTGCTGGCGGCCATCAAGCAGCGCGAGGTGGACGAGCGCATCGTGCTGGACGACGTAGCCGTGATCGCCATTGTTGACAAGCAGATCAAGCAGCGCAAGGACTCCATTGCCGCCTTCACCCAGGCCAACCGCATGGACCTGGCAGACAAGGAATCGTCCGAGCTGAAAGTGATGGAAGGCTACCTGCCCGCGCGCATGGGCGCAGACGAGGTGCTGGCGGCAGTCAAGGGCATCGTGGCGGGTATGGGCACCGAATTGGGCCGTGCAGTGGGTCCGGCAGACATGGGCAAGGTCATGGGTGTGGTCAAGGCCCAACTGGCCGGCAAGGCCGATATGGGCCAGGTATCAGCGGCCGTGAAAGCCGCGCTTGCGACCTAAAATACCGCAAACAGCACGCAATTTTTCGACGGGCCGCCCCTAGAAAAATTAGCCCCCTCGGGGCTGAGCCCTGCGGCTCCCGATGTGCCTGCGCACATCGGGACAGGGCGAGGGGCAAGCGCCTCAGGCGCGAGCATGTCCAGCGCAGTACGCGAAGCGACAAGCGTGGGGGCCATTCAACTCCCCGCCACCTTCATCCTGTCCAGCAGGATCGAACCCACGGTTTTAGCGCCGTAGGTGTAGGTGTCGGCCCCCACCGCCTGAATGCCCTTGAGCATGTTTTTCATGTTGCCAGCGATGGTAATCTCCTGCACCGGGAAGGCGATGCGACCGCGCTCTACCCAGAAGCCGCTGGCACCGCGCGAGTAGTCGCCGGTTACGTAGTTCACGCCGCTGCCCATCAGTTCGGTCACAAACAGGCCAGTGCCGAGTTTTTGCAGCATGGCGTCCAGATCGTCACCGGGGCGCGTCTGGCGCGAACTCAACACCAGATTGTGCGAACCGCCCGCGTTGCCCGTGGTTTTCATACCCAGCTTGCGCGCCGAATAGCTGCCCAGAAAATAGCCCTGCACGCGGCCAGCCTGCACCACCTGGCGCGCTTTCACGCGCACGCCCTCTTCGTCAAATGGCGAGCTGCCTTTGCCGCCAATCACAAACGGGTCTTCCATGATGTCGATGTGCTTCGGCAGCACCTGCTTGCCCAGCGAGTCCAGCAGGAACGAGCTCTTGCGGTACAGCGCACCGCCGCTGATGGCCTGCACGAAAGAGCCCAACAGCCCAGCAGCCAGAGGCGACTCAAACAGCACCGGGCATTGCGTGGTCGCAATCTTGCGTGATTTGAGGCGGCTTAGCGCGCGCTGGGCTGCATAACGGCCAATCACCTCGGGGGAGGCCAGCGCATTGGCGTCGCGCTCTGAGCTGTACCAGGCATCGCGCTGCATGTCGCCATTTTTGCCAGGGCTGGACGCAATCGGCGAAACCGAAATCGATTGCCGGGAACTGGCGTAGCCACCCCGAAAACCGTTGGTATGGGCGCTGAAAAAGTGCGACTGCTGGGCCGACACGCCCGCGCCTTCGCTGTTGGTGATTCGCTTGCTGGTGGCCAGCGCAGCCGCCTCGCACCGCAGTGCCAGTTGCGCGGCTTCCTCGCTGGTCACGCTCCACGGGTGAAACAAGTCCAGGTCGGTGCGCTGCTCGGCCTCGGGCACGATGTCAGCCGCGTCGGGCAGGGCGGCAAACGGGTCTTCAGCTGTGAAACGGGCAATATCGTAAGCCGCCTGCACGGTCTGCTCAATCGCTTTGGTGGAGAAATCCGAGGTGCTGGCATTGCCTCGGCGCTGGCCGATGTAGACCGTCACACCCAGCGACTTGTCTCGGTTGCGCTCCACATTTTCAAGCTCGCCCTTGCGCACCGACACGCTCAGGCCGCAGCCCTCAGACGCTTCGGCACCAGCATCGGTTGCGCCAAGTTTTTTGGCGTGCGCCAGCGCGGTGCCTGCCAGATCTTCAAAATAGGGGCGGCTGTAGCTGAAACCGCGCTCGGGGGTGGTGGAACTTGAGGATGAGGGGGTAGATTGCTTCATATCGGACGGTATGATACTTGGCTGTAGTATCTACGCCGATGGGCGCTTCAAGAAATTCAATTCTTGGGATGCAGTGCAAGGCGCAAACCACAGCAATACTCCAGTATTGCTATGGTTTGCACGAGAATTTGCAACGCAGCAATGCGCCCAAAAATTGGATTTATTGAAGTGCCCCTATGTCACGCAAGCCCACCAAAGGTTATTTCGTCAAAGGAAAATTCGTCGCAGAAGGCAGCGAGCTTGACATTGAACTGAAAAAAGAGCTCAAAGGCACTGACGCCATGAGCCGCACCGACGAGAAAAGAGAGAGTCTTGCCCTGCAAAAGCTCGGTGAGGATTTGCTCACATTGCGCCCGGATTTCATGGCGCGGCTGGACTTGACCGAAAAGCTCAAAGACGCCGTGGTCGAGGCCAAGCGCATCACCAATTTTGAAGGCAAACGCCGCCAGATGCAGTTCATCGGCAAGCAGATGCGCCTGCTCGAAGAGGTGCAGGTCGAGGCGATTAAAAGCATATTGACCGAGCAGCACAGCGGCTCGGCATCTGAAACGCTGGCCTTGCATCTGGCCCAAACCTGGCGCGACCGGCTGATTGCCGAAAACGACGCGTTTGGCGAGTGGGTTCTGCAATTCCCGCAATCAGACTCGCAGCAACTGCGCGCCCTGATCCGTCAGGCCCGCAAGGATGCCAAGCCAGAGAAGCCCGGCGCAGCAATTCGCCATGGCCGCGCCTACCGCGATATTTTCCAGATGGTGCGCTCTGCACTGTCGCCCGAGAATGCGGCGGATGACGCCGCGTCAGACGAAGGGGGTTACAAACCATGACCACTGCGGCATTTGACGTCATCAAAATCGGCATCGTCAGTGTCAGCGACCGCGCGTCCACCGGTGTGTACGAAGACAAAGGCCTGCCCGCGCTCAAAGATTGGCTGACCCGCGCGCTGAAAAACCCGATTGAGTTTGAAGCGCGCCTGATCCCCGATGAGCAACTCCTCATCAGCCAGGCCCTGATTGAACTCAGCGATTTGAAATGCGCGTTGGTGTTGACCACTGGCGGCACCGGCCCTGCCCTGCGCGACGTGACGCCCGAAGCCACACTGGCCGTAGCGCACAAGGAGATGCCAGGCTTTGGCGAGCAGATGCGCCAGATCAGTTTGAAGTTTGTGCCCACAGCCATCCTGTCACGCCAATGCGCCGTGGTACGCGGCCAGACGCTGATCATCAACCTGCCGGGCCAGCCCAAATCGATCCAGGAGACGCTGGAAGGCTTGCGTGATGCGGCCACAGGCACGTCCGTGATGCCCGGCATCTTCGCCGCCGTGCCCTACTGCGTGGACTTGATTGGCGGGCCATATATAGAAACGAATGATGCGGTGTGCAAGGCGTTCCGGCCGAAGTCGGCGATTCGCCAGCCGGTTGTGTGACAAGTTGGCTCACAGCGCAATTAGGCAGCTTAAATTGCCCTAAAGTGCTAAAATACTTTTTAAATCGGGCTATAGCCCTTGTGAAATATGCATAGTAAGCTTCTTTATTTATAGCATCTGAAGTCAACACGCCCGCGTCATCGTTGGCCTGACCCACCACAGCGCGGCTGCGCGGGGACACAACCTGACCCTAAATGCCTTGCTGATCCATCGGGTCGCAGACGTGCTGTGTGGCGATGATTTCATCACGCGCAGGCAGCAGCGCAAATGTGCTTTTGGGCGCTTTCGATTGCAGACGGGCGGTATTTGGCGATTGGATGCCTTTGCGTGCCAGACGAGAAATCACTTCTCCGACGGTCATGTGTTCACGCTGTGCCTGGCTCCACGCGAACGCAATAACGTCCTCATCGATTTCTAAAGTTGTACACATTTCCGCGGCTTTCCATCAGAGATTCAAAACCGCATCAACGCAGTTTCCGACCTCATTTTCCCATCATCTGCGTCAATTTCTCCGCCTCAAAACATTCCGTTTTGGCAGCATCACCCGGCACACAATCGCCCGGCGCGCTATCAAATGCACGCGCATTGTTCGACAATTTCTCAATCGCCTGCCACAGCAGCGCAATCTGGTGGTCCTGGCTTGACGCGGTGTCGATCAGGCCTTTCATGGCTTCGTTGATTGGATCCACGTCGGGCGTGACGCCGTAGGCGGAAAACGGCGTGGCCATGGCGGCATCGCCGCTTTTCTCTGGCGTGGGGGCCAGGATGATGCGCGCCGGAATGCCCACGGCTGTGGCACCGGCGGGCACCGGCTTGATGACGACCGCGTTAGCGCCGATTTTGGCGTTGTCGCCCACGGTGAAGCCGCCCAGCACTTTGGCGCCGGCGCTCACCACCACATTTTTGCCCAGCGTGGGGTGGCGTTTAGCGCCCTTGTAGAGCGATGTGCCGCCCAGGGTGACGCCTTGGTAAATGGTGCAGCCATCGCCAATCTCTGCGGTTTCGCCCACCACCACGCCCATCGCATGGTCGAAGAAAACGCGCTCGCCCACAACGGCACCAGGATGGATTTCAATGCCCGTGACGAAGCGCCCAATGTGCGACACAAAGCGCCCCAGCCACTTGAAGCCATGGGTCCAGCACCAGTGCGCGCGGCGGTGCAGCACCAGCGCGTGCAAGCCCGGGTAACACGTCAGCACCTCCCACGTGCTGCGCGCAGCCGGGTCGCGGTCCAGAATGGTTTGGATGTCGGAGCGAAGGCGTGAAAACATGGCTGTGAGTCTAGCCCTTTGCGCGCGCGGCCAGCGCCAGCATGGCTTTGGCAACACCTCTGAGAATATGGATTTCTTCCTGCGTGACGCCTGCGCGATTGAAAAGCTGGTTCAGGCGCGGCATCAGCTTTTTGGGAGCGGCGGGGTCGAGAAAGCCGATGGCGGTTAACGATTGCTCCAGGTGCGCCAGCATGCCGGCCACTTGCTGCGCGTCGGCCAGGTGGCCTGCGGGCGGGGCTGCGGGCTCGCTTGCACCATCACCGACCGCATCACCGACCACATCACGAATCGCATCGTGGGCTGTATCGGTGGCCGTTGTCGCGGCAAACCCACCCAGCGCCAGGCGCCACTCGTACGCAATCACCTGCAGCGCTGCGCTGATGTTGAGCGAACCAAACTGCGGATTGCTGGGGATGCTCAGGCACACGTGGCAGCGGTACACGTCTTCGTTGCGCATGCCAAAGCGCTCGGAGCCGAAGAGGAAGGCGATGCCTTGCGGCGAATGCAATGCACATGCCTCGGGCGGCGCTGGGAGCGTTTCAATGGCCACCACAGGTCCAATAGGGCTATTTTTTTTAATTTTAGGGACATTTTCAGCCTCTAGCCCTTGTTCACATTGAATAGTTTGCTCTTTATGTCGTAGCAACGCCTCAAAATGCCCACGCGGCGCAGCGGTGGGCGGCCCAAAATCGCGCGGCGTCATGGCCGTGGCACACAGGTGCGTCATGCCATCCAGCGCCTCATCCAGCGTCTCCACAATGCGCGCCTTGTCCAGCACGTCGAGCGCGCCACTGGCCCGCTGGATGGTTTCTTCGCGCCGCAGCACATTGGCCCAGCGCGGCGCCACCAGCACCAGATCATCGAAGCCCATCGTCTTCATGGCGCGCGCGGTGGCGCCCACATTGCCAGCGTGGCTGGTGTTGATCAGGACA
>JANYJD010000322.1 GCA_025358555.1 Rhodoferax sp.
CAGGCCTTCATTGAAAAACTCATGGTGATGGCCGCCAACGAAGGCGAAAACGTAGTGCGGCTCAAGGGCGGCGACCCGTTCATCTTTGGGCGCGGCGGCGAAGAGGTGGAACATTTACAGGCCGCTGGCGTGCAGGTGGACGTGGTCAACGGCATCACGTCAGGCCTGGCGGCCGTCACGTCGCTGGGCGTGCCACTGACGCACCGTGAGCACGCGCAGGGCGTGGTGTTTGTCACCGGGCACGCCAAACCCGGCAAAACTGGTGATGGCGGCACCGACTGGCGCGCACTGGCCGCCACGGCCCACAGCGCCCGCCTCACGCTGGTGATTTACATGGGCGTGAGTGGCGCGGCCCGCATTGAGGCCGAGCTGCTGCACGGCCTGCCCGGCACAACCCCGGTGGCCATCATCCAGAACGCCAGCCTGCCCACGCAGCGCCATGCCGTGACCACGCTGGGGCAAATGCAGCGCACGATTGTGGACGAGCAACTGGCCAGCCCCTGCATCATTGTGGTGGGTGAGGTGCTGCAAGGCGTGGCGCTGGCGGCTTTGGCTGACGAGTCCCTATTGCAGGAATCACTGCGCCGCTCTGGGTAGCCATCCCGCAAAGGACAAGCCGACCCGACAGCGTCAGTCGCAGAGCTACACTTCACGTGCAAACTAGCGGGACACCCCAATGTTGGAAAAACTGAACGCCCTCACTGAGGGTCATGGCGCTTTGGGCAAAGGTCGCGGGCTGATCACCGGTGTCATTGCCTTGTCCCTTGGCATTCTGTGCTTTCTGGGCGTGATGGCGTTTCACTTCCCGGAGTACCTCACCACGCCCGAGCTGCGCAAAAGCTACAACGTTGATGTGATACGAACGATCATGTTCGTCGCCATGACCATTGCGGGCGGGCTGTCTCTGGT
Source organism: Rhodoferax sp. (assembly GCA_025358555.1). GTDB lineage: Bacteria > Pseudomonadota > Gammaproteobacteria > Burkholderiales > Burkholderiaceae_C > JANYCG01. Next base: position 910 of record JANYJD010000322.1, read on the forward strand.
CAACGTTCTGCTGAACCGCGCGCGCTGGCTGTCTGGCTTTGCTTTTTTGATGGTCGTTCTCACGGCCTTGCTTGGTGGCCACAAAGTCCCAGTAGTCGACTTTGCCGACAACACGCCTTACATTGGACTGGACTGGTTCATTTTGGATTTGCTGGGCTCGTCGCTGATATTCATGTTCATCGAGAAACTATTTGCACTGCGCAAAAACCAGCCGATATTCCGGGCCGAATGGCAGACAGATTTTCACCACTTCATCGTCAATCACATGGTGGTCGGCTTTGTGCTGTTGGCCACCAACCTGGCAGTGCACAAGCTGTTTGGTTGGGCCGCCAAAGACGGCATCCAGGCCTGGGTGCGTGACCTGCCGTTCGTCGCCGCAGTACTGCTAATCGTTTTGGTGGCGGACTTGGTGCAGTACTGGACGCATCGTGCCTACCACGAAGTGCCGTTGCTTTGGCGCCTGCACGCAGTTCACCACAGCGCCAAAAGTATGGACTGGCTGGCCGGTTCGCGTCAGCATATTGTCGAGCTACTAATCACCCGCACGCTCGTGCTCGCACCGATTTTCATTCTGGGTTTTTCCAAGGAAGTGATCGACACGTATATCGTAATTGTCGGTTTTCAGGCTGTGTTCAACCATGCCAATGTGAGCGTGCGGCTGGGGCTGTTGGGATATGTGATCGTTACGCCCAATTTTCATCACTGGCACCACAGCCAAGACCAGGAGGCGCTGGACCGCAACTACGCGGCGCACTTCGCCTTTATTGACTACTTGTTTGGCACGGCAGTCAAAAGCACGCGCCTGTGGCCCGAGCGCTACGGGGTTCTGGGCGACTACGTGCCTAATGGCTTTTTAAAGCAGCTTAAGTTTCCCTTTACGTGGAAGGGTTGATGGGTTTGCAGTTTCACCGGTGAATTCATTCGACGTCGTCATCCTCGGCGCAGGTGCCGCCGGCTTGTTTTGTGCCGGTGTGGCCGGTCAACTGGGCCTCAAAGTGCTGGTGATCGACCACAGCCAAAAGGTTGCCGAAAAAATTCGCATTTCGGGCGGCGGGCGGGCCAATTTCACCAATCGCGATGTGAGCGCCGCCAACTTTTTAAGCAGCAACCCCAACTTTTGCCGCTCGGCCCTGTCACGCTACACCCCGCGCGATTTCATGGACCTGATGCAGCGCCATGGCACTGCGTTTCATGAAAAGCACAAGGGGCAGTTATTTTGCGACCGCTCGGCTGAAGACTTGATCACCATGCTGCTGGACGAATGCGATGCAGGCAACGTGATGCGCTGGCAGCCTTGCAGCGTGAAATCAGTGGTGTTTTCAGGCTCTAGCCCTCGTCCAGGCTGCATAGATAGCTATGAAATTAATACTGACAGGGGTTTGATCACTGCCGCAGCCGTGGTGGTGGCCACGGGCGGCCTGTCGATTCCAAAAATTGGCGCGACCGATTTTGGCTACCGCATCGCACGGCAATTTGGACTGGCCGTGGTGGAGCCCCGGCCCGCGCTGGTTCCGCTCACTTTTGATGCTGACGCGTGGGCGCCTTTTGCCCAGTTGGCGGGTCTCTCGCTGCCGGTGGTGATTGAGACGGGCAGCAAAAAGGCAAAGGCCACATTTTCAGAAGATTTGCTCTTCACCCACCGGGGTTTAAGCGGTCCGGCCGTGTTGCAAATATCAAGTTTTTGGGCCGATAACACGCCGATTCGCCTGAACCTGGCGCCAGGCGCCGACGTGACCGGGCGCCTGTCAGAGGCCAAAGTCACCTCTCGCAAACTGGTTGCCAATGAACTCGCCGCCATGGTCCCGGCCCGGCTGGCCGACGCCTGGGTGGCGCAGGA
>JANYJD010000364.1 GCA_025358555.1 Rhodoferax sp.
AGCCGTGCGCTTGTCCGCCATCGGCCTTGATCTGGTCCAGCAGCGGTTGTAGTTTGTCAAGGCTGCGGCGGGTTACGCAGGCTACAAAGCCTTCGCGCGCAAAACGCCGGGCAATGGCCCCGCCCGTGGCGTCGCCTGCGCCGATGATGAGTGCGACCGGTGAGGTCATATCATCAGCCCAGCGCCGGGCCGCCCCAAGCAGGGCTGAGCCCCCTCGGGGCTGAAGCCCGCGGCTCCAAGCCTGCCTGCGCAGGCTTGGACGGGCTGAAGGGTCCTTGCCTCTGGCATGGACACGTCCAGTGACGACACGCAGCGCGGAACGTGGGGGTCATATCTATTCCTTGAAATAAACAGTCTGGTGGGTCGTCGCCAGCATCTCGCCCGCTCGGCTCCATAACTGCGCTGTCTGGTCAAAAAAGCCGTTTTGAAAATGCTGGCCTTGGGCTTGCCCCAGAATGTACCCGCTGCCAACCCGAACGAGTTGTTCAGCCAGCGCATGAAAGTAAATGGTCATGGACACAGTGCCAACCGGCACAAACCGCGCTCGGCGCAAAAACAGACGCGGAAAGAATGCGTCGGACACGGCCGACAGAGACGCAAAATCTAGCGGGCGGGCCAGCGCATCGCGCAGCCAGACCTGCGTCTGGCTGGTGCCTGCGTCGGCGTCATCAAGGGGCTCCGGGAAGCCGCCGGTGACAAATCGCATTTCATAGCGCTTGAGCCATTGCATGGGTGCAAAGCGCTGCTTTACGGTTGTTTCTTCGGGCGACGGCACGGCGGGCATGGCGCATTCATGCAGGCCCAGCGTGGGGCGTCGAATTGCCGTCACGGCAGTGGCAGTCAACACGGTTTCACCCGCCTGCATCATCTCGATCAGCCAATGCTGGGTTGAGCGGTTCGTGCGCGCGGGCCGCGCATGAACAAAGAACTCTCCGTCGGCCACTGCAGCGCAAAAATTGACCGTCAAGCTGACTGGGTCGCCCAGGCGCTGCGGGTGCAACAGCACCGCATTGAGCATTTGCGCAGCAGAAATGCCGCCAAACGGCCCGACAAAATTGCCATACGGCGCGCTGGTGTGGCCCAGCCAACGCCCGGTTGGCGTTTCATCTTGCCACTGCAGCGCAATGGCTTCGTCAAACGGATGCACTGTCATTGAGACTGTCATGGAACTAGAGGTGACTCAACACCCGGTGACTACACCCGCTCGAATATACCGGCTGCGCCTTGCCCCATGCCAACACACATGGTGACCATGCCGTATTTGAGATTTTTACGCTGCAGCGCGTGAACCACTGTCGCCGAGCGGATAGCGCCCGTCGCTCCCAGCGGATGCCCCAGCGCAATGGCGCCGCCCATGGGGTTGACCTTGGCCGGGTCCAGCCCCAAGGTGCGGATGACGGCGAGCGACTGCGCGGCAAACGCCTCGTTCAGCTCAAACCAGTCAATGTCTTCATGGCGCAGGCCAGCGTATTTGAGCGCCGCAGGGATCGCCTCAATCGGGCCAATGCCCATGATGTGCGGCGGCACACCGCGGCTGGCGTAGCTAACAAAGCGAGCCAGGGGGCGCAGGCCAAATCGCTTGACCGCCGCCTCACTGGCAAGAATGAGCGCACCTGCGCCATCAGACGTTTGCGAACTGTTGCCTGCCGTGACCGAACCGCGCGCGGCAAACACGGTTTTGAGTTTTGACAATCCTTCTACCGTGGTGTCGGGCCGGGCGCCTTCGTCCAGCTTGACCTTGCGGATGCTGCTGATGACCTCACCCGTGGCCAGGTCAGGGGCGCGATCAGTCACCTCCACAGGTGTGATTTCATCTGCAAATTCGCCCGCCTTCATGGCCGCGATGGCTTTCATGTGCGAAGCGTAGGCAAACTCATCCTGGGCGTCTCGGCTGACCTTCCACTGCGTGGCCACTTTCTCGGCCGTCAGGCCCATGCCGTAAGCGATGCCGTAGTTGTCCACATCATCGGTGTTGGTGAAAATGGTGGGCGAGAGGCTGGGCGAGTTGCCCATCATCGGCACCATGCTCATGCTCTCGGTGCCGGCGGCAATCATCACGTCGGCCTCGCCCACGCGGATGCGGTCGGCCGCCATCTGCACGGCCGACAGGCCCGAGGCGCAAAAACGGTTGACGGTGATGCCGCCCACCGTGTTGGGCAGCCCGGCCAGAATCGCCCCAATGCGCGCCACATTCAAGCCCTGCTGCGCCTCGGGAATGGCACAGCCGCAGATGATGTCTTCCACCGCTTTGGGGTCCAGCCCGGGCACCTGCGCCATGACGGCTTTGAGCGCGGCGGCCAGCAGGTCATCCGGGCGCATATTGCGCAAAGCCCCCCGGTGCGAACGCCCGATGGGCGTGCGTGTGGCGGCAACGATGTAGGCGTCTTGCACCTGCTTGCTCATGATGTTTCCTTTTTCTTTCTTGGGACGTCTGGAATCCAGGCCCAGACAAATTCACATTCAACCGGGTTGATGCCCGCTTCGTCAGTCACGATGACGGCCACATTCAGTTCGCCCTTGTCGCTGGCTTGCAGTGCTGCGCGCTGCTCGGGCGTGAGCACGGCCACAGCACGCAGTGCACCGGTGGCGCGCTTCTTGAACGCCATCTTCAGCTCTTTGGCCAGGGGAATGCAGTCGTCCCGCACATTCATGCCGACCACCATGCCGGTGGCCGTTTCGGCCAGCAGATTCATGGCCGAGGCGTGAATGCCTTGCAGGTGGTTTTGCACCTTGCGCTCGTTGGCCAGCGTCACTTCAACCCGTTCAACCGACAGCTCAACAAACTTGATTCCCGCCGTGCCGATGAACGGCACCGCGCGGCGCAGCACGATGTTGCGGTACCAGGGCCGCGCAAACTTCGCCACCTCGGACAGGCGTTCAAGCTGGCGTTGCAGGCGGTTGGGGGGATAAGTCATTTAATCAGTTGGGGACAGAGCTGGCCCACTTCGTGTGGCTGCGGTCTGTCCCGCAAAGTTGTTAGTTTCTCACCGGCTTGCCGGTGGACATCATGCCCATGATGCGTTCTTGGGTTTTGGGGTGCGTCAACAGCGCGCAAAAGGCTTGGCGCTCAAGCAGCATCAGGTACTCTTCTGTGACGAGGCTGCCAGCATCGACATCGCCACCGCACACCACGTGGGCAATCAGCGAAGCGATGTGAAAGTCGTGCTGGCTGATGAAACCGCCGTCGCGCATGTTGACCAGCGAGCCTTTGATGGTTGCAATACCGCTGCGCCCGGCCACCGCAAAGGGACGGCGGTGCGGCGCACGGTAGCCCGAGTTGAACATGGCCACCGCTTCGTTGATGGCCACGTAAAGCAGCTCGTCCTTGTGGGCCACGATGATGTCGCTCTCAAGCAGGTAGCCCAGCTTGCGCGACTCAATCGCGCTGGTGCCCACCTTGGCCATGGCGGCTGCGGTGAACCCTTCGGTCAGGCATTTAAGAATGTCTTTGTCAGTGGAACTGGCCGCGTTTTCTGCCGCGCGCCGCGCGATGTAGGCCAGGCCGCCAGCGCCTGGCACCAGGCCCACGCCCACTTCCACGAGGCCAATGTAGCTCTCCATGGCAGCGACACGGCGCGCCGAATACACCGCCATTTCGCAGCCGCCGCCTAAAGCCAGGCCGCGCACGGCAGAGACCACGGGCACGCTGGCGTAGCGCAGTTTGAGCATGACCTGCTGCAGTTCGGCCTCGGCGCCGTCAATGGCCTTGGCACCCCCCATCATGAAGGCGGGCAGCATGGCCTGCAGATCTGCCCCGGCCGAAAACATGTCGTCAGGCGACCAGATGACCAGGCCTTTGAAGTCTTTTTCAGCCAGCTCGACGGCCATGGCCAGGCCTTCAGACACATCAGGGCTGATGGCGTGCATTTTGGTCTTGATGCTGGCAATCACCACATCATCGTCCAGGGTCCACAAACGAATGGCGTCATCTTCATGCAACGTCTTGCCCGCTGTTGCGGCATCGGGTGGGTTGGCCCCCAGCACGCTCTCGGGGAAGTGCTGGCGCGCATACACCGGCAGGCTACGGCGCGCATCGAAAGTGCCGGTGGTGGGATTCCATGAACCCTGCGGCGTGTGCACCCCACCGGCGCCGTTGTTGGACTCTGCCACCGGGCCTTTGAACACCCAGTCTGGCAGGGGCGCACTGCACAGCGCCTTGCCCGCTTCAATGTCTTGTTTGATCCAGTTGGCAACCTTCAGCCACCCGGCCTCTTGCCACAGCTCAAACGGGCCTTGCTTCACGCCAAAGCCCCAGCGCATGGCAAAGTCAACATCGCGTGCGGTCTCGGCAATGCTGTGCAGGTGGATTGCGGCGTAGTGAAACTGGTCGCGCAAAATCGCCCAGAGAAAACGCGCTTCCGCGCCTTCCGCGTTGCGCAGCAGGTTTAGCCGCTCACCGGCCTTTTTCTTCAGCATGCGCCCGATGACTTCATCGGCCTTCTGGCCCGAGGCCACATAGTCGCCCTGGCCACCATTGGCAGCCGCATCAAACCGCAAAATGTCGCGACCGACTTTTTTGTAAAAACCGCCATTGGCTTTTTGCCCCAAAGCGCCCATGCCGATCAGCTTGGCCAGCACCGGCGGCGTGGCAAAGCTGGCGTAAAAGGGGTCGGTTTCTAGGCTCAAATTGTCCTGCAAGGTCTTGATGACGTGCGACATGGTGTCCAGCCCCACCACGTCTGCCGTGCGAAAGGTACCCGAGCTGGCGCGGCCGAGT
>JANYJD010000128.1 GCA_025358555.1 Rhodoferax sp.
CCGACACTGTCCACAGTTCACAAGGTATTGCACGCCGTAGGTTTACGCCTGAGCGTTGCCCCAGCGCACGCCTGACAAGTTTTGCCCCTGCCTAGCCCGCGACTAATTACCGCTGGCGAAAAGTCGGACACCTTCACCGACCGGCTGGGGCTCCTTTTTTGAAGTGACGCTTTGAAGGGGTGGCAATATATGAACTTTGATGACCTGCTACGCGACTACGCCCGCCGAGACCTGCAACGATTTTGCCCGGCTGCCCATTACTGGTTACGTGACCACAACCCGATTGCAGACCGTGAGCTTGTAGAACCGCTACTGATTAGGCCTGTGGAATTCGGATTAACCCCGCTTGAACACGTTGCAGCAGATGCACTTGGTAAGTTGACTACCTACACAATCACCAGCCGCGCCATTTGGGATGCCGCTTACCCGGCGCGGGACACACGCGACACGACACCCGCGCCCGGAACGACGTTCAACCAAGAGCGTGAGATATGGGGCCGCCGCGAGGTTTTTCGTAGCTCTGCGCTTGTATATGCCCGGTTGTTGGATGACGCGCAATTGATTGAACTCTATGGGACACCACTTCCTGCCCCAGCCAATGACACCGCAACGCCCGCGTCCGTGGTGGCTGTGGACGCTAGCAATGCGCGACCGAGGGCACGCCGCGACCTGCTGGCTCCTGTAATAGAGACTGCCCAAAAAGAATGCCCAGACCCGTTCGACGCGCCCGCCGTATGGGCTTCGCTGGTGCGTATGGCTGACGCTCGAAAGCTTCCTTTGCTGGGTATTTCTGATGAAGGTATCAAATGGCAAGATTCAAACGACCAAACGCGGTTCCTCAAAATCAAGAACCTGCGCGAACGCCTATTGCGCAGCATGAAAAAAAGCTCGGTAGAGCGCGATAAGGCGCGGTAGACCGCTGCAAGACTCGCGAGCTGGCAAAGGCTCGGCATATGAAAAGAATGGGTTTCCATGCGCCGCGTTTTGCGGTGTTGCATCGTAGTAAGTGGCGATGCTTTTCATGGAAAGGCCCATTATGCAAATTGCATCAATCGCAACCCGCGAGGCAAGCGCCCCGCAACAGTTCACCGCGCAATACCTGCCGCTTGAACAAGTCACACGCCCCAACCTCACAACTGCCGAGACTGCCTACTACCTGAACCGCCGCCCTCAAACCTTGAGGGGCTGGGCTTGTTTGGAAAATGGCCCGATGCGTCCTACTCGCATTGGTGGACTGCTGGCCTGGAACACAGCAACCGTCAAGGCATTGGCCGGGGTGGCGATGTAATGGCCGCCACAAAAGGCAACGGGCTGGACGCTGCAAATGACCAACCCGCCAAGACCCACGCTGTAGACAACACCGATTCTATCCGTGCTGCCCGCTTCACTGGCACAGACAATCCGCGCCACTTGCGCACCATTCAAGCCCTGATGACACGCCCGATAACGCGTGAGCACATTGACCAGATAGCCGGTTGCTCCAATGGCCCGGAATTGATAGCAGAGCTGCGTCGCCGTGGGCTTGAAGTACCATGCGCCCGCACCAAAAAGAAAGACCGCGATTTATTCGACTGCTGGCCGGGCGTCTATCACTTCACGCAGGCAGACCGCCGCCGTGTGCTGGCGTGGCTGGCACGTCGTGGAGGTGCTGCCCATGCTGACTGAAACCGCACGCGCCAGTGATGCGCTCTACGCGATACCGCCCGACCTGCCTCGTGATGAATGGGTGCGAGCTGGCATGGCTGCACAGTCTGCCGGGCTCGACTTCGACGCCTTTAATGATTGGAGCGCCCAAGCGGGTAACTATGACGAACGCGACGCCCGCGACACCTGGCGCAGCTTTAAGCCGGGTAAGGGTGTGGGCGCTGGAACTCTCTATCGTGTGGCTGCCGAGCATGGCTGGCGCATGGGTGAAAGCAAGCCCCAGCAAATAGCCACAAAAGCCCCTACGCGTCCCGTAGAGCCGCCGCGCAAGCCTGCCAAGGGCAGTAGTGCCAGCGAGATATTTAATCGCTGTGAGCCCGCCACAAACGCGCATCCCTACATCACACAAAAGCGGGCCGCTGGCGTGCCCTTGGACGGGTTGCGCGTGGTGCCTGCTGGTGATGGCCTGACCATTGCCGGGCAGAACATGGCCGGGTTCCTGATGGTGCCCGCCTATGCGCCAGACGGTGATATGCAAAGCGCCCAATTTATCCCGCCGCCCGGTGCGGGCAAGAAAGTGAACCTGCCCGGTGCGAGCATGGCCGGGGCTACCTTCACCGTAGGCGAACTGGTGCCCGGTGGCGTGGCCTACATCGTGGAGGGTATCGGGCAAGCATGGGCTTGCTGGCAAGCGACCGGGGCCGCTGCTGTGGTTTGCTTTGGTGCAGGAAATATGGGCAAGGTGGCAAAGGCATTGCGAGCGCAAGGCCCGAGTGCCCGGCTGGTGGTGGTGCCTGATGTTGGCAAGGAAGCCGAGGCCATGAAGATTGCCACCGACGTTGCCGGGATGGTGGCCGCCATGCCTGACGGTTGGGAGAAAAACAGCGACGTGAACGACCTTGCACAGCGTGACGGAATGGACGTGTTGGAGGCACTGCTATCAAGCGCCAGTGAACCGCCCAAGCCTGAGCCCCGTTACAAGCTGCTGACAGGCAAGGACCTGGCCGCGTTGCCGCCGTTGCAATGGAGGGTGCGTGGCGTGTTGCCTGCCGTAGGGCTGGCGGGCTCTATGGCCCCAGTGCATCGGGCAAATCATTCCTGGCGCTGGATATGGCCGCCGCGATTGCCGAAGGCCGCCGCTGGTTTGATTGCCGGGTGGAGGCCGCGCCCGTGGTGTATGCCGCGCTTGAAGGTGAAGCAGGCTTCAAGCTACGCGCCCAAGCCTGGGAAGCGCACAAAGGCCGACCGCTGTCTGCTGGCCTGCACATGGTGCTGCAACCCTTCAAACTGACAGAGCCCCAAGACGTGCGCGACCTGGCCGCCGTGGTTCCTGCTGGTGCTGTGCTGTTTGTCGATACCCTGAACCGCGCTGCCCCAACTGCTGATGAAAACAGTTCAAAGGACATGGGGCAAATACTGGAGGCCGCAAAGCACCTGCAAACCATAACGGGCGGGCTGGTGGTGATGGTGCACCACACCGGCAAGGACGCTACCAAGGGCCTACGCGGGCACAGTTCGCTATTCGCTGCGCTTGATGCCGCCGTGGAGGTTTCACGCGATGGCGAGCGTCGAGAGTGGAGAGTGGCGAAGTCAAAAGACGGGGCCGATGGTGACGCGCACCCGTTTCGCTTGCAAGTGGAAACGCTGGGCATTGATGCGCATGACGACCCGGTGACAAGTTGCACGGTGCGACCAGATACGAGCACCGATGAAGTCAAGCGTGTGAAGCTGCCCCAAGGTGGAAACCAGAGACTCGTTTATGAGGGCATACGGGGCTTGTTCAAGGATGGCATATCGGGTAAGCCTGGTGCCCCGCCGATGCGCCCCTGCATTGAATTGGAGGCTGCTGTGGCTGCCGGTGCTGCCCGCCTGACTTGTCAGACAGACCGCAGAGCTACACGCACCAAAGAGGCAATAACCGGGCTCGTTTCGCGTGGTGTGCTGGGTTTGAACGAGGGCTGGTTATGGACAGTCTGAGTAACCGAAATTCACCGTATTCGCCGTTTTCGGTGAAATCCGTAACCGAAATTCGCCGCCCCCCATATAAGAGGGGGCAGAGTTCGGTGATTATTTTCGGGGGCCAGAGCAATGACTGAAAAATCTTTCTCTGGTGCTGACCTATTCGGCATGGAAACCCCGACCAAACGCACCAACGACCACAAAGAAACGGCTGCCCTGGTGGAGGTGTTGAAGGCACTCAAGGCACATCCCGCCGTTGCGTGGTGCGAGCGTCAAAACAGTGGAGCCGCCAAAGTGGGAAACCGCTTTATCCGTTTCGGCTGGCGGGGTTGCTCTGATGTGCTGGGGCAACTGCGCGATGGCCGGTTTCTGGCCGTGGAAGTGAAAGGCCCGACCGGACGCTTACGACCTGAACAAGCCGTTTTCCTGGAGCGCATCAATGGAGCCGGTGGCGTGGCCTTTGTGGCCCGTGACCTGCGCGATGTTCACCACGAACTAAACCAACCCCAAAACAGCATCCTCCCCCAACCGGGCCAAGCGCCCATCCTTAGAAAGCTCATCATGAAAGTTCACAACTACCACGCACTCGCAAGCAACCAGAGCAAGCGCCGTCCGACACAGGACTTTGACGCCAACATCGATTTTGAGACTTTCAATCTGACTCACAGAGGCAAGTTCTTAAATTCATTGCCTGCTACTCATGAGCCATGCCGCGCCGGGTATCGGCCTTATTTGACCGAGCGGGGCGACATCCTGGGCGTTGAAGCTCCCTGATTGAACACGGTAGGAACACGATGACGACCCCAAAGCGACCACCCAACCAATGGAAACCGGGCCAAACAGGCAACCCCAAAGGCCGCCCGCCCGGTGTGTCAGAAATTACCCGTCTGAGAGCATCTATTGCCAAGCATGTACCGGCGATTCTTGACCAGTTAGTGACGGCTGCTCAAGGGGGTGACGTGCAGGCCGCCCGGCTCATTCTGGAGCGGGTGTTGCCGCCAGTGAAGCCCACTGAACAAGCCGTGGCAATTCAATTGCCCGATGGTGGCACTCTGACCGCCAAAGCCACTGCCGTACTGTCTGCCGCCGCTGCTGGCGACCTGGCACCCGGACAGGCCGCGCAACTAATAGCCGCATTGGGGACGCTGGCGAAAATCAGCGAGGTTGACGAACTGGCCGCCCGCATCACGGCGCTGGAGGTGCAACGTGGCGAGCCTTAACGCCCGGCTGGTGGCGCTTGAGCGTGACAGCACCGATACCGAGCAAGGGGGCTGTCTGGACTTGCTGCCGGTAATGGGTTATGACGAATGGTGCGAAGCCGCCCGACTGCAACAGGCCGCATTGATAAAGGACACCTATGAAAACGCTTAATTCTCGATTGCTGGCGCTGGAGGCCATGAGCCAAAGCACGACACGCCCCCGATTGTCAGTGCTGGTAATGCGTGGCCCCAATGAACAGGCAGAGCTTGACCATGCCCTCGCCCGTGGTTTTGCTGCCGAGTTGGACACGCCAGAAAATAGCGCGAGGCTTTTAGGATGACCGCCGCACTGTGCCGCCGCCTTGAGGCACTGGAGGCGACCAACGACGACACCGCAAAGCATCTGCCCGAAGTGGTGCCCGACAGCACGCCAGATAGTGAGCTGGCACGGCTTCGCCAGCATGGCCGCGAGGTTTTCCGGGAGAGTGACCCGGCCTACATCGACCACTTCACCATCGAGTGAGGGCAAGCAATGGCAACACTGACCGCACGCCTCGACAAGCTGGAAACACTGGCAAACCCGAAAGCGCCGCAATTGATTCTGTTTCTGGTGCGACAGGCCGGGACTGAATCGGCAGGGGATGACTCGATAACCGGCATTCGCTTTGGGGATGGCCGCATATTGCTGCGCCAGCAAGGGGAGGGCCTGGACGCATTACAAGGCCGCGCCAGAGCGATGATTGCTGGGAGTGGCGTGGTGACACTGTTCGCTGTCTATGCTGACTTTGCCGACTTTGCCAACCGCTAAAAACGACACCCACCAACTACCCGGACGCCATGCCGGGTTTTTTTACGCCCGCCAGTTTTGGGAGAAACCTGCAATTTCCGCTGAATGGCGGGATATGTTGAAGCTGGCTACAAGGTACACAACCCGGTACTGGTGGCTACATGGTGGCTACATAAGCTGAAAAAAGAAAAAGCAAGCTATATTTTAAATAGCAAGCTTTCTTTATGTAGATTGGTAGGCCGTGTAGGACTTGAACCTACGACCAAAGGATTATGAGTCCTCTGCTCTAACCAACTGAGCTAACGGCCCATTCAAGCCGGGATTGTACGGGCCGCGCCTTGCCGAATTGCTCGCGCGGCTACTTGTGATGACTCAGCGCATTGGTCACCAGCTTGGACGTGATGTCCACAATCTGGATCATGCGGTCATAGGCCATGCGGGTGGGGCCGATGACGCCCAGGGTGCCGACGATCTGGCCGTCCACCTCATAGGGGGCGCTGACGATGGACAGATCCTCAAACGGCACCACCTGGCTCTCCCCGCCAATGAAAATGCGCACGCCTTCGGCCTGGCCGGCAATGTCCAGCAGGCGCATGAGCTGGGCTTTTTGCTCGAACAGCTCAAACGCGCGGCGCAGGTGGCCCATGTCGCTGGAAAAATCTGTGACGGCCAGCAGGTTGCGTTCGCCTGAGATGACCACTTCGTCCTTGGTCTCGGCAATGGCCTCGGAGCTGACCGTGACGGCGGCCTGCATCAGGCTGGCGATTTCGCTGCGCAACGTCTCGACCTCGTTTTGCAGCCGCGCGCGGACTTCTTCAAGCGCCAGCCCGACGTAGTGGGAGTTGAGGTAGTTGGCGGCTTCCATCAAGTTGGCCTGGGTGTAGTCCACCTCGGTGAAGATCACGCGGTTTTGCACATCGCCATCGGGCGAGACGATGATGACCAGCAGGCGGCGCTCGGACAGCCGTAAAAACTCGATCTGCCGGAACACCGAGGAGCGGCGCGGCGCTATCACCACGCCCACAAACTGCGACAGGCTGGAGAGCAGATTGGCCGCGTTGGAAATCACTTTTTGCGGCTGGTCGGGGGCCAGGCTCTGCGTGGCGAACTGGCCCTGGCGCACCGTCAGCATAGTGTCCACAAACAGGCGGTAGCCGCGTGCCGTGGGAATGCGCCCGGCCGAAGTGTGGGGGCTGACGATGAGCCCCAGTTCTTCCAGGTCTGACATGACGTTGCGAATGGTGGCGGGCGACAGCTCGATGCCGGTGGCGCGCGACAGCGTGCGCGAGCCTACGGGCTGACCGTCCGCAATGTAGCGTTCGACCAGCGCTTTCAACAACAACTTGGCACGATCGTCCAGCATTGGGTCATTTTAGTGATGTAATTTGCAAATGAATTCGAACTTCCGGCATGTCGCGCTGATTGGCAAGTACCAGGCGGTCGCCACGGGCGCTGCGGGCGCCTCGTCGCGGCAGGCGCTGGAAGACATTGCGCAGTTCCTGATCACGCAGGGTTGTGAGGTTGCTTTCGAGGCTGACACGGCGGCCAACATGGGCATCACGGGTTATCCCGTGCTGGACGTGCCAACCATTGGCGCGCAATGCGACCTGGGCCTGGTGGTGGGCGGCGACGGAACCATGCTGGGCATTGGCCGCCAGCTCGCCCGCTTTGGCGTGCCGCTGATTGGCGTCAACCAGGGTCGGCTGGGCTTTATTACCGATATTCCCTATGGAGGTTACCAGCAGACGCTGGGGCCGATGCTGCGCGGCGAGCATGAGGAAGACCATCGCAGCCTGATGCATGCCAAAGTCATGCGCGATGGCCGCTGCGTGTTTGACGCACTGGCCATGAATGACGTGGTGGTCAACCGGGGGGCCACATCAGGCATGGTGGAGCTGCGGGTGGAGGTGGATGGCCACTTTGTGGCCAACCAGCGATGCGACGGCCTGATCATTGCCACGCCCACGGGCTCCACCGCCTATGCGCTGTCGGCCGGCGGCCCGCTGCTGCACCCGTCGATTCCCGGCTGGGTGCTGGTACCCATTGCCCCGCATACGCTATCAAACAGGCCGATAGTTCTCGCCAATGCTTCAGAAATAGCTATAGAAGTAGTAGCAGGCCGCGACGCGAGCGCCAATTTTGACATGCAGTCGCTGGCGTCGCTCCTGCATGGCGACCGCATCAGCGTCACGCGCTCGCAGCACCACGTGCGCTTTTTGCACCCCAGAGGCTGGACCTACTTTGACACGCTGCGCCAGAAACTGCACTGGAATGAGGGGGTGGCCTGAACATGAGTTTGAAACGCATTGTCCTGCGGGATTTCGTCATCGTCAGCGAACTGGAGCTTGACCTGGCCGGCGGCTTCACGGTGCTGACCGGGGAGACCGGCGCAGGCAAGTCGATCCTGATTGATGCATTGCAGCTGGCCACGGGCGCGCGGGCTGACCCCGGCGTGATTCGTGAAGGGGCCAGCCGCACCGAGGTTAGCGCCGAGTTTGAATCCACTGCCGCGCTCGCAGCGTGGCTCAGCACAGCCGGTTTTGATGGGGGTGATGGCCCCTCGGGCAATGCTGCGGGCAGCGCGTCCACTGGCACGGGCCACACCCTGCTGTTGCGCCGCACGGTAGACACGGCTGGCAAAAGCCGGGCCTGGATCAACGGCAGCCCGGCCACCGCCACGCAACTGCGGGAAATTGGCGAGCAACTGCTGGACATTCACGGCCAGCACGCCTGGCAAAGCCTGACGCGGCCGGACGCCGTTCGTGCCCTGCTGGACGCTTACGCACGGGTCAACACCACCGCCCTGACCGGCCTGTGGCAACAATGGCGTGCGGCACACGCAGGGCTTGCCAGCGCCCACGCGGCGCAAGACTCGCTGCAGCGCGAACGCGAGCGCCTGGCCTGGCAAATTAGCGAGGTGGACAAACTGGCGCCCAAGCCGGACGAATGGGCCGAACTCAACGCAGACCACAGCCGCCTGTCCAACGCGCAGGCGCTGATGGACAGCGCGCGGGAGGCCCTGCAGGCGCTGGACGGCGAAGAGGCAGGCGCTTTGGGAAGTTTAAGCACAGCGCTGCAAAAGCTACAAAATCAGGAGCATATCGAGACCTATTTTAAAGCGCTAGGGGAGGTTTTAGCATCCAGCGTGGCACAGGTGGAAGACACCGTGCACTCGCTGCGCAGCTATTTGCGCAAGACCGACCTGGACC
>JANYJD010000339.1 GCA_025358555.1 Rhodoferax sp.
GCGGGCCATCAACCAGGTGTTGCACGACAGTTTTCCGCAAGGCGATGGCCTGCGCGTGCCGGGCTGCCTGGACGGCTACGAGATGGCAGTGCGAGCCGTGCTGGGCCAGCAGATCACCGTGGCTGCCGCGCGCACCTTGGCGCAGCGCATAGTGGATAAATTTGGCGAACCCATCGCCACGCCCTACCCGGAGCTGACGCGGCTGTTCCCCGCGCCCGCCGTGCTGGCACAGGCCAGTGGCGACGCGCTGGGCCAGTTGGGCATCGTTAAGCAGCGCCAGGCGGCCATCGTGGGCATTGCGCAGGCGGTTGCAACCAAGCGCCTGCAACTGCACGCCGGTGCCGACGTACCCGCCACCATCGCCGCGCTGAAAGAGCTGCCCGGCATTGGCGACTGGACGGCGCAGTACATCGCCATGCGAGCACTGCGCTGGCCCGATGCGTTTCCGGCGGGGGATGTGGCGTTGCACAAGGCGCTGGGGACGCAAGGCACGAAGACCGCAGCGCGGGATGCCGAGGCACTGTCTCAGG
Source organism: Rhodoferax sp. (assembly GCA_025358555.1). Classification (GTDB taxonomy): domain Bacteria; phylum Pseudomonadota; class Gammaproteobacteria; order Burkholderiales; family Burkholderiaceae_C; genus JANYCG01. Next base: position 531 of record JANYJD010000339.1, read on the forward strand.
CTTGGAAGCCTTGGCGCAGCTATGCGGTGATTCGCGCCTGGGCCATTTTGCCCGCGCCAGCTTCAACAGCATCAGCGGCATCAAAGGCACCAGAGACGTTGAAGGGCGCACCGGTGCCTAAACCCGGAACTCTACTAAAACAATAGCTACTCATGCACACTGCACGAGGGCTACAGGCCAAAATGACCACCAAAAGAGGCAAAAATCATGAAATTTGACCCTTCCATTGTCCAAACCCGCGTCCAGAGCCCCCTGGGCGACATGCTCCTTGCCGCTACCAACAAAGGCCTGGCAGGCGCCTGGTTTACCGACCAGCGCCACCGCCCCGAAGCCCTCGACTTCAAGAACGTGCCCCATGCCTGGCCAACGCAAGATTCCCACCCGACGCTGCTTGAAGCAGCGCGCCAGTTGGCAGAGTTTTTCAAAGGCAAACGCAAAGCGTTCGATCTGCCTTTGGACATCAATGGCGGCACTTTATTTCAACAATCGGTATGGCGTGCCCTGCTTAAAATTCCCTATGGCAAAACCACGAGTTACGGCAGCATCAGTCGCCAGATTGAAAACCCTGCTGCCGTGCGCGCGGTGGGCGCGGCTGTGGGGCGCAACCCCTTGAGCCTGATCGTGCCGTGCCACCGCGTGCTGGGTGGTGACGGCTCTCTCACCGGCTATGCAGGCGGGCTGCATCGCAAGACGGCCTTGCTTGAGCTTGAAGGCGTGGCGCTACAAGCCGGGCCGGATTTGTTAACAAATTCGCGTGCTTCTTCATTGGCGCCTTCATTTTGACCAGCACGCCAACCCAAAAACCCTGGCTGAGAGACTTTTTATCGCTCGCCGCAATCTGGGGTTCATCATTCCTGTTCATGCGCCTCGGCGCGCTTGACTTCGGCGCGGTGCCGACAGCGGGCCTGCGGGTGACCATTGGCGCGCTGTTCTTGCTTCCGTTGATGGCGGCCAGGGGGCATCTGCCTGCTTTGCGCCAGCACTGGCGGGCCACGTTTTTTGTGGGTTTGCTGAACTCCGCCATCCCGTTCGCCTGTTTTTCCTACGCCATCCTGGCCATCAGCACCGGCCTGGCCGGCATATTGAATGCCACGGTGCCAATGTTTGGTGCGCTGATCGCCTGGCTGTGGCTGAAAGACCGGCCCAACGCCCTGCGTTTGGCAGGTTTGGCCATCGGGTTTTTCGGCATTGTTTTGCTGGCGTGGGACAAGGCCAGCTTCAAGCCCGATGCATCGGGTGCGTCCAGCGGCTGGGCCGTGCTGGCCTGCCTGTTGGCCTGCCTGTGCTACGGCATAGCGGCCAGCTACACCAAGCACTTCCTCACGGGCATCCCGGCACTGGTCACCGCCACCGGCAGTCAGTGCGGTGCCACCTTGGGCCTGGTACTGCCCACGCTATGGCTATGGCCCAGCCAAGCGCCGGGCCTGCACGCCTGGCTGGCCATCGGTGTTTTGGGGATGCTGTGCACCGGGGTTGCCTACATCCTGTACTTCCGCTTGATCGCCAATGCAGGCCCAGGGCGGGCGCTGACTGTGACCTTTTTGATCCCGGTTTTTGCAGTGGCGTACGGCGTGGCGTTTTTGGGCGAGTCGGTCACGCTGTGGATGCTGCTGTGCGCCGTCGTCATCATCTGCGGCACAGCGCTGGCCAGCGGGCTGGTCTCAGGCGGGCCGGCCGGTCGGGTCAACCTATCTGTATCGCACCGGCCACCAGGTTGATGCTCAGCGCCAGCACCAGCATGTTGAAGGCGAATGCGGTCACGCTGTGCAGCAACGTCAGGTGGCGCATCAGGCGTGACGTGACCACCACGTCGGACACCTGTGACGTCATGCCCACCACGTGGGCGTAGTACATGAAATCAAAATAATCCGGGTCTTGCTTGCCGGGAAAATCCAGCCCGGCGCCGTCGGGCGTGCCATCGGCTTCCACCTGGTAGTACACATGCGCATAGCGGAAGGCAAACACCGTCTGGATAAGCAGCCAGGAGGCCGCGAGCGTCAACAGCGACAGGGCCAAATGGCCATAGCGCTGCACCGCTGAAAGGTCTTTTACGTGCTGCAGCATCAGCGCAATGGCGGCCATGCTGGCGAAGGCCGAAACCACCATCAGCATGAACAGGATAAGGCTGGGCTGGTCTTGTGCCAGCGCCCGGGCGCGCGTGCGAGTTGCGTCAAACTTCACGGCCAGCGACCAGGCCAGCGCCAGGTAGGTGAACGCGCCCAGGCACCACGCCAGCAAGCCGTGGGTTTGCAGCGCCAGCGGCAAGGGTACCGCGGCAGTCACCAGGCCCACTGCGGCGCCATAAATCAGGCGCTGATGCCCCGTCGTCTCAGAGAAGTGTTGGTGTTTCATTGGGTTTGCAAAAAGACATCACAGCAACTGGTACTTGGCCACGCCCGACGCGTCAATATCCCGCCGCACCTCGCCCCGGTGCATCAGGTAGTTCAGGCAGGCCAGGCTTTCACCCGTGGCCAGGTTCAGCAGGCCGCCATCGGTTTCGTCAATGCTGCGGCCAAACAGCGCGGCAAACACATCGACCGCGCGTTTCGGTTCGCGCAGGGTTTTGCGCAGCCGGTCCAGCGAACGCTCTTGCGACGCGCCGAGGTAGTCCAGCCGGGCGTGCAGGCCGCGAAAGCAATCGTTGTGGGCGGGCAAGACCAGCACATCATCAGGCACTTCGCGTTTGATCTTGGCCAAAGATTCCATCCAGTCGCGCATCGGGTCGGCATCTGGCTCGGTCGGGTGGACGGACACGTTGCTGGAGATGCGCGGCAGCACCTGGTCGCCAGAGATCAGCAACTTCAATTCAGCACTGTAGAGGCAGGCGTGCTCGGGCGAATGGCCCGTGCCGACGATGACGCGCCAGGTGTTGGCACCGATTTTTATTTCTTCGCCATCCACCATGCGACGGTAGCTATCGGGCAAGGCGTGGATGTACTTGCCAAATTTGCCAAAACGCGCCTGGTAGTTTTCTATCGCGCCATCGCTCCATCCCGCTTGGCGGAAGAACGAAACGCCATCGTCGGGCGCCTTGCGGCCCGTGTCGGCGGTCAACACGCGGCAGTTCAGGTACTCAAGGCGCGTCATCCACAGGCGGCATTTGAATTTGCGCGTGAGCCAGCCTGCCATTCCTACATGGTCAGGGTGCATGTGGGTGACGAAGATGCGGGTCAAGGGGCGCTGGTCGGTCGCTTCTGCAAACAGCGCACGCCAGACGGCCAGTGTGTCGTCCGTGCCCATGCCGGTGTCCACCACGGCCCAGCCGCCCTCATCTTCCAGGCCCCAGATGTTGATGTGGTTCAGTACAAAGGGCAACGGCATGCGCATCCACACCACGCCAGGTGCGACCTGGATCGTTTTGCCCACGGCGGGCGGTGCCTCAAACGGGTAGATGAGGGTTGGCTTTTCCAGGCGTTCTCGTTGCAGTGAGGGGTCATTCATGGGCGAGCCTGCTGTGAAGCGTTGATTGTCGTGCCAGACATAGTACCCAAACCGTGCGCTGATAACTGACGCATCGATAGAATGGCCGACATGCAGACACACCTAGGCACGAAGCGAAATGGATGACACTGCAGCGCCTTCTGGCAGCCCAGGCAAAGGTTCTCAATCGGCACTCGCACCATTCAAAATTGCCGCGTTCCGCATGCTGTGGAGCACGTGGATGATCGCAAACCTGTGCATGTGGATGAACGATGTGGCAGCCGCCTGGCTGATGACGTCGATGACCACCTCGCCCATCTGGGTGGCGATGGTGCAGGCTGCGTCCACGCTGCCGGTTTTTTTGCTGGGCTTGCCCAGTGGCGCCATGGCCGACATTGTGGACCGCAGGCGCTATTTGATCGTCACGCAATTCTGGGGCGCTGCGGTGGCGCTGGTGTTGTGCCTGACCATTCAGTTCGGCACCCTTTCGCCGCCTCTGCTGCTGGCAATGGTGCTGGCCAACGGCGTGGGGCTGGCGATGCGTTGGCCGGTGTATTCAGCTCTTATACCGGCGCTGGTGCCGCGCCATCAACTGCCCGCTGCGCTTGGGCTCAATGGCATTGCCATGAATGCATCGCGCATCTTTGGCCCTCTGTTGGCAGGCACGCTGATTGCCAGTGTGGGCAGCCGTTATGTGTTTATGCTGAACGCAGTGCTGTCAGTCATCTCCGGCATCATCCTGATCCGCTGGCGGCGCGAGCATGTGCCCAACCCGCTGGGGCGTGAGCGCCTGCTGGGCGCAATGCGGGTGGGCGTGCAGTTTGTGCGGCAGTCATCCCGCCTGCGGGCGATTTTGCTGCGCGTGGCGCTGTTCTTTTTTCACTCCACGGCGGTGATGGCCCTGCTGCCACTGGTGGCGCGTGGCCTGCACGGCGGCGACGCCGGCACGTTCACGGTGCTGCTGGCGTCCATGGGGGCGGGCGCGATTGTGGCTGTGCTTTTGTTGCCGCGTGTGCGGCAGCTTATTTTCGGCGACCGGCTGGTGATGGTGGGCACCGTGTTGCAGGCCGGGGTGACAGTCACCATGGCATTTGCGCCCAACCTGTACGTGGGCGTGCCCGCCATGCTGCTGGCCGGCATGGTGTGGATAGCCACCGTCAACTCGCTCAGCGTGCGCGCGCAGATGGCGCTGCCTGACTGGGTGCGGGCGCGCGGCATGTCCATCTACCAGATGGCCGTCATGGGCGGCAGCGCGCTGGGTGCTGCCATGTGGGGGCAAATCGCCACGCTCAGCTCGGTGCCCGCGGCGCTGGTCTGCGCGGCGGGCTCTGGCGTGGTGGCCATGCTGATTGCGCAGCGGCTGGTGGCCGATGCGGGGCTGGAAGAAGACCTGACGCCCTCGCGTGAATTCAAGGCTCCTGTGGCTGAAGTGGCGCCCGGTGCAGGCCGCGTTCAGCTCACGATTGAATACCGCATTGACCCCGCCAACACCGTGCCTTTTCGCGAGCTCATGCAAGAGAGCCGCAAAAGCCGGCTGCGCCAGGGCGCACTGTCATGGGAACTGCTGCGTGACATATCGGACCCCACGCGCTACATTGAACAGATTGTGGACGAGTCATGGACCGAGCACCTGCGCCGCTTTGACCGCGTGACGGCTGCCGATGTGGCGCTGCGGGAACAAAAACTGGTGTTTCACACCGGCGAGTTGCCACCAGCCGTAACACGCTGTATTGTTGATTCGGTGCAGGGTGGATGACAACCTGGCAGGCGTGTCGCGCGTTGTATAAATTGGGGGCGCCACTTGAAAGCAGCGACTGTGCCGTGAACTAATGCACGTTGGCCGGGTCTTTACGATTGTGTGTGAAAACCGGGACAAAACCCGCTATGCTGAATGTGTGAAGCAGATCAGTGATATGGCTCGCTGATCTCAACCAGGAGGTCTTATGGATGCTATTGGTAACCATGTTGCACGCTATGCGCGCAGCCGCGAAGAGGAAATGTCACTGGACGAGTATCTTGCGGAATGCAAACGCAACCCGCTGGCCTATGCCTCGGCCGCCGAGCGCATGCTCACCGCCATCGGCGAGCCTCAAATGCTCGACACCCGCAACGAGCCTCGCCTGTCGCGCATATTTGCCAACAAGCGCATCAAAATCTATCCCGCGTTTGCCGAGTTCTACGGCATGGAAGACGCCATCGAACAGGTGGTGAGCTACTTCCGCCATGCTGCGCAGGGGCTCGAAGAACGCAAGCAGATTCTGTATTTGCTGGGGCCGGTGGGCGGCGGCAAAAGCTCGATTGCCGAGCGGCTCAAGCAGCTCATGCAGCAGGTGCCGTTTTATGCCATCAAGGGTTCGCCGGTCAACGAGAGCCCGCTGGGCCTGTTTGACGCGCTGGAGGACGGCCCCATCCTGCGCGAGAATTTTGGCATTCCTACGCGCTACCTGCAGCGCATCCTGTCACCTTGGGCGGTGAAGCGGCTGGATGAATTTGGCGGGGACATCCGCCAGTTCAGGGTTGTCAAGCGCTACCCCAGCATGCTCAAGCAGATTGGCATTGCCAAGACCGAGCCTGGTGACGAGAACAACCAGGACATCTCGTCGCTGGTGGGCAAGGTGGACATCCGCAAGCTGGAAACCTTTGCGCAGGATGACCCTGACGCCTACAGTTACTCGGGCGGCCTTTGCCTGGCCAACCAGGGCTTGCTTGAATTTGTGGAAATGTTCAAGGCCCCCATCAAGGTGCTGTACCCGTTGCTTACCGCTACGCAGGAAAGCAACTTCAAGGGCACCGAGGGCTTTGGCGCCATACCGTTTGACGGCGTGGTGCTGGCCCACAGCAATGAGAGCGAATGGAAGACTTTTCGCAACAACAAAAACAATGAAGCGTTTCTTGACCGCATTTACATCGTCAAGGTGCCCTACTGCCTGCGCGTGAGCGAAGAGGTGAAGATTTACGAAAAGCTGATTCGCGATTCGTCCCTGGGCCAGGCCAAATGCGCACCCGGCACCTTGAAGATGATGAGCCAGTTTGCCGTGCTCACGCGCCTCAAGGAGCCTGAGAACTCAAGCTTGTACAGCAAGATGCAGGTGTACGACGGCGAAAGCCTGAAAGACACCGACCCGCGTGCCAAGAGCTACCAGGAGTACCGCGACTACGCGGGCGTGGACGAGGGCATGAGTGGCGTGTCCACCCGCTTTGCTTTCAAGATTTTGTCCAAGGTGTTCAACTTTGACAACACCGAAATCGCAGCCAACCCGGTGCATCTGATGTACGTGCTGGAGCAGCAGATCGAGCGCGAGCAGTTCCCAGCAGAGCTTGAGCAAAAATTCACTGGCTTTATCAAAGAATCTCTGGCGCCGCGCTACGCCGAATTCATCGGCAAGGAAATTCAGACGGCCTACTTGGAAAGCTACAGCGAGTACGGACAGAATATTTTTGACCGCTACGTGGTCTACGCCGATTTTTGGATCCAGGACCAAGAATACCGCGACCCCAACACCGGCGAAATGCTGGACCGCAGCGCCCTGAACGACGAGCTGGAAAAGATCGAAAAGCCCGCCGGCA
>JANYJD010000133.1 GCA_025358555.1 Rhodoferax sp.
CGTGCTGCCCATGCTGGACGCGCTCAAGACGCGCCAGCATTTGCTCACGGTGGCCACCGGCAAAAGCCGCCAGGGGTTGAACGAGTCGCTAAACGCGGTGGCGCTGAAAAACCTGTTTGATGCCTCGCGCACGGCAGATGAGACCGCAGGCAAGCCCAACCCTCGCATGCTGCATGAGCTGATGCGCGAGTTGGGCGTGCCGCCCGAGCGCACCTTGATGATTGGCGACACCACGCATGATTTGCAGATGGCCGTCAATGCGGGCTGCCCCAGCGTGGGGGTGAGCTACGGCGCGCATGAGCTGGAGGCGTTCGATGCGCTCAAGCCGCTGTTTGTCGCGCATTCGGTGCGCGAATTGCACGACTGGTTGCTGGCGCATGGCTGAGGGTGTGGGGCAGGCGATTGCACTGTGCAACGCCACTGATCTGCAAGACGGTGCCGACGGCGTGCCGTTTGATGTGATGTTCCATGGCCAGACCAGTTGCGCGTTTGCCATTCGCTATGGCGGCCAGGCCCACGCCTACCTCAACCGCTGTGCGCATGTGCCCATGGAAATGGACTTTCAGCCCAACCGCTTTTTTGACACCACCGGGCACTGGTTGATCTGTGCCACGCATGGCGCCACTTACCACCCGGCAACGGGCGCCTGCGCTGCCGGGCCGTGCCGCGGTGGCCTGGTGAAAATTACCCTGCACGAACAAGACGGCGTGGTGCACTGGCATACTGCCCACAACCTGAAACCGGTGGTGTTTTGAGCGGATGTGAAAAGGTTTTCGGTTGTGTCATGCAGGTTTTTGGAATATGCCAAGCCCGTTTTTGAAAAGCGTTTGAAAAGAGTCGTCCATGAATGATCCCCACAAGCCAGACCCGCAGGATGGCGCAGAATCCTCGTTTGGAGTGCCAAATAAGCCTGTAGCCCCCGTCGGTAGTGCACAAGCAGCTATTAGTAATGTAGCTAAAAATTCTGAGGCGCTTAACCCCGGCTGGGAGCGCGCCACGCTGGAAAAACTGGCGTTTGCGTCATTGAACGAGCAAAAAGCCCGGCGCCGCTGGAAAACCTTTGTCTGGCTGGCGTGGCTTGCGTTCTTCGCATTCTTGGCGTGGACCGCCTTGGGCCGCACCGGCATCAGCAAAGACGTCACGTCGCCGCACACGGCCGTGGTGGAAATCAAGGGCGAAATTGCCTCGGGGGCCGAAGCCAGTGCCGACCTGATCAACTCGTCCATGCGGGCCGCATTTGAAGACGATGGCGCCAAAGCCGTGGTGCTGCTGATCAACTCACCCGGCGGCAGCCCGGTGCAGGCCGGCATCATCAATGACGAAATCATCCGCCTGAAGGCCAAGCACAACAAGCCGGTTTACGTGGTGGTGGAAGAAACCTGCGCCTCGGCGGCCTACTACATTGCCGTGGCGGCAGACAAGATTTTTGTCGACAAGGCCAGCATTGTGGGCAGCATTGGCGTGTTGATGGACGGCTTTGGCTTTACCGGCTTGATGGACAAACTCGGCGTGGAGCGCCGCTTGATGACGGCGGGTGAAAACAAGGGCTTTCTGGACCCGTTCAGCCCGCAGACCGACAAGCAGCGCGCCTTCGCCCAGACCATGCTGGACCAGATTCACCAGCAGTTCATTGGCGTGGTGAAGGCCGGGCGCGGCAAGCGGCTGAAGGAAACGCCTGAGATGTTTAGCGGCCTGTTCTGGAGCGGCCAGCAAGCCATTGACCTGGGCCTGGCCGACCAGCTGGGCAACCTGGACTATGTGGCCCGTGAAATCGTCAAGGCCGAAGACATCATCGACTACACGCGCCGCGGTAACGTGGCCGAGCGCCTGGTCAAGCGATTTGGTGCGTCGATTGGCGAGGGGTCGGTGCGGGCGCTTAAGTCGCTGCCAGCGCTGCGCTAGGTCGGCATTTGGTTGATATGCCAATATATCGTTTTATATAGCAAACTATCTATATAGAACGAGGGCTACCGGCCAATTGAGAACACAGCGGGCGTCGAATTTCCGAGCGTTGACGCTTTTTGCTTCCAGTTCTTCACGGTTTCACTGCGGTTGACATTGCTTTGCAGCGTCAGCCCGCTGGACACGGCCAGCCGCGTGTTGTGTTGCAGAGTCTGGAGTAGCGCCTGCATCATCGCGGCATTGCGGTAGGGCGTTTCGATGAAGAGCTGGGTTTGCCCGGTTTTAAGCGCCAGCGATTCCAGCTCGCGTATTCGCTGGACGCGCTCGGTGGCGTCGGTAGGCAGGTAGCCTACAAACGCAAAACTCTGGCCATTCAGTCCGCTGGCTGCCAACGCCAGCAACAGCGACACCGGCCCGACCAACGGCACTACGGCAATGCCCAAGTCATGCGCGGCGCGTACCACCGACGAGCCCGGGTCGGCCACGGCAGGCATGCCGGCTTCGCTCACCAGGCCGATGTCGTGGCCCTGCAGGGCAGGGGCCAGCAGGTGTTTGGCATCAAACTGGCCGTTGTGATCGCCTTTTTTGTGCACTTCCCGTGGTAGCTCTTGAATTTGTAGCGATTGGAGGGTGCAGGACAATGGCTGCAGCTCATTCACCCGTTTCAAATAGGCGCGGGTGGATTTGGCGTTTTCGCATACCCAATAGGTGATTTTGGCGGCAACTTGCAAGGTGCGCGCGGGCATGACGCTCTGCAATGGCGTTTGAATATCGCAGCCAAAATCCAGCGGCGATGGCACGAGGAATAAGGCCCCCACGTTCGGCACTGGCGTGTCCTCTGTGCCCCCCGAGAGGGTTAATTTGCCTTGGGGCGGCCCGGCGGCAAATTGGCCACCCACGCTCATAAAACCCTCACGCCCGCAGCGCGCAGCATGCGGCAGGTGCGGATCAGTGGCAGGCCGACCAGCGCGCTCGGGTCGTCGCTGTCGATGGATTCGAGCAGTGCAATGCCGAGGCCTTCGCTTTTTGCACTGCCCGCGCAGTCGTAAGGCGTCTCGGCCTGCAAATAGCGCTCAATTTCGGCATCATCAAGGTTCCGAAATATCACGTTGACTTGGGCCAGTTCCACTTGCGCAAAGCCGGTGCCGATGCACACCACGGCCACGGCGGTCTGAAACACGACGGTTTTGCCGCGCATGCGCTGCAATTGCACAGTGGCGCGGGCGTGGGTGCCGGGCTTGCCCAGCGGCTCGCCGTCCAGGTCGGCCACCTGGTCCGAGCCAATCACCACCGCTTGCGGGTGCAGTGCAGCCACGGCCCGCGCCTTGGCCATGGCCAGGCGAAGCGCCAGCGCACGTGGCGCTTCGCCCAGCAGCGGGGTTTCATCAACCTGCGGGGATACCACGTCAAATGGCAGGCGCAGGCGCGACAGCAGCTCGCGGCGGTAGGGCGAGGTCGAGCCCAAAATGAGGCGTCGCAAGGTCAAGTCTGGCATGCCTTGATTCTCTTACACTGGGGGCATGAAACAAGAGTCTGCACCCACGCGGCTGGATTTAAAGACGCTTGCGCAATCGGGCAACCAGATTGCCGGGTCTGACATGCTCTCAAAATTCGAGCGTCTCTCCCAAGAGGCACGGGGTCAGGCGGCAGATTTACCGATTGATTGGTCAGCACGGGGCGAAATCCGCAGGGCCCAGACCGGGGAAGACCAGGTTTGGCTTCATGTGGCCGCCCGCGTCAGCATGCCGCTGGTGTGCCAGCGCTGCCTGGGCCCGATGGACGTGGCGCTGGATGTCAGCCCGTCATTCCGCTTTGTGGCCACCGAAGAAATTGCCCTGGCGCAGGACGAAGACGCTGAAGAAGATGTGCTGGTTTTCAGCCGCGAATTCAACCTGGCGGCGCTGATTGAAGACGAGTTGCTGATGGCGCTGCCACTGATTCCGCGCCACGACGTGTGTCCCACCCCCGTCAAACTCAGTGCTGCGGATGCCGGGTTTGATGAGACATCGCTTGAGAAAACCAACCCGTTTTCTGCCTTGGCCAAGCTGCAGGGCCTGAATCCCGGAAAATCCCGGCCAGAAGGCGCCTGAAGGGTGGGCTATAATGCGAGGCTTCGCGCTGAGTCCATCCGGCGAGTTTCCATTCACCCCGTGTTGCAGAACCTGTCACAACTCAAGATATCTTGAGATTTATCGAGTCAGGCACCGCAGCACACACCACCAGGAGCGGATCATGGCCGTCCAACAGAACAAAAAGTCACCTTCAAAGCGCGGCATGCACCGCTCGCACAACGCCTTGGTTGTGCCGGGCATCGCAGTTGAATCCACCACTGGCGAGACGCACCTGCGCCACCACATCAGCCCCACCGGTTTTTACCGTGGCCGCAAAGTTCTGAAGACCAAATCTGAAGCCTGATCGGCTGCGCCGGTCGTATCAGCGCTTAACACTCGCGTGTTTAGTCGTGCAAGAGCCCGGAGCTATCGTTATGGTAGCGCCGGGCTTTTGTGCTTTGATGCGGCCACGGGCAACTCGGCTCCGTTGGACTGAAGTCCAGCCCGTATGACCACCATCGCGGTCGACTGCATGGGGGGCGACCACGGTCCCAGCGTCACGCTGGCGGCCTGCCGTAATTTTCTTGACCGCCGCGCCGATGCGCAACTCCTGCTGGTCGGTCTGCCTGACAGGCTCGCCAGTTTCTCCCACCCACGCGCCAAAATCATTGCAGCCAGCGAAGTTGTCGGCATGGACGATCCGCTGGAGGTGGCGCTGCGGCGCAAAAAAGACTCTTCCATGCGGTTGGCGATCAACCAGGTCAAGCACGGCACCGCGCAGGCGGCAGTGTCTGCAGGCAATACCGCTGCGCTTATGGCCATTTCACGCTATGTGCTGAAGACCATGGACGGCATTGATCGCCCGGCCATCGCCGCCCAAATTCCCAACAGCAAAGGCAGCGGCACCACCGTGCTTGACATGGGTGCCAATGTTGATTGCACGGCTGAACACCTGTTGCAGTTTGCGGTGATGGGCTCGGCATTGGTATCGGTGTTGAGTGGCAATGACAACCCTTCTGTGGGCCTGCTCAATATTGGCGAAGAGGCGATAAAAGGCAACGAAGTCATAAAAAAAGCAGGTGAATTGCTTCGATCAGCCTCTAACGCGCAAGATTTAAACTTCTACGGCAATGTCGAAGGCAACGACATTTTCAAGGGCACGGTGGACATCGTGGTGTGCGACGGCTTTGTCGGAAATGTGGCGCTGAAGGCCAGCGAAGGCGTAGCATCGATGATCGTCGAGTTTTTGAAGCTGGAGTTTTCACGCAGCATTTTCACCAAAGCAGCGGCTATTTGCGCTTATCCAGTGATATCTGCGCTTAAAAACAAGATGGATCATCGGCGGTACAACGGCGGTGCGCTGTTAGGCCTGCGCGGGCTGGTGTTCAAGAGCCACGGTTCGGCCGATGCGTTGGCGTTTGAATATGCGCTGGGTCGGGCGTATGATGCCGCCAGAAACAATTTGCTGGAACGCGTGCAGGCCCGCATTGCACATGCTGCGCCGCTGCTGTCGGGGCCGCAGCACAGCCAGCCAACCCTACAGCCAGAACCAGCCACGGCCAAGCAAAATTCATGAGACGCTATTCCCGCATCACTGGCACCGGCAGCTACCTTCCGCCGCGCCGTTTGACCAATGCCGATCTGGTGGCCGAGCTGGCTGCAAAAGGCGTTGAGACTTCGGACGACTGGATTGTGGAGCGCACCGGCATTCGCGCCCGGCATTTCGCCGCACCCAATGTTTGCGCCAGCGACCTCGCCCTGGAAGCCGCCAAAAACGCCTTGCAAGCTGCGGGTGTGGAGGCCAAGGACATTGACCTCATCATCGTGGCCACCTCCACGCCCGACATGGTGTTTCCGTCCACGGCCTGCATTTTGCAAAACAAGCTGGGGGCCAATGGCTGCGCGGCGTTTGACGTGCAGGCGGTTTGCAGCGGCTTTGTCTATGCGCTGAGCATTGCCGATTCGATGATCCAGACCGGTGCCGCCAACAAGGCGCTGGTGATTGGCTCTGAAGTGTTCTCGCGCATTCTTGACTTCACTGACCGCACCACCTGCGTGCTGTTTGGCGACGGCGCGGGCGCTGTGGTTCTGGAGGCCTCCGAGACGCCCGGCATTCTGGCAACGGATTTGCATGCGGACGGCAAGCACGTGGGCATTCTGTGCGTTCCGGGCCATGTTTCTGGCGGGCACATTCTGGGTGATCCGCTGCTCAAAATGGATGGCCAGGCGGTGTTCAAGCTGGCTGTGGGCGTGCTCGAGCAGGCGGCGCGCGCCACCTTGGCCAAGGCCGGCAAGACCGAGGCCGACATTGACTGGCTGATTCCGCACCAAGCCAACATCCGCATCATGAACAGCACAGCGAGAAAGCTCAA
>JANYJD010000373.1 GCA_025358555.1 Rhodoferax sp.
TGAGCCCGTGAGCAGCCATATAGGCCATATCGCCATGAAAGCCATCCGCCAGCCATTGCAGCAACCCGGCCTCGGCAGAAGACAAATCCACACCCGTCACGCCAATTTGGGAGAATCCAAGTTCCTGGGCCCAGCCCTGAATTTGGGATGCCAATTGACTGCTGTTGAATTGAATGCTGTTGCGAGTGGGGATTTGCATGGTGAAGCCAGTGATCTCGCCATTGTAAAAAGCCGCGCAACTATCGCTTGGCCCGACGAAGCAGCCACCCAAATGTTTGCGCAGGCCATGGCCGGGAGCCCCGCGATCCATGACGCGTTTATTGAGCTGCACGGCACGCTGGGCGCAGGCAAAACCACATTTGTGCGGCACCTGCTGCGCGCTCTAGGCGTGCAAGGCTTGATCAAGAGCCCGACCTATGCGGTGGTGGAGCCTTATGATTTGGCCGTGACCAGTCCTTTGGACGGTCAGCCCACACCTTTGAACATCTGGCACTTTGATTTCTACCGCTTCACCGACCCGCGCGAATGGGTAGACGCGGGCTTTCGCGACATTTTTGCCAGCCCCGGCCTCAAGATTGCCGAATGGCCCGAGAACGCGGCCAGCCATCTGCCCCGTGCCGATCTGGTGATGCGCATTGACGTGCAGGCCGATGAATCCCGGCGCGTCAATGTGGTTGCGCAAACGGTGGCAGGTGCCGATCTGATTGCCGCAACTCAAGCCGCGCCAATGGATTTTGCGTTCAGTGCAAGTGCCACAACACCGGGAGCCGCAGCTTGAAGCGCCGCAGTGCGATCAAGGCCTTGAATGCCGGCACCCTGGTTCTGCTGCTGGGCACGCAGCATCTGGCACGTGGTGCCACCATTCTGGCGGTGCGTGTGTGGCCTGCGCCCGACTACTCGCGCGTCACGATTGAGTCTGACGGACAACTCAAAGCGAAGCAGTTTTTCATCACCACGCCGCCGCGTCTGGCAGTGGACATTGAGGGCATCGACCTGAACCCGGCCCTCAAGGAACTGGTGGCCAAGGTGCGCGCTGATGACCCCAACATCGCCGGCATTCGTGTCGGGCAAAGCACGCCCGGCGTGGTGCGCTTGGTGATCGATTTGAAGCAGGCCATGTCGCCGCAGGTATTTGCGTTGACACCGGTAGCCGCCTACCAGCACCGGCTGGTGTTTGACCTGTACCCCACGCAGGTGGCAGACCCGCTGGCCGCGCTGATTGCGGACCGGCTGAAGGACCAGCAGCAGGCCGCAGGCGCCACACAGGCTGCCAGCGCTGGGGTGGCGTTGTCAAAGCCGGGCGCGCCGGGGCATGATCCGCTGGGCGAGTTGATTGCGCAGCAATCTCAGAAAAACGCAAATGCTAGTAATTCAGTAGCTACTTATGCAGACACCATAAGGGCTAGAGGGCAAGATGACCCCCTGAAACCGGCAATTCCGGCAATTCCGGCGGTTCCGGGCAAAACAGATCCTAAAACAGACCCCAAAACCGACAGATTGATCATCATTGCACTGGACCCCGGCCATGGCGGCGAAGACCCCGGCGCCGTCGGCCCCGGCGGCACGCGCGAGAAAGACGTGGTGCTGCGCATCGCCCACCGCCTGCGGGATCGCATCAACGCCGCCACCGTCAAGAACGGCAAGTCGCAATTGGCCATGCGCGCCTTTCTGACCCGCGACGCCGACTTTTTTGTGCCGCTGCATGTGCGCGTGGACAAGGCCCGGCGTGTGCAGGCCGACTTGTTTATCAGCATCCACGCCGATGCGTTTTTCACGCCCCGTCCGCAGGGGGCCAGCGTATTTGCCTTAAGCCACGGCGGCGCTTCCAGCAGCGCCGCGCGCTGGATGGCTGACAAGGAAAACAAGGCCGACCTGATTGGCGGCCTGAACGTGCGCGCCAAAGACGCCCAGGTGCAGCGCGCCCTCTTGGACATGAGCACCACCGCCCAGATCAACGACAGCCTGAAACTGGGCGGCGCCATGCTCAGCGAGATTGGCCGGGTGGGCAAGCTGCACAAGCCACGCGTGGAGCAGGCCAGCTTTGCTGTGCTCAAGGCGCCCGACATTCCCAGCGTGTTGGTGGAAGCCGCCTTCATCAGCAACCCGGAAGAAGAAGAAAAACTCAACAGCGACGATTACCAGGAGCAACTGGCTAACGCGCTGATGCGCGGCATTGAAGGCTACTTTTCCAAAAATCCGCCGCTGGCGCGAAACAGACAGGTATAGCGGCAGGTGCAGCTACAGTGACTGCTACAGGCGGGCCATTTCAATTCCAGCACGGTTTTTAACGTTGAAAGGTAGTGAGGTTCCAAGTCAATCATTACGGGCTTTCAGGGTCGTCACCGGAGTCTCGCAGGCCAGCAGAAAGTCAGGGGCGATTTCCAAAACAGCAGCGGCAATTTCAGAGTTATAGGTATGGGCGGTTTCGTTGCGGGCTTTGTGGAATGTCATCGACAAGTCAACGTCAGCAATCAAGCCGGTCTCTGTAGCCAGGCGAGATTTGCCAATTTTGAAGCGTCGACTCAAAGGCGTAAATCCGCAGGCAGGAGATACCTGCTGGAGTACAGTAGCAGAAAGAATGAGGAGACACCCATGTTGCACGCCCCGAAGTTTCTGTCCAGCCAGGCGCTGGCATTCATGCTCACCGCAGTGCTGGCAACGCCAGCCCATTGCCGCGTCACGCGCATTGTCATCGATGAAACGACGCCCATGGCGGTGTTGGCAGGCAGCCCGGCACCGGCCATTGCCTACGAGCAAGTCGCTGGCCGCGCGTTTGGCGAGCTTGATCCCAGACACCAGAGCAACCGCATCATTCAAGACATCGAGCTGGCTAAAGATGCCGACGGCAAGGTGCGTTATGTCGCGTCTTTCGTCATCTACAAACCGGTCGATATGGGCAAGGCCAGCGGCCTGCTGTGGCACGACGTGCCGAACCGCGGTGGCGTCTACCCGTTCGCGCCGCAAGAAAGCGCTCTGGGTGACGTAATGCTGGCCAGCGCCTGGCAGGGCGACAACAGCGGGCGCACCGCCGTGCGCGACAAAGCCAGCGCTGTATCCAACACAGGTGGTCTGCAGTTTCTGCAAGTGCCCGTGGCGCGCGGCCCGAATGGGGACCCCATCACCGGCGAGGTGCTGGGGCGCATCGTGAACCGCACCGGCTCTGCCTCGCAGCCGCTGATGGTGCAGACCAACCCGGTGCCGTACAAGCCCACAAGCATGGACACTCGGCTTTCCACTCTCGTGTCGCGCACCGGCGAAAACCAGCGTGGCGAGGTGACAGGCGAAGTCGCAATTGCCCCCACGGATTGGGCCTGGGCCAAATGTGACGCGGCCAACCCATTTCCCGGCACGCCAGACCCGACGCAAATCTGCCTCAAAAACGGCTTTGATGCCACACGCCTCTACCAAGTCGTATTTACTTCGGCTGACCCCTATGTGCTGGGTATTGGCTTTGCCGCGTGGTGCGACGTGGCGACGTTTTTTAAACGTTCCGGCGCAGACGATGCCGGCACGCCCAACCCCATCGCAGGCAAGGTGCAACACAGCATCACGCGCGGCATTTCTCAATCGGGTAATTTCCTGCGCGGCTGGCTGCACCTGGGCTTCAACCAGGCCGAAGACGGCGCGCAGGTGCATGACGGCATGTGGCCGATCATTGCCGGCCGCCGCATCGCGCTGAACTTCCGCTGGGCGCAGCCCGACGGTGTGCTGGAGCTGTACCAGGCAGGATCAGAAGGCCCGCAATGGTGGATGTCAAACGCTGACCCCGTGCGAGGCGGGCCGACCACCGGCATTCTGGACCGTTGCAATGACACCGGCACCTGCCCCAAAATCATCGAGCATTTTGGATCGGCCGAAGTGTGGGCCTTGAAGTTGAC
>JANYJD010000006.1 GCA_025358555.1 Rhodoferax sp.
AAGGGCTATTTCTACCAGCCCACGGTATTTGAAGGCCTGGGCAACGACGCGCGCCTGTGCCGCGAAGAAATCTTTGGCCCGGTGCTGGCCCTGTTGCCGTGGACTGACGAGGCTGACCTGGTTGCCCAATGCAATGACAACGACTACGGCCTGGCCAGCGGCATCTGGACGCGCGACTACAAAACCGCGCTGCGCCTGGGCCGCGCGCTGGACACCGCCACGGTGTGGATCAACACGTACAAGGTCTTCTCCATCAGCACGCCCTTTGGCGGCACCAAGCAAAGCGGCATGGGCCGTGAAAAGGGCAAAGCCTCGATTGCCGAGTACATGACGCAAAAGAGCTACTACTGGGGTTTGAACGAGTCGCCCATGCCATGGGCTGGGTTGGAGGAAACACCATGAGCGACATGAACGCAATGACGGGCATCGAAGGGATTGATTCGATCACCTACTCCACCGACGGCACACAAAAAAATTGGGACGACACGCGCCGCTTCTTTGCAGACTGGGGGTTGAAACCGCTGGCCGATGATGCGGAAAAACAGGTGTGGGAAACGCTCAACGGCGCGCAGGTGGTGGTGCGCAAACCCGACGATGCGACGCTGCCCCCGCCGATGGAGGCCGGCCCCACGCTGCGCGAGGTGGTTTGGGGTGTGAAAGACGCTGAAACCCTGGAAAAAATTGCCAAATTGGCCTCTAGCCCCCGTCCAGAGTGCATAGATAGCTATAACAATAATAGTGAAACCCAAGCTGAAGGCAATCCCCATCGGATTGAAATGATCGACCCGCACGGCCTGCGCATCGTCTTCCAGCCAAGCGCAAAACGCGAGACCGGCATCCAGGGCTCGCCAACCAACCCCTATGGCAACACGCAGCGCGTGGACGCGCCGTCGCCCGTGTACGAACGCGCCACGCCGGTGGACATCGGCCACGTGGTGCTGTTCAGCGACCGCGTGATGGAGGCCGAAGCGTTCTACCAGAAACTGGGTTTTGTGACGTCCGACCGCTACCCCGGCCGTGGCGTTTTTATGCGCTGCTCGGCCATCGGCGGCCACCATGATTTGTTTTTGCTAGCGCTGCCCAACAAGCCCACCGGCCTGAACCACGTTGCCTTTACCGTGCGTGACATTCACGAGGTGTTTGGCGGCGGCCTGCACATGAGCCGCTGCGGCTGGAAGACCCAGCTCGGGCCGGGCCGCCATCCGATTTCTTCGGCCTATTTTTGGTACTTCGTCAACCCGTGCGGCGGCTTGATTGAGTACAACGCCGACGAAGACAAGCTCACCGGCAACTGGCAGGCGCGCGACTTCGAGCCCGGCCCCACCGTGTTTGCCGAATGGGCGATTGACGGCGGGCTGGACGGCAATACGCGGCGCCAGCCCCACGTGGCAGCGTCGGGCGCGTTTTTGACGCAGAAGCGGTGATGGGCTATCAACTGTCACGCCGCGCCGTTCTGACTGCGCTGGCCTGCAGCCCGCTGGCTGGCCTGGCGCAGGCGCTCGGCAGCGAGGGCTTTCGCATCGTCGCGCCGTTCCCGCCGGGTGGCCCGGTGGACTCACTCGCGCGCCTGCTGGCTGCGGGCCTTACCGAGCGCTACAAGCAAAGTGCGGTGGTGGAAAACCTGGCCGGTGCGGCGGGCAACATCGGTATCGAAAAAGTGAAGCGCGCCAAGCCCGATGGTCACACGCTGCTGGTGGTGCCAGCCGGTAACCTGACCATCAACCCCACCTTGATGCCAAACTTCCCGTTCAATATCGAGCGCGATTTTGTGCCTGTGACCATGCTAGCCAAAGCGCCTAACGTGCTGGTGGCCAACCCGTCGCTCAACATCAAGACTGTCAAGGAATTGATAGCATTGGCAAAGCTTAGGTCCGCCGGCTCAACCGGCTCAGCCAAACCTGGCAGCCTTGCCTACGCCTCGCCCGGCGTGGGCAGCGGCCTGCATCTGGCGGGCGAGCTGTTCAAGCAACAGGCCGATGTGGATTTGCTGCACGTGCCGTACAAGGGCACCGGCCCGGCGCTCAACGATGTGCTGGGTGGCCAGGTGCCGTTGATGTTCAGCAATTTGCCGGGCGTGCTGGCGCAAATCAGGGCGGGCAAACTCGTCGCGCTCGGCACCACCGAGGCATCTCGCAGCGCGTCCGCACCCGATATCCCGACACTGGCCGAGCAGGGCGTGGCCGGCGTTCTCGTCACGTCTTGGTATGGCCTGCTGGCACCCGGCGGCACGCCTGCCGCGGTGGTGGAGCAACTGGCCAGAGACGCGGCAGACATTCTGGCCGTGCCAGCGGTGCGAGAACAGCTCAAAGCGCAGGGCCTCACCGAAGTGCTGATGAAACCCACCGACTTTGCCGCGCACATCCGCACCGAGACCGCGCAGTGGGCGCGCATCATCAAGTCGCGCAACATCGTTGCCGAATAATTTTTTTGCAAGGAGAAGCCATGGCCAACACCAACATCCACACCATTCCCATCCATTCAGGTTCCGAGCGCAGCCTGGACCCTAACCAGCCACGGTTTTTGAATCCGCACCAGGCCCGCAGACGCCCGCCCACCAGCTATGAAGACCTGCTGGGCGACGCCATCGAGCGCGCGTTTGGCGCAGGCCATTGGGAGCTGGATGCGCTGGTGGGCTACCTCAACAAGAGCGGCCCGCTAGGGCCCAACGGTGCGCTGTGGACCGCAGCGTCTTTTCAAACCGCAATCAAAACTTTGGGAGAGTGACATGAGCGCTGCTTCTGCAACCGAAGTCGACGCCCTGCTGGAGCGCGGCCTGTACGACCTGTGGTACCCGTTGTGCCCATCTGACTTTGTCACCGAGCGGCCCTCGTCAATGCGCCGCCTGGGCTACAAGCTGGCCTTGTGGCGTGATGCCACGGGCGCCGCGCATGCGCTGGAAGACCATTGCCCGCACCGGGGGGCGCCGCTGTCCATGGGCGTCAATCTGGGCGACCGCCTGGCCTGCCCGTACCACGGCATCGAGGTGCGCTGCGACGGCACGGTGACCAAAGTGCCCGCCAGCCCCGGCTGCACCTTGGAGGGCTCGCGCGCGGCGCGCTCCTTCCACGTGGTGGACGCGGCGGGCGCGCTGTGGCTTTACAACAGCCGCGCCTACGTTGCCACGCCGCCGCCGTTGAAGCTGCCCGAAGAACTGACCAGCCCCGAGTGGAGCAGCTTCCCCTGCTACGTGGAATGGCGCGGCGACTACCGATATGTGGCCGACAACGTGATGGACCCGATGCATGGCAGCTTTGTGCACAAGCAGTCACATTCCATGAGCGAGGGCGACATCAGCGCCAAGTTCAAGCTGCGAAAAACAGAGGATGGCTTCATGTTCGAGAAAGACGGCCAGCGCGACGTGAACTTCGACTGGACCGAATGGGCAGATACCGACACCCACTGGATGCGCCTGGCCATTCCGTACCCAAAAACCGGCGGGCCAGGGGGCAGCTTCACCGTGATTGGAAGCTACACGCCGATTACCTCAAGCGCAGCGTCCACCGCCGGCGCAAATATGTCAGCCGTGTTTTTCTGGCGTTGCCGCAAGGTCGACGGCTGGCAGCGCGACGTGTGGCGCTTTTTGTACCGCAACCGGCTCGAGGCCCGCCACTGGGTGGTGCTGGAGCAAGACCGTGTGATGCTGGAAACCATGGAGCCCGATGCCAACGCACGCGAGCACCTGTACGAGCACGACATCGGTCTGTCGCGCCTGCGCAAGATCATGCAGGCGCAGGCGCAGCGGCAGTTGACCCCGCCGCTGACGGCTTGAGCCGAGCACCCGCCGCTATGGATTTAGGAATCGCAGGCCGCAAGGCCTTGGTGTGTGGTGCCAGTGCTGGCTTAGGCTTGGCCTGTGCCCAGGCGCTGGCCCGTGAGGGCGTCGCACTGGTCATCGTCGCCCGCACCGAAGGCCCACTGCGCGAAGCGGCCGCTGCCTTGCAGGTCTTGGCACTCACTTGCAGAACCCCGGCGCCCGTGGTCTGGGTGGCGGCTGATGTGACCACCGCCGAGGGCCGCGCGCGCATCTTCAGCCAGCACAGCGACTTTGACATCGTCATCACCAACGCCGGTGGCCCGCCGCCGGGCGACTTCCGCCACTGGGACCGGGACACCTGGCTGCGCGCGCTGGATGCCAACATGCTCGCCCCCATCGAGATCATTCGCCAGACGGTGGACGGCATGATGGCGCGCGGCTTTGGCCGCATCATCAACATCACCTCCAGCGCCGTGAAGTCTCCGGTCGATGGCCTGGGCCTGAGCACCGGCGCACGCAGCGGCCTGACCGGTTTTGTGGCTGGCCTGGCACGCAGCACGGTGGCCAAAGGTGTCACCATTAACAACCTGCTGCCCGGCACGTTTGACACGGCACGCCTGGCTGGCAACTTTGCCGCCCAAGCCCTGCGCGAAGGCAGCAGCGCAGAAGCCGTCCGCCAGGCCCGCATAAACAAACACCCCGCCCGCCGCCTGGGCCGCCCCGATGAGTTTGGCGCTACCTGCGCGTTTTTGTGCAGTGCGCATGCGGGGTACGTCAACGGGCAAAATGTGCTGATGGATGGGGGGTCGTTTTCAGGGACGTTTTAGTGCCCACGGGTTGCCTCAATGCCGCCTACGGCGCAACTAGGCGTATCGGGATAGGCCCCTAAATTGGCCTGTAGACAACGACCACATTTCACAGGTAGCTATTGATCCCACAGTGACTCGTTAGAAGTT
>JANYJD010000007.1 GCA_025358555.1 Rhodoferax sp.
TACCATTTTTTCCACACTGATTCTCCAATTAAGAAACTTTGAATTCACTTGGTGAACTTCCACGAACAATATAGCATCCCCACGCGGCTCGCCTGCCAGGGCTTGGTGCAGCACCTGTGCCAACGGGCAATCCTGCGTCCAGGCGCAGGCGAAGGGTGCAGTGCCTGATTGACACTTCCCCCGGGTTTTTCCGATCAGCCAGATGGGATGCTACGGCTGCAATCGGCATCAAAATTGTAATGGGATGTCACCGAGTGCGCGCTGAATTGTGTGCAATCTTGCCGGTATGTCCTGTTGCTTCAGGCTCTTCCCAAGTCTGGAGGCTAGCCTTTAGGCCTCCCATTTTGGGCGTAACCGCACGGCACAAAGTTTGTTTGACAAAAGCCTGACGCTTCCTACACTGCTTTCTGTCGCTTCGGTATGGCAATCTACCCGCCAGTTTTTAGCGACAAAAACAGCGTGCAGGAACGCAATCCTTGTGAACCGCCGCAACAAACAGTGTCTGGAGGCACAAAAATGACATCAAACCTGTTGAGATCGCCCCTGTTCTTCGCTGCGCCACACGGCTTGCCCACTCTCCATTCAGCCATGCGACGGCGAGCGGGCGCGATGCTCATCACCGCCGCCCTCATGGCCGCGCCTACGCTGCTGTTTGGCGCACCCAACGTGCCACTGGAAGATCCGATCCCCGGCCTCATACCCGCCAGTAAAGTCGTGGTGGATCTGAAGACCATCGCCACCGACATCATCGCGCCCGTCAACGGTGCGGTTGCTCCGGGGGATGAAGATCATATTTATGTGGCAGACCAGGTTGGCAAGCTGTACCGCATCCAGGTCGGAGAGAACAAATCAGCCGGCACGCCCACCGTGTTTCTGGACGTGAGCAGCCGCCTGGTGAAGCTGGGCCTGTTTCCACCGCTCAACTACGACGAGCGCGGCTTCCTCGGCATTGCGTTTCATCCCGACTTTGAGCGCAACGGCCTGCTCTACACCTTCACTTCCGAACCGGCCAAAGGCGTGGCCGACTTCAGCACGCAGCCCGCTGGCGTGGCACCCGATTGCCAGAGCGTGATCACTGAGTGGAAGGTCGCGAAACCCGGTGACAAAAACAGTGCAGTGGACACTAGCAGCGCACGCGAGTTGATGCGCATTGACAAACCGCAGTTCAACCACAATGGCGGCACGCTGGCGTTTGGGCCAGACAGGATGCTCTACATCTCGCTGGGCGACGGCGGCAATGCCAATGACGTCGGGCCGGGGCACGCTCCCGGAGGCAATGCGCAAAGCCTGGCGCCGGGCAATGTGCTGGGCAAAATCCTGCGCATCAACCCGCTGACCCGCAACTCGGCCAACGGCAAGTATGGGGTGCCGGCCGACAACCCGCTGGTTGGCAAGCCGGGCGCTGACGAAATATTCGCCTGGGGCCTGCGCAACCCGTACCGCATGTCGTTCGACAAGCCGACCGGCAAGCTGTGGGTGGGCGATGTGGGGCAGAACGATGTTGAAGAGATTGATGTCGTGGTCAAAGGCGGCAACTATGGCTGGCCGATCAAGGAGGGCACCTTTCTGTTTGACAACAATGGCGGCGGCACGGATGCCCGTGGTTTTATCTACAAAGACAGCCCGGGATTGCCAGCCGGCTTGATTGACCCGGTTGCCGAATACGACCACGCTGACGGGGTGGGCCAACCAGAAACACGGGTGTCGATCATTGGAGGTTCGGTTTACCGCGGTGAAAAAATCAAAGGGCTGCGTGGCCAGTATGTCTTTGCCGACTACTCAGGCGAGATTGGCACGCCGCCCAATGGGGCCTTGTACACGCTGGGCAAAAACAACCGTGTCGAGAGATTGCAGCTATTTGGCCGCACGGATCTGAACCTGGCGGTGCTGGGATGGACGCGTGACAGTGACGGCGAGCTGTACCTGCTTGCCAGTTCATCGGGCACGCTTAACCTCACCAACGGCCAGCCCGCCGGTGTGGTGCTGAAGCTGACGCGGGTCGGTGGCGGCAAAGACGACGACAAGGACGATTGATCTGCCGGAGGGGCCCCGTGCCGTGCTTGCTTGGCACGGGGCCACCCGCGTTTTTTGTTGAGGGCCATGTGCCGCGATCAGGACGGCGATGTTGGCAGCCGCCCCTGTGGCAGCGGTAGCGCCGTCTTGTAGCGCACCTGCTTCAGCGCAAAGCTGGAGCGGATTTTTTCAATGCCGGGGATCGGGCTGAGCTGTTCCAGAATGAATTTCTCCAGCGCGCCAATGTCGGCCACCGCCACGCGGATCAGGTAGTCTGAATCGCCGGTCATCAGGTAGCACTCCATCACCTCGTCGTGCTCGGCAATGCGCCGCTCAAATCGTGCCAGCGATTCCTTGTTTTGCGATTTGAGGCTGATGGAGATGAACACATTCAGCCCCAACCCCAGTTTGGTGGCATTGGCAATGGCCACGTAGCGGTCAATCACGCCGGAGGCTTCCAGCGCCTTGACGCGGGCCAGACAGGGCGACGGGCTTAGATGAACCCGTTTTGCAAGCTCGACATTGGACAATGCGCCGTCGCGCTGAAGTTCATCAAGAATGCGCAGATCGGTGGCGTCGAGGTTCATTTTGCTTTGATTTCTGATTTCTACGGCATTTTATGCTTCAAAACCAGCTATTTGAGGCGGTGTATCAGCAGCACATTTTGCCTTTTCCTGGGTATATTCATGACAGTAGATTGACCTCAAGCAGCCGCTGCATGACTCTCCACGAGCATGTGCAGACCGGCGCACATAAACACGGATGCCCGCCATGAACGCCCCTTTGACCCCCACGCTTGCCGCCGCCCTGGACGCCGCCACGCAAGCGACCCAAGACACCGACCCGCAGGAGACCAGCGAATGGCGCGATGCCTTTGCCGCGCTGGTGGCCGCGCAAGGCCCGGCACGCGCCCGCTTTGTGCTTGACGAGCTGGCGCGCCAGGCCAGAGCGCAACGCGTGGGCTGGCAGCCCGAGCTGTGCACGCCGTACCAGAACACGATTGCCGTGGACGAGCAGCCGGTATTCCCCGGCGATTTGGCGATTGAAGAGCGGCTGGCCTCGCTGATGCGCTGGAACGCGCTGGCGATGGTGGTGCGGGCCAATCAAGCCGAAACCGGGGGCTCCAGCGAGCTGGGCGGCCACATCGCCAGCTATGCCAGCGCAGCCGATTTGTTTGAGGCCGGGTTCAACCATTTCTTTCATGGGCGCAGTGAAACGCATCGGGGGGATCTGGTGTTTTTCCAGCCGCACAGCGCGCCTGGCGTGTACGCACGCGCGTACCTGGAGGGCAGACTCAGTGCGGAAGATTTGGGCTACTACCGTCAAGAATTGACCGCCCCGGCGGCGCGGGGCAATCCGAACGACAGCAAGGAGAACGGCGCGACAGAGGCTCCAGGCGACGGCACCAGCCCACTCGCCCGTGGCCTGTGCAGCTACCCCCACCCCTACCTCATGCCCGACTTCTGGCAGTTTCCCACCGGATCCATGGGCATTGGGCCGATCAGCTCGATTTACCATGCGCGTTTCATGCGTTACCTCACGCACCGCAAGCTTCTTGATTGCAACGCAAGAAAAGTGTGGGGCGTGTTTGGCGACGGCGAGATGGACGAGCCTGAATCCATGAGCGCCCTCACCCTGGCTGCGCGTGAGGGCCTGGATAACCTGGTGTGGGTAGTCAACTGCAACTTGCAGCGCCTGGATGGCCCGGTGCGCGGCAATGGCCGCATCATTGACGAGCTGGAGAAACTGTTTGCCGGCGCGGGGTGGAACGTCATCAAACTGGTGTGGGGCAGCGACTGGGATGGCCTGTTTGCGCGTGACCTCACAGGCGCGCTGGCCAGAGCCTTTGCCAACACGGTTGACGGCCAGATGCAAACCTTTGCCGCCAAAGATGGCCGCTTTAACCGTGACAACTTTTTTGGCCAAAACGCCGAGCTGGCGCGCCTGGCGCAGGGCATG
>JANYJD010000012.1 GCA_025358555.1 Rhodoferax sp.
GCAAACGCGCCGAGATCGGCATTGAGGGCGTGGCCCCGTTTTTTGGCGCGGACATGTGGACCGCGTTTGAGCTGAGCTGGCTCAACGCGCGCGGCAAACCCCAAGTGGCGCTGGCGCATTTCACCGTGCCATGCGAGTCCAGCAACATTGTGGAGAGCAAGTCGCTCAAGCTGTACCTCAACAGTTTCAACAACACGAAGTTTGCAAGCGGCGATGAGGTCAAGGCCCGCCTGCGCGCGGACTTGAGCGAGGCGGTGTGGCGCCAGGACGCGGACAAGAATGGCGATCCGGCCGCAAGCCCGTCCACAATCCCGTTCGCGTTGCATGAACGCCCGTCGCAGGATGCCACCGCTCCATTGAAGCCACCCCCCGCCCCACCTGCCATCGGCGTGAGCCTCCTGGGCCCTGACATGTTCGACCGCGAGCCCGTGCATGAACTGGACGGCCTGAGCCTGGATCGGCTGGACATCGACTGCACCCGCTACACCCCCGCGCCAGACCTGTTGACAGTAACACCCAATGAAGCGCCGGTGAGCGAGGTCTTCACCAGCAACCTGCTCAAAAGCAACTGCCTGGTGACGGGCCAGCCGGACTGGGGCAGTGTGCAGGTCAGCTACACGGGAGACCAGATCGAGCAGGGCGGCCTGCTGCAATACCTGGTGAGTTTTCGCAACCACAACGAGTTTCATGAGCAATGCGTCGAGCGCATCTTCATGGACATCTGGACGCGCTGCAAACCGATGAAGCTGGCCGTGTACGCGCGCTACACGCGCCGGGGCGGGCTGGACATCAACCCCTATCGCACCAGCTACCCCGCTGCGCTGCCGCGCAATGTGCGCATGGCGCGGCAGTGATTCGTCTAGCCGCCAGCATGCCGCACACAGCCCTTGCCGGCCTGTTTGGCCAGGTACATGGCCGCGTCGGCGCGCTTGATCAGGTTGCCTGCGTGGTTGGGCAGGGGCGGATGCTGGGCGACCCCGATGGATGCACCGATGCTCGCCTGGCCTTGCGTAAAAACGCAGGGGGCCTCAAGCTGGTCAAAAATCCGCTGGCAGACGCGCTGCGGCGTGTCGTGGCGCACCTCGGTGTCCAGCAGCACCACAAACTCATCGCCGCCAAATCGCGCCACCACGTCGGTGGCGCGCACGGCCAGCTGCAGGCGCTTGGCCACTTCGCTCAGCACCTCATCCCCTGCGGCGTGGCCAAACTCGTCATTGACCCGCTTGAAGCCATCCAGGTCAATGAACAGCAGGGCCACCGGGCCGTGCGAGCGGGCGGCGCGGGTCAGGGCAACACCGAGTCGCTCATTCAGCGAATGGCGGTTCGGCAAACCTGTCAACTGGTCGTGCAATGCGAGGATGCGCAGTTGCTCGTTGGCCAGGCGAAGTGCCTCGGTCGTGGTCTTGAGCTGATGCACCTCCAGCGAGGAATGCACGATGCCAATCACGGCACCGCTGGCGTTACGCCAAGGGTTGAGGGACACGGAGCGCCAGACATTCTCGTGCTGGTGGATGCGCCCCAGGCGCTCGTAGCTGACCGACTCACCCGCCAGCGCCCGCTGCGCGTAGGGCAAAAATTGGTCAATTTCAGTGTCAGGGTACACATCGCGGATCGACATGCCCATCATCTGCTGCCAGGTCAGGTTGAAGGCCTGCGCAAACCCGGCAGTGACGTAGCGAAACCGCAAGTCGCGGCCCACCACAGAGACCGTGGCCCCCAGGCTGTCGTCCAGCAGGCGCAGTATCTCGACACCCGACAACGGCACCATCCGCGCTGGCGGGGACGCGATGATCATTGCCCGGCGAAGCTGCGCAGCCCAGCCAGCGGCGGGTAGTTGCCGACACGCTTTTCTTTCATGGCGGCCACCGCCTCGCCGACGTGGGCGTTGCTCCAAATCGCGCCTTGAACCCAGCCGATCTGCTGCAGCGCGTCGTCCACTGAGTGGTCACGCGCGTAGTGCACCACCTGCTTGGTGCCCCAGATCGCTACGGGCGGCTTGGACGCAATCTCTGCCGCGCACTGCAAGGCTGCCGCAAGCATGGCATCCTGCGTGTCAAACACCTCGTTGACGAGGCCGTAGCCCAATGCCTTTGCCGCACCCAGACGCCGGCCGGTGTAAGCCAGTTCTTTCACCACGCCCAGCGGAATCAGCTTGGGCAGGCGCTGCAGGGTGCCCACGTCTGCCACCAGGCCAATGTTGATTTCCTGAATGCAGAAGAAGGCGTCTGCCGTGGCATAGCGGATGCAGCAGGCGGTGACCATGTCCACCGCGCCGCCAATGCAGCCGCCCTGGATGGCCGCGATTACAGGGATGCGCAGCGTCTCGATTTTGGTGAAGGTGCTCTGGATGTCTTGCAGCTTGTCAAAAATGGCGGCGCGGCCCTCGGGCGTCTGATCGTCCATCAGGCCATCGCCATCAGACGCGTCGTTTGCCATGCCGACGCTGAAGGTCTCCAGCGCCATGCCCGCGCTGAAGTGCTTGCCAGTGCTGGATATCACCAGCACGCGGGCCTCTTTGCCCCGGTGCAATTGCGTCAGCACACCGTCCAGCTCGCGCCAGAAGGTGGGGTGCATGGTGTTCAGGGCTTGCGGCTTGTTGAGCACCAGGTGGGCAATGTGCCCGCTGATGCTGAGGGTGAAGCAAGTCAGCACGTCGGCGTGGGCATCGGATTGGGTGTGGGCAGTGTTCATGCCTGTACTTTAAATCAGGCGCCGAAATCAGCATTCGTGGCGTGTCACCTACGTTGCCAAAGCGCTCTGTCCTACGTTGGATAGTCGGCCTATTTTTTGAATCCAGTTAACATTTCCCGGCGTATTAGCTGCATGACGTTTTGTTGGTGTCAGATTGCGAAAATGTAGGGGGGCATATGGATTGTTCGTACTCTTTTCCGCTTTTTTCCGCATTGGCTTCTAGGCCATCAACCCCGATTCTCTCAATCCTTGCCCGTCAAACATGCATCACCCAAACGCCACAACGCGCCGCCTGCACAAGCGAAGCCGGGCCGCTGCCGCTGTGGCAGCCGTCGTGGCGACCGGCTGCCTGCTTCACGGTGCCACTTGGGCGCAGGCGAGCGATGCGGTCGCCACCGCCACGCTGGCACCGGTGCAAATTCAGGGCTCGCGCAACAGCGTGCTGGGCGATGCGGGCACGGCCAGCGAAGGAGTGGTGACGCAGCAGCAACTGGAAGCGCGCACGGTCTACCGGCCCGGCGAGCTGCTGGAAGCAGTGCCCGGACTGGTGGTGAGCCAGCACAGCGGGGAGGGCAAGGCCAACCAGTTTTACCTGCGCGGTTTCAACCTGGACCATGGCACCGACCTGCGCACCACGATTGACGGCATGCTGGTCAACCAGCGCAGCCACGCCCATGGCCAGGGCTGGACCGATGTGAACTTTTTGATCCCTGAACTGGCTGCGCTACTGGACTACCGCAAGGGCCCGTTTTACGCGGCTGACGGCGATTTTGCGTCGGCCGGGTCGCTCAACGTGCGGTATGCCAACACGCTGCCCCAAGGCATTGCCAGCGTTGGTTTGGGAAGCAACGGGTTTGTCCGCACACTGTTGGCCGATTCACCCAAAGTGGGAGATGGCAATCTGCTTTACGCGGTGGAACTGTTAAAAAACAATGGCCCGTTCACCGTGGGTGACGACTACCGCAAGCGCAACGCCGTGCTGCGCTACAGCCAGGGCACCGAGGCCAATGGCTTCAACGTCACGCTCATGGCTTACGACGCCAAATGGCACGCCACGGACCAGATTCCAAAGCGCGCGTTTGACGCGGGTACTTTGGGCCGGTTTGACGCGGTAGACCAGACTGATGGCGGCAAAGCCAGCCGCTACAGCCTTTCGGGCGCATGGCGTCAGTCGAACGACAGCACTTCAACCGAGGTCAACGCTTACGTCATCCGGCAGCGCTTGGACCTGTATTCCAACTTCACTTATTTCCTTGACGACCCGGTCAATGGCGACCAGTTTGCCCAGCCTGACCGGCGCACCACCGTGGGGGTGAACGCCAGCCGCACCTGGTCCACCACGTTGGGTGGCCGCAGCTCGGACACCACGCTGGGTGTGCAGTTCCAGAACGACAGCATCTCCAACGCTCTGCAAAGCACCGTTGCGCGCCAGGTGTTGTCAACCACCCGCGCAGACCACATCATCGAGCGCAGCATCGGGCTGTACGCAGAGAACAAAACCCAGTGGAATGACAAGTTTCGCACCGTGGCTGGCCTGCGGGCCGACCACTTCCGCTTCAATGTGGACAGTGACAACCCGGCCAATTCGGGTACTAAGTCTGACACCAAATTCAGCCCCAAACTTAACCTGATTTTTGGCCCCTGGAACAAGACCGAGTTTTACGCCAGCGCGGGCTACGGATTCCACAGCAATGACGCGCGCGGCACCACCCTCATGCAGGATCCAAAAACCGGCCTGGCGGCAGACAAGGTGCAGCCTCTGGTGCGCTCCAAGGGCATTGAACTCGGTGTGCGCACCGAAGCCATCGTGGGCCTGCAAAGTGCGCTGTCCGTTTACCGGCTCGACTTCGACTCCGAGCTGACGTTTGCAGGCGATGCCGGCACCACCGAGGCGGGTCGGCCCAGCCGGCGCATCGGGTTTGAATTTTCAAACTACTACAAATTGAACCGCTGTCTCACGGTGGATGCGGACGTGAGCTTTGCGCGCGCGCGCTTGCGTGATGCGGACCCGGTGGGCAACCGCATCCCTGGCGCGGTGGAAGGCGTGGCGTCGCTAGCGCTGGCGGTTGATAACCTGGGCCCGTACTTTGGGGCCTTGCAGTTGCGGTTTTTCGGGCCGCGACCGCTGATTGAAGACAACAGCGTTCGCTCCAGCAGCACTGCCACGCTCAACGGACGCATTGGCTATAAATTCAGTCCCAAGGTCAAGCTGGAGCTGGAAGCGTTCAATCTGACCAACCGCAAAAATTCGGCTATTGACTACTATTACGACTCGCGGCTGAAAGGGGAATCCACACCCGTGGCCGACGTTCACTTCCACCCGATTGAGTCGCGCTCTTTGCGGGTGACGTTGGTCGCCAATTTTTAGGCGGGCCAGACAGTACAGGCAAAATACTACTAATAATGTAGCTAACTATGCATGCTGAACAAGGGCTACAGGCATTTTTAATGGTGAAAAATCAACTGATTGGTTTCAAATGCACATGGCTCACCGGGTGGGTGTGGGCGTCAGAGCGGTGGTGGGTGGGCTCGTGGCCAGCGTCGCTCAGCGGCATAGCCTTTGGCGGCAATCAGCGCGTCAAACTTTGCAGCCAGGGCCTCGTCAAGGGCAATGCTGAATCGTTGCATGGTGTTTTTTGCCTGTTCATCGCTCGCTTTTTGATGCGTTTGCTTACAGGTGGTCGGGGTGTAATCCTACGCCGCATATCTGGTAATGTTATTTGAATCCAAATAACATTTCCCTGCGTAACTGCATTACAGCATTTGCTGTTATTTAACCTGGAGAAACAACCATGAAAATGAAACTAGGGCACCTGTCCAAGGCTTGCCTCTTGATGATCGCTGCAACCGGCGCCGTCACGGGCTCAATGGCTTCCAGCCATCGGGAAGCACCCAATATCACCAACAGCCCCAAAGTGGATGGAACCGACTTCTACATGTTCCGAAGTTATGAAGGCGTAGCCGCCAATGGCGCGGGTGGCCGCTCCGACTACGTGACCTTGCTGGCCAATTACCAGCCACTGCAAGCTCCGTACGGTGGCCCCAACTATTTCCAGATGGACCAGAACGCGCTGTATGAAATCCACATTGACAACAATGGCAACGGCGTTGAAGACATTACCTTCCAGTTCCGCTTCAAAAACGCGCTCAAATCAATCCCCCTGACTATCGGCACCGCCAGCGTGGCGATTCCATTGATCCAGGCCGGTGCCGTGAAAGACTTGAACGACCCCAACCTCAACGTCAATGAAACCTATTCGGTCAACGTCGTGCGCGGGGACCGCCGCAAGGGCACGGTTGCCGCGATCACCAAAACCGGTGGTGGTGCCAGCTTTGAAAAACCCGTAGACAACATCGGCGTGAAAACGATTGCCGACTACGCCACCTACGCGGGCAAGCACATCCACACCATCACCATTCCGGGATGCCCGGCAGGCAAAGACCAAGGCAAAGTGTTTGTAGGCCAGCGGCAGGAAGGTTTTGCAGTCAACCTGGGCCCGGTGTTTGACTTGGTGAATGCGCCCGCTGCTTTCCTGCTTGACCCCGCCAACAAAGACGCGGCCGGCCTGGGTGGCCAGCATGTAATTCAGCGTTCCAACGTGACCACCATTGCCATGGAAGTGCACAAAGACTGCCTGACCGCAGGCGGCGACCCTGTCATCGGCGGCTGGACCACGGCCAGCCTGCGCCAAGCGCGTTTGCTCAACGGCAAACCCGCTTCCGGCAACGACAACGCCACCAAACAGGGCGGTGCCTGGGTGCAAGTGTCCCGTCTGGGCAACCCGCTGGTCAATGAGCTGGTGATTGGCCTGCCAGACAAAGACAAATTCAACGCGTCACAACCCAAAGACGATGGCCAGTTCCTGGCCTATGTTGCCACCCCCACCTTTCCCGCCTTGCTGGGTCTGGTGCTGGCCAGTGACACCAAAGCGGTGGCCCCAACCAACTTGCCACGCACGGACCTGCTGACCACGTTCCTCACCGGCATCACTGGCGTCAACAAGCCTGTAACACCCACGGCCTCAGAGATGATGCGCTTGAACACGGCGATTGCGCCCGTTCCCTTCGCAAGCCAGAACCGGCTGGGCGTAGCAGGTGAAGTGTTGCGGGTTGGTGGCACGGCCAACCTGGCGCAGGCCGTCGATCTGGCGGGCTACCCGAACGGTCGTCGGCCCAAAGACGACATTGTTGACATCACGTTGGTGGCAGCAGTGGGTGGCCTGTGCGCCATCAACGGTACCAACGACTCGTTGAAGCTCAACTCCGTGCCGGGTGTGCCATCGCTCACTTCCAAGTGCGATGCAAACGCGCTCACGGCTTTGATGGCTGCACCCGGCCCTAATGGTTTGCCGAATGCAGCTAACATTCACGATGCGGTGGACCAGGCAACGGTGCCGTTCCTGGCGACCTTCCCGTATCTGAACACCCCCAACCCAGGTTCCAGGTAAGCACGGCTGTTAAGGAAACATCATGAGAAAACCCAATGTGAAAATGATGCTGGCGGTAGCCAGTGCTGCTGCACTGGTCGCCGCGTGTGGCAGCAACGACGACCCGGTGGTTGCCCCGGTCGATCCGTCTACCCAGACCGGGCAAAGCGTCCAAAAGACACTTGACTACATCACGGGCCTGATTGCTGGCAACAGCGAGAACAGCGATGAGGTGGACGTCAACGCCATCACGCTGGCGGTCGATGACACAGCCGAGCCCAGCGCGATCTAGCCAATAGCCCTGGTATATCAAACAGCCCGGCATTCCGCGCCCTGCGGCATGTCGGGCTTTTTTTCGCCGCCTATTTTTGAACGCATGACGTAATCGCACAACGTGGATACAGCAGAAAAAAAATGACAAACAGACGGGTGCATTCCTTCCATTTCATAGGGTCCACGCTGGCGCAGGTGTTGCTGCTATCAACACTCAGCCTCAACGCGCTGGCGGTGACTCCGCTGCAACCCGCCAAAGACGATGAGGTGCTGGAAGTGCTGCCCGCGATCACGCGCACGCGGCCGGCGCGCACGGGCTTTGCAAGCGGCACATCCGCAACCGTTGCATCAGCCGCCAAGCTGGCCGACCCTGCAGCCGCCGCAGTGCAGGCCCGCCAGGACATTGCGGTCGCCCGCCAGACCGGCGACACGCGCTACTGGGGCCGCGCTCAAGCCGCGCTGCTGCCGTGGTGGGACCGCACCGATGCGCCGGTGGACATTGCCGTGCTGCAGGCCACCGTGCAGCAGGGGCGCCATGAGTTTGAGGCGTCGCGCAAAATTCTCAGCGCAGCGCTGGCGCGTGCACCCCTGCACGCCCAGGGCTGGCTCAACCTGGCCGCGCTGGAACGGCTGTCGGCCCGGTATGCAGAATCATTGAAGGCCTGCGATGCAGTTGCGCGCGCTGGCCAGGCCCTGTATGCGCAGGCTTGCAGGCTCGAAACGCAGTCATTGCAGGGCCAGCACCTGCCAGCAGCGCAGGGCTTGCAAACACTGATTGCGCAAACCGCAGATGCCGGACAGCAAAGCTGGCTTTATTCATTGCTGGCAGAGAGCCAGGAGCGGGCAGGGCAAGCCAGCGCGGCTGCCAGTGCTTACCAAAGCAGTCTGAAGCTTGAGC
Source organism: Rhodoferax sp. (assembly GCA_025358555.1). GTDB lineage: Bacteria > Pseudomonadota > Gammaproteobacteria > Burkholderiales > Burkholderiaceae_C > JANYCG01. The sequence goes on from JANYJD010000012.1 coordinate 8,290, forward strand.
CTGACCTCTACACGGCTATAGCCTACAGCGACTTGCTGCTGCGCTCCGGCAAAACATCGCAGGCGCTGGCCGCATTGGCCGCGCTGCCCGAGACCGACGCCGTGGTGCTGCGCCGCGCTGCCGCGTGGAAGCGGCTGGGCGATGCACGCTGGGTAGGCGCACGCGCGCAGCTCAAGGAATATTCCGCCGAGCTGGTGCGCCGGGGCGACGACCCGGCCCTGCATGGCCGCGAGCTGGCCTTGGCAGCCCTGTGGCTGGACGATGATGCGGCCGCTGCGCTGGTGCTGGCGCGGCGCAACCTGCTCTTGCAGCGCGAGCCGGTGGA
>JANYJD010000023.1 GCA_025358555.1 Rhodoferax sp.
GCGCGCATGTTTTCCACCACCTTCACCAGCTTGAAAGTGCCAATGTGCGGGTGGGCATCCACCAGAATCTCGGGCGGCGCACCGGCCTTGACGAACTCCTGCATCACCTTGCGGCCCAGATGGCGCGGGTCCTTGATCTGGCTCCACAGCTTGCCGTCTGAAAACGTGCCCGCGCCGCCCTCGCCAAACTGCACATTGCCCTCGGGGTTAAGCACGTTTTTACGCCACAGGCCCCAGGTGTCTTTGGTGCGCTCACGCACGGTCTTGCCGCGCTCCAGCACGATGGGCTTGAAGCCCATTTGCGCCAGCAGCAGCGCCGCAAACATGCCGCAGGGGCCGAAGCCCACGACCACAGGTCGCAGCGGCGTATCCATCGGTGCCTGTGCCACCACGTGGTAGGCCATGTCGGGCGCCAGGCTAATGTGCAAATGGCCTGCAAACTTTGCCAGCAGCGCTGATGCAAGTACAGGCGGCAAGTCCACGTCAACGATGTACACCAGCAGCAGCTCAGCCTTGCGGGCGTCGATGCTTCGCTTGAAAATATGCAGCGTGGGAATTTCAGCCCCGGCCAGTCCCAGCGTCTTGCGCACCAGCGCGGTCAAATCGTCAGGTGAATGGTCAAGCCGCAGCTTGAGCTCGGTGAGTCGAATCATGGGCAATATCGGTATGGCTTGGGGTTATCAAGCAGAAGCCTTGAATTTTACGACTGGCCTCATGGACAATGAAAAATACGTCACCACCCAGGCAAACCCATCATGCCAACTCCACCATGCATATCCTGATTCTCGGCAGCGGCGTCATCGGAACCACCAGCGCGTATTACCTGGCCCGCGCGGGCCATCAAGTGACTGTGGTTGACAGGCAGAGCGGCCCGGCGCTGGAGACGAGTTACGCCAACGCCGGTGAGGTGTCCCCCGGCTATTCGGCCCCCTGGGCTGGGCCAGGAGTGCCGGCCAAGGCCATTCAGTGGATGCTGATGCACCACAGCCCGCTGGTGATCTGGCCTATGCTCGACATGGCCATGTGGCGCTGGGGCGCGATGATGCTACGCAACTGCACGGCGGCGCGCTACCGCACCAACAAGGGCCGCATGGTGCGCGTGGCCGAATACAGCCGCGATTGCATGGTGGCGCTGCGCCAGGAGACCGGCATTCAATACGACGAGCGGACGCAGGGCACGCTGCAACTCTTTCGCACGCAGAAGCAGCTCGATGGCATCGGCAAAGACGTTGAAATTCTCAAAGAATACTGCGTGCCGTTTGAGGTGCTGGACCGTGATAGCTACTGCAAGGTGGAGCCCGCGCTGGCACTGGTCAAAGAGAAGTTCGTCGGTGCGCTGCGCCTGCCGGGCGATGAGACGGGCGACTGCTTCAAATTCACGCAGAACATCGCCAAAATGGCGGCCGCGCTGGGCGTCACGTTTCGCTTTGGCACGGCGATTGGGCGCATTGAGACCGCTGGCGGCAAGATCACCGGCGTCTGCACTCGCACAGGCACCAAGGCGGACGCCGGCGAGGAGATGCTGTCGGCTGACGCTTACCTTGTGGCTCTGGGCAGCTACTCGCCGCAGTGTGTCAAGCCGCTGGGCATTGACCTGCCGGTGTACCCGGTCAAAGGCTATTCGATCACCGTGCCCATCACCGACCCGAAATTCGCCCCCGAATCCACCATCATGGACGAGACGCACAAAGTGGCCGTGACGCGCCTGGGCGACCGCATCCGCGTGGGCGGCACCGCAGAGCTGGCGGGCTTCAGCCTGAAACTGCGCGAGGCGCGGCGCTCAACACTGAACCACGTTGTGACCGATCTGTTTCCCAAAGGCGGCGACATCAGCCGGGCCGAGTTCTGGTGCGGCCTGCGGCCAATGACGCCCGACGGCACGCCGATTTTGGGAGGCACTCATATTCCCAATCTTTACCTTGCGACCGGCCACGGCACGCTCGGCTGGACCATGGCAGCCGGCACAGGCCGCGTTATGGCCGACGTGATTTCGGGCCGCCCGCCGGACATCAGTCTGGATGGGTTGACGGTTGAGCGGTACGAGCCTGGCAGGTTTGATCAGCCAGCTTGACAGGGTCCGCCTGCGAGATCAGCATGCCAAGCGATTTCAGGCGGGCAAAAACCCCTCAACCGACAGGTACCGCTCCCCCGTGTCGTAGTTGAAGCCCGCCACCGCCGCACCCACCGTGGGTCAGTTTTGGGTCGGCGGCAACACGTTCAATCACCAGCGGTAGCCGGTCAAAAAGTTCTGGCTTTTTTTGAGCAGGCTGCGCGTCCACTCGTCATGAATAGTGGCGCTCCACCGCGCGTGGTAGAGGCCTTCTACGGCCAGACTCAGCAGGGTGTCACGGATCAGTTGGGGGGGACGGATTGGACTGGGCGGAGCAGGGTTTCGGCGTTGGCAACGTCGGTCAGGTAGTTCTTGCCGTCAGCAGCGGGCAATTTCAGTCGGTGACAGTTTGTCACCGACTCGCTGCCTTCTTTGCCCAGTCGTTCCTTGAGCTTGTTCCAGTATTTGCGGGCTGTCTGATAGTCCGCCTGCTCCGTGAGCACCTGCACCACGTCAATGACCGAGAACCACCAAGTCTCGGTGGTCTCATCAAACACGCGGCGGATAGACTGACCTTCAAAGTCGGCAGGCAAGATTTTCATGGTGACCCCTTGGAGCGCAAGCGATGCACTGCGCAATTCGCCTAAATACTATATTTTTTCAAGGTGTATCCATTTAGCTCCACACCTGGATGAATGCTCAGTATTCAAATGGTACGGG
>JANYJD010000127.1 GCA_025358555.1 Rhodoferax sp.
CTGACTATCCCAAAGGGACCATCGTTCCTGATGAAGACTTCGATGCCATCAAAATTGAGCGTGACAACTTCCGTGGCGACTGGAACTATTGCATTCGATCAAGTTAAAATTGATCATGTTATTTGTTAACGCTCTCTTAGCCTCGCAATAAGCCGCATGAAGCGTCCCAACTTTCTGCTGTTCATCACCGACCAGCATCGGGCAGACCACCTGGGCTGCTATGGCAACACGGTGGTGGCAACGCCGCACATTGACTACATCGCCAGTCAGGCGTGTGTGTTTGACAGGTTTTATGTGGCCACGCCGCTGTGCCAGCCCAACCGCGCATCGCTGATGACGGGCCGCATGCCCAGTGTGCACGGGGTGCAGATGAATGGGCGCGAGCTGTCGCACGCGGAGCTGACTTTTGTCGACATGCTGCGCCAGTCGGGCTACCGCACGGGCCTGATGGGCAAGGCGCACCTGCAAAACATCACCAGCATGCCCAGGGCCTGGCCTGCGCCGGGCGAGAAGGCGCTAAAGGCGCAGTCGCGCCAGCCTCACCCAGGCCGCTACGGGCAAGAGCAGGCCGCCAGCTGGGCGCATGACCCGGCCTTTGACCTGACGCTGCGTTATTACGGCTTTGACACAGTGCGCCTGACCATCGGCCATGCTGACCAACAACAAGGCCACTGGCGGCGCTGGCTCGACACCCAGGTCAATCATGCCGAACAACTGATAGGCCCAGACCACGCCATTGCCACGCCTGAATTTATGCTCAGCAAGGTCGGCCAGGCCTGGCGTACCCGCGTGCCCGAAGAGCTCTACCCCACCCGCTACATTGCGGACCGCACCTGCGACTTTTTGCGTGACCGCGCGGGCGATGGCGCGCCCTTTTTTGTGCAATGCTCCTTTCCGGATCCGCACCACCCGTACACACCACCTGGCCGATTTTGGGACATGTACAAGCCTGAAGACATGGTGTTGCCAGCCAACTTCAGCAGCCCCCTGAATAACCCGCCACCGCCCATTGCCGCCTTGCGCAACGCAGCCCGTCAGGGCACGGCGCGCAAGTCTGGCCACGGCCTGTTCGCCTGCAGCGAGCGCGAGGCGCGCGAGGCAATGGCGCTCAACTACGGCAACATCAGCTGTGTGGACGATGCCATCGGCAGGGTGCATGACACACTGAAAGCGCTGGGGCTTGACGACAACACCGTGATTGCCTTTACCAGCGACCATGGCGACATGCTGGGTGACCGGGGCTTGCTGCTCAAGGGCGGCCTGCACTACACGCCGCTGGTGCGCGTGCCATTCATGTGGCGCGACACGGCGGGCCAAAATACCCCATCGCGAACATCTGCCCTGGCGCAAACCACAGACATCGCGAGCAGCGTCCTGGCCAGGGCTGGCATAGAGGCGGCGCACGGCATGCAGGGGCGGTCAATGATGCCCGTGATTCAGCGCCAGACCGACGCGCTGCGCCAACAGGTGCTGATTGAGGAAGAAACCCAGCGGCGCGACTTTGGCCTGAGCCACCGCCTGCGGCTGCGCACACTGGTGACCAGCCGCCATAGACTGACCCTGTATGCTGAAGAGACTTGGGGTGAGTTGTACGACCTGGCAGACGACCCGCTAGAGCAGAACAACTTATGGGACAACCCTCTGTTTGCAGACGTTCAGTCTGGTATGACGGCAGCGCTGGCCTACGAAATGATGGATGCCGCCGAAACCAGCCCCTACCCGCTGTTTGCTGCCTGACGGCTACCTGGCTGGTAGACCGAAACAAGGACGCGAATGAAAGTTTGAATTACTGTATGTTGTTAAGGGGTATCCACTTAGCTCCAACGCTGCTAAATACTGGACAAATATCCAGCACTCGATTGATACGCCTTCGGTGCCGACGATCAAGCCTTTTTCACCACATCCCGGTAGGTCAGCGGAGCAGTCAAGACTGCTAATTGCAGCAACCGGATCGACCGTATTGCCGTGCTGGTGCCGCCACCGCGCAGCCACCGGCACGCCGATCTGCCTGTTGATCAAAAACACCGACCAGCGCAGCAAAGACTACGGCAACATCCTGCAGTCTTTCAGGCCCGGCCATGCCGACTACACCTACCTGCACAAATACGGCCTGCGCGACCCGCGCGGGG
>JANYJD010000129.1 GCA_025358555.1 Rhodoferax sp.
CAGTGTTGCACTCTGTCTGGCACATAAAACGGTGCCTTTTCGGCCATGGCGGCGTTGCAAATCCGCGCGATACCCACTGGTATCGCTGTGGTTTGCGCCTTGCCCTGTCCAAAAATCCATCCGTTTTATTTGTGCCATCAAGAGTGCAACACTACACTAGACGGCGTGTCGTTGACCGTACCCGAGCGGCACCGACCACGAGGTCATAGCTGCGCTCGGTGCCGTCGGAGAACGTGACGGCAGCAGCGTCCAGGTGCTGCGCGATAGCGGTTACGCAGGCCGCAAACCGAACTTCTGCAGCGCCCAATGCCCTGACCAGCACGCTCTGGAGATGAGCTCGGCGAACGCCGACACCTGGCCCGCACTTCGCCCACACGCTTTCAGTATCGATCACAGTCGGTTATCGTCCACGATCTCCAGATTCAAGCCCTGGCACCACAGCGAAATTGCCAGATTTAGACGGCTGCTGCTTCCAAGCGGTCAAGCTGGCAAAAACCCCTCGATCGACAGGTACCGCTCACCGGTGTCGTAGTTAAAGCCCAGCACCGTGGCACCATCAGTTGGCCACGCGCCCCATCAAGCGGCAAGCGCGCCGCCGCGAACCCGCCGCGGCGAGGAAGGCACCTTGCTTCTTGGCGCAGCCAGTTCCTCGCGTACCACCAGCCGCAGAGCATCCACCACCGAGCGTTGCTGGATAAAGGCCAGCAAGGCATCGTTCATCAGCGTCTGGTAATTGCCCGCGCCGGCAAGTTCCACCTGGGTGCGAAAATGTGCAATCACGGCGTTGTCGATGCGGATGGAGATTTTGGTTTTACCAGCCTCTGCGGGAATTACCGCGCCACGCCAGGCTGTGGAAAAGTCAATGTCACGGTGCGGTTCAGCGGCGATTTTTTTCATAGTAGCTCCTTTGCGGTTTATTGGCTTTCCAGGCGGAGATCAAGCGGTAAATATCGGGTTCGCGATGGGTGTACACCACCACCAGCAAAACGCCGGTGGCGCTCATCCCCAGCGTGACAAAGCGCTGCTCCCCAATTGCATCGGGGTCTTCACGGGTTAAGCCAAAGTCATCGGTGAGTACAGTCGCAGCATCCATAAAAGTCACGCCGTGACTTTGCACATTGGCTTGCGCCTTGTGAGGATCCCATTCGATGTTCATGGCACGTATTGTATGGACAATCGTATTCCCATTCACTCAATATTCCACGGACTGATCCAGCAGCTTCCCTTCTGTCAATTTCGATGTTGATTCTGAGGGCATAGCGGTGTTGCACTTACTGAACCCTGCAGCCTATACCGATCCGGTATACACCGACTCGCGATGAGTTACGCAGACGGTCCATTGTTTGTCCCCTGCCCAATATTCAGGCAGAGCAAGTAAAACAAGAGGGTCGGTCTTGAATCGGCACTATGGCCCAAAGTGGGTCTGTTTTCAGTCGGCGGCAACCGGTGTGGTGCACGAGAGTCGTGGCATTTTCGATCAACCCGGCAAAAACCCCTCAATCGACAGGTACCGCTCCCCTGTGTCGTAGTTGAAGCCCAGCACCGTGGCGCCCGCTGGCAGATTGGGCAGTTTTTGCGCAATTGCGGCGAGTGTGGCGCCTGACGAGATGCCGACCAGCATGCCTTCTTCGCGAGCGCAGCGACGGGCCATTTCCCGGGCGGGTTCGGCATCGACCTGGATTACGCCGTCGAGCAAAGACATGTCGAGGTTTTTGGGGATGAAGCCGGCACCAATGCCCTGAATCGGGTGCGGGGCCGGCGCACCGCCTGAGATCACGGGCGAGGCAGTGGGCTCCACCGCAAACACCTTGAGCTGCGGCCATTTGGCCTTGAGCACGCGCGCGCAGCCGGTCAGGTGGCCACCGGTGCCCACGCCGGTGATAAGGGCGTCTATGCCCTTGGGGAAATCCGCCAGAATCTCCTGCGCTGTGGCGCGCACATGGGCGTCGATGTTGGCGGGGTTGTCAAACTGCTGCGGCATCCACGAGTTGGGTGTGGCGGCGACCAGTTCGGTGGCGCGAGCGATGCAGCCTTTCATGCCTTTTTCGCGGGGCGTTAAATCAAATGTCGCGCCGTAGGCCAGCATCAGGCGGCGGCGCTCGATGGACATGCTGTCGGGCATGACGAGAATGATTTTGTAGCCCTTCACGGCCGCCACCATGGCCAGGCCAATGCCGGTGTTGCCCGAGGTAGGCTCGATGATGGTGCCGCCGGATTTGAGCGCGCCCGATTTTTCAGCGTCTTCCACCATGGCCAGCGCAATGCGGTCCTTGATTGAGCCGCCGGGGTTGCTGCGCTCCGATTTGATGTAGACGTTGTGGCCCGCGCCAAACAGGCGGTTGATGCGCACGTGCGGCGTGTTGCCAATAGTCTGCAGGATGTTGTCAGCTTTCATGGGGTTCCTTTCCAAATCGACACTGTAGGTCGTTGTGTCTCCTTGCCGTGCTGAAGCACTGTCTGCGTCGGCACGCCTACTACAGCGCCGATGTGGCAAGGAAATCTGGGCACAACACCTCCTATTTTGACCCACTGCGATAATCCGTGTGTGAAGCCCGCCAGACTGTCGCTGGTGCAATCTGGGAAACCAGGCACTGGAGGAACGTCCGGACTGCGCAGGGCGGCGTAGCAGCTAACGGCTGTCCACCGAAATTCCGAGGCGCAAGCCAGAGTTATAAGGTGAGGATCAGAGCAACAGAGACGAGTCGAAGGGTGGGCAACCGCCCATCGAGTGAAACGGGCAATCTCTACGCGCAGCAATACCAAGTAGGCCAACGCAAAGCGAGGCGGTTCGCCGCAGCGCCATGACCGGGGCCCCCGGAGTTGGCGGGTAGGTAGCACCGAGCCGTTGAGTGATCAACGGCCCAGATTAATGGCAGTCACCTTTTGGGCACTTTCGGGTGTTCAAGGGGCCACAGAATCCGGCTTATCGGTGGGCTTCACACTTTTTGAAAGACAGCGTGCATTAGCTATATTAATAATAGCTTCATATGCACTCTAAACAAGGGCTAGGGCCTATTTTTTCCAAAAATATCCGAAAACGCATCCTAAAATTGGCCTACGAACCCTCCTGAACCACCGGCTCACCCAGATTCAGCATCAGCCGGTTGGCCCAGGCGAACAGGGCCACTGAGTGGATCAGGTCGAGAATTTCGATCTGCGTCAGACCGGTATCTTGGAGTGCGCGAATGTCGGCAGCATTGAATGCCTCGGGCGCTTGCGTGAGCGATATCGAGGCCTGCACTATGGCTTTCTCCCGCGCTGTCGTGCCCGCAGTCTGCGGTTCATCAAACACCTGCTCCACCACATCGCTGCGCTTGGCCAGTTGCTCAAAGCGCTGCGCATGGACCGAGGCGCAGTACACGCAGCCGTTGATGCGCGATGTGACCAGCGAGCCCAGTTCCCGCTCCGCCCGGGACAGGCCGGCGGGGGCGTACATGATGGCGTTGAAGGCGATGGAGCGTTGGTGCAGGATGCGGGTCTGGTGCACCAGCAGCAGGTAGTAGTCAGACACTTTTGCCTTGACGTTGCTTTCCTCCAGCACGGCGATTTGCTCTGCGCTGGCCGTGGCGGGGTTCACCACATCGAGCCAGGCTTTCCAGTCGAGCACGGCGTTGGTGAAGCCCTTAATCCGGATGGGTTGGTTCAGGTCCCGCTTGCCGTGGGGCGCGCGGGCCTGATCGCTGGGGGTTGCAGCGTTTCGGTGCTCATGCGGGGCTTCTCCCTGTTGCAGCGCCTGCATCGCCTTGAGGCCAGCCACCACTCTCAATTGGTATGACACGAATGCAATCAACTGAGCCAGCGCCACGACTGCAGGTGTGGTCAAGCCCGCGTGCGTCAGCTTCATCAGGGCGGGCTTGTCGCCTTCTGTGGGGTTGGTGATCAGGGTGCGGGTGAAGGCCAGCATGGCGCGCAGGCGGGGCTCGGCAGCGGCTGCACCGCTGCAAGATTCGGCAACGCATTCGGCAATAGGCTTGGCATTAGTTTCTGCACCAGCGTCTGCAACACGTTCTGCAATTGCAAGCAGCGCTGCATCAACCTTGAGCGCGACCAGGAGGCTGCGGTAGTGCGCCGTCAATTCACCCGCCTGCGACAGGCTGCACGCGTGCAGCGCCACCAGCAGGCGCTCGGTCACGCTCATGCCTTTCACAGCCACGTCAAACATCGCGTCGTAACTGCCCTGTGTGGCGACAGCAACCTTGTCGCGCTGTTGGCGCAGGGTGTGTAGCAGACTGCCGGCCTCAAGCCCTGCCATCTGGTCGATGATGTCAGCTTGGTTGGGTGAGTCAACGGAATGTGTCATGGCGGCTGATTTGTGTGGGTTGTGCCAAGCGATGCCGGGCAGTCCTGATGCCGCATGGGTGGCGCATCGGGGTTCGCAGGTGGTTGGTCAGTGGTAGGCAATTCATCACGGCGAAGGCGTCCACTCGTCGCCAAAAATTTCCGGCTCCGCGAACGCCTGCAAAGTGGCGAAATGCGCCGCCACGTCTTCCCGGTAAAACAGGCTGGCGATGCCGCTGGCGAGGCGGCGGGCGCCGTCGCTGATGGAGGGGATGTCGCCCGACACGGTGCCGTGTGAAATTGTGGCGGGGTAGCAAAAGCAATGGATGCGCTCCAGGCCGGTACAGGTGCCCTCAGTTTTTCCCTGCAGCTCAAACACCGGGCCGAGGTAGGGTGAATCGGCGAGTTCCTCATCGTCATCGCCTGCGTCGGGCTTGTAAACGTCGCGCCACGCGCGCACGTGGGGTGCAATAGCGGCGTACTCGGGGCGGCGGGTCCAGTCGACCTGAAAGCCGGTGGACACGATCAGAAAGTCGAACGTGAACTCTTGGCGCGGTGTGGCGAGCCGGATGGTGTCGCCCAAATCCTGCACGTCTACGACAGGGCTGCTGACGTGAAAGCGCGCATTGGCATGGCGCGAGACGCGTTGCGTACTGTTGCGCGGCGGCGGCACCTGCTGCACGTTGATGTAGTGGCGGATACGCCATTTCCACGCGTCGGGCAGGTCGTAGTGGCCCTGCACCAGGCCGGGCACGCCAGCGGCCTTGCTTTTGTTGATGCGCGGAATGTCGGCCCGGCGAATCAGCAAATCCACGCTGGCGGCACCAGCCTCCAACGCGCTGGCGGCGCTGTCCATGGCCGACGATCCTGCGCCCACCACGCCCACGCGCAGGCCCTTGAGTTGGCCGTAATCCATCGCGTCTGACGAGTGTGCCCATAACCTTCGTTTTAGCTGGGCGATGAACGCAGGCACCGACGCGCCCCCCAAGCCGTCGCGGCCGGTGGCCAGCACCACGCGGCGCGCAAAGATTTCGGTTGTGGATTGATCGATACCGGACTTGTTCAACGTCAGCCGCACCAGCCCATCGCTCTGCGGAAATATCCCCGTCACCAGCGTGTCGTTGCGCACCTCAATGTTCATCACGCGGCGGTACCAGCGCAAATAGTCCATCCATTGCAGGCGCGGGATTTTGTCCAGCTGCTCCCATGCGGCTGCGCCAAACTGCGCCTCAAACCAGGCCCGGACCGTGAGCGAGGGCAGGCCCAGCGCGGGGCCGGTGAGCTGCTTGGGTGAGCGCAGAGTTTCCATGCGCGCGGTCGTCGCCCACGGGCCTTCAAAGTCCTGGGGGGACCGGTCAAGCACCGTGGCGTGAATGCCCAGCTTTTGCAGCGCAGCCGCAGCGACCAGGCCCGCCTGGCCCGCGCCAATGATGGCCAGGTCCATCACCCGCGTGCCGTTGCGCCTTCGCTCTGGCATCCACGTCACGCCCGGCCAGCACAGGTAGGCGAGGTCTTGTTGCAGGCGCTGCTCAAGCGCTGGCAGGCCCGCAGGAATATGGGTCGCCGCCTCGGAAAATGCGTTCACAAGCCTGCTCACTGAATTGCAATCTTTGCCGCCCGCACAACCTCAACCCACTTGGCGCGGTTGAGCTTGACCGTGCTGGCAAATTCAGACGGGGACTCGATGCGAATGCTGTTGCCCATGGACTCAAACCGGCTGCGCACGTCGGGCATTTCAAGCACCGTGCGCACAGCGGCGTTGAGCTTGGCGACGATCTGCGGATGGGTGCCCTTGGGGGCGAACAGCGCAAACCAGATCGAGCTGTCAAAACCCGCCGTGCCGCCCAGGCCGCTCTCGGCAATGGTGGGCACTTCTTGCACCACGGCCACGCGGCGCAGTGTGGTGACCCCCAGCAGGCGCACCTTGCCGGCCTGGTAGTGCGGGAGCACGGTCTGCACCTGATTCATGATGCAGCAGGTTTCGCCTTTCAGCATCGAGGCAATGGCTTCCGGCCCACCCTTGTAGGGCACGTGCGTCATCTCCAAGCCGAGGCGCGAGTTGAACTCGGCAAACGCCATGTGCGTGCCTGCGCCGTTGCCAGTGGATGCGTAGTCGTACTTGCCCGGGTTGGCCTTGACCAGGTCCACAAAGTCCTTGAGCGTTTTGACGTTGATGACATCGGGGTTGATGGTGAGCACGTTGGACACGTCAAGAATCGGCGTCACCGGCACAAACGAGGTTTCCACATCAAACGGCAGGCTCTTGTAAAGCGCAGCATTGCTGCCGTGCGTGGCCGCCGTGCCAAAGGCGATGGTGTAGCCGTCTGCCTTGGCGCGGGCCACAAAGTCGCTGGCGATGTTGCCTGCCGCGCCTACTTTGTAATCAATGATGATGGGTTGGCCCAGCACCTTGCCCAGCGGCTCCTGCAGGGCGCGCGCCACGATGTCCACGCCGGAGCCCGCAGGGAAGCCCATGATGAAGGTGATGGGGTGGGCGGGCCAGTCGGTGGGTTGGGGTGTCGATTGTGCGGCGGTGGGCAGTGGCGAGAGAGTTGCCAATGATGCTGCCAGTGCGAGCAGCAGTTTTTCCAGCCCGGTGCGCCTGTTGATGACGTGCGCCGACTTGGGATGGAATTTGTGGTTTGCGTGAGGTGTCATGGTGGGGGTTTGATGCATTTCAATATCTTAGCGGTGAATGCAGTTTTTTGGATTCAGCCTTGCCCGAGCCCGCTAAAACCGCTCATGCGCCGCCAGATAGCGCCACTGCCCCATCGCCAGGCCCGACAGGCTGACGCGCCCAACCCGCATCCGTTTCATGCTCATAATTTGCAAGTCCACGCGCTCGCACAGGTACGCAATCAAGCCGGGGTGCACACCCTTCAGGGCAAACCTCAGCTTGGCCGATGCGTCGCTGGCGCTGTTGATGCTGACCTTCACAGCGGGCAGCGGCAGGCCGTCAGAAAGCATGCCCTGGTTCAGGCGCTGCAAGGTCTGCGGCGGCACGGTGCCTGCCACCTCCACAATCACCTCCTGCTCCATCACACCGGCGTCTTCCGTCAGCTTGCGCGCAACCCGCCAGTCCTGCGTAAAAACCACCAAGCCGCTGGCGGCAGTCTCCAGCGCCACTGTTGCAGTGAGTTTGGCAAAGTGCCGCTTGAGCATGCGCGTGCCCGAGGCGTCCTCTGCCGCGCGGGCATCTGGCTTGAGCAGTTGCTGCGCCGGTTTCACTGAAAGGTGGGCTCGTGGCTTGGCCTCCCCCAACATCGCCGTGGCGTCATAACCCGGTGGCTTGTGCAGCAGCAGCGTTACGGCGGCAAGTTCCAGCAGGCTGGCATGCGGGTCCATCGCCACCGCTTGGCTGGACACGCGAAACATCGGCTCTTCCAACACCTGACCATCCACCATCACCCAACCGCCTTCGATGTACTGCTCGGCTTCGCGGCGCGAGCAGGGCACCAGCTCGGCAACGCGCTTGGACAGGCGCTCGCCCTCACTCGCTTTTGTCTGTGCGACGATGCGCTCTCCCGTTCGATCATTCGGTCGCAGCGCGCGCGGGGCAGGTTTGGGATTGGCTGTCATTCAAGGCATGTTAACCGTCGCGCTTGCCAAGCCGCGAGGCAGTCCAACCTGCCTATGGCATGCCATACTTCAACCCATGCGGTTGAACATCCTGTCCGTCGTATCGCGGGCAGGGCCCAGGCCTTCTGGCGCGACGATGACGGGTACCAGCCAAGGAAGCGCTGAATAAGTCCTTGCGGATGTGCGGCAGGCGGATCGGGATGGGATGCAAGGCGGATTTCGCAGGCAATAGCCCCGCCTATCCTCTGAAGCACAGGCAAGAAATTCAACGCAGCAGACCGCCCAAGCCCGGCTGATCGCACTCTACTGGGGATTTGTTCAGCGCTTCCCTAATGCTTGGGATCGACAGCACTCGCCTGCATCCGCCTTGCCGATTTCAAGCAACTCATGCAGCGCCACCCGCGCACTGCACGCCTCTACGTTGGACTTGTTCGAGCGCATCACGCGGCGGCGCATTGTCCAGAGCCACGGGTACGTGCCCATCTTACGAGCAGATCGGCACGGCGAAAGAAGACGCCACCATCACCCCCGGTGCGCAGGGAGGCTGCAACGTTTCTGGAGAAGCGGCAGGCGCATTTTGTGTGCATGGGCCTGCTGTAAGAGCCGCAGTGAGCGAGGTTTGGGCAAGGTTTTAACGGGCTTGAAAAAACCGACAAAAGCCACGGTTGGGGGATAGATCGCTGTCTTTTCACAGTGAGTTGAACGGGATATGCGAATTCGAAGTCCGGCTGAATCCAGTTGACGAAAGCTTCAGCGTGTTATTGGGCGACCAAGTTGACAGCCTTGGCCAGCCCGCGAACCTTTCGCGTTTCAGTTTGGTAGAAATCAGCCGCGCTTTTGAGCGTAATGGGTTCTAGAACGAACGAGCCTGTTGTCTTGACCCAGGCTTGCACTTGGGGCAACTGCATGATCTCGTTGAGGGTTTGGTTGAGTTTGGCAGCGGTCTCTTCGGGCACCGATTTCGAGACGGCGAAGGTGCTCCAGACCGGGTAGTCGAAGTCCCTGAGCGCCGGATAGTCGTTCAGCACGGCGAACCGCGCCAGTGCCGGGATGCGCGGTTCAGTGGCCATTCCGATGACCTTGATCTTTCCTGCGGAAACCATACCGAGGATCGGGCCGGCAAAAGCCATGAACGCGATGTCGATATGCCCTGCCATCATGTCCTGGATCATTGGCGCGCCGCCTCTGTAGGGTACGTGCAGCAGGCGCGCCCCGGTGCGTTGGCGGAAGTCTTCCGCTGTCAGGTGCGGCATCGAGCCAAGGCCGACGCTGCCGTAGCTCAATTCTTTGTTGGCGCCGTAGGCCAGCAACTCGTTGACGTTATTCGCCTCCAGTGTGGCGCGCGCCAGCAGCGCAGTGGGTGCGGCAATGCCATTGGCCAGCAAGCGAAAGTCTTCGGCTTGGTATTTCAGGCCGGCAATGGTCAGCGGCGCCAGGATAGTTTCGTTCGGCGAAACCACCATCAGGCTGTGCCCGTCAGCGGGTGAAGACAGCATTTTCTGCGCTGCAATCGAGCCGCCGGCGCCGGTCAGGTTGTCGACCACCACGGGTTGTCCCAGGGCTTTGGACAGGTGCGGCGCAATTGTGCGCGCCTGCTGGTCGGAGACGCCGCCGGCGGGGTAAGGCACATAGATCGTGATGACCTTGGCCGGAAACGGTTGGGCCGTCGTCTGCGCGTATGCAGTGGCTCCCAACGCGCTGACGGCCAGCGCCACAGCGTAGAGTGCAAGCTGACGTCGTTTCATGGATGGCTCCTCGGGGTGGTTGATGAAGCGGTTTATTGCCTTGACCGGTCTGGCCATGGCGTAACGCCGCGTGCTCTAGGGGGCATTCCGTCGCAATCATTCTGAACCGGCGTGCGCGGGCCTTATAAAAGGTGAGGGATGATCATTTTGGTTCGTTGCCGGTAGGCTTCGTAGGTTTCGCCAAATGTCCGGCTCAGCAGTTTCTCCTCCACGCGGGCGCGCCAGGCGAAGGTCGGGACAATCGCGCACAGTACAGTCATGAGGGCAGGCCAGCTGCCGAAGACGAGCGCTTCGCCCGTGGCCACTAATACCAGGCCTAGGTAGATTGGGTGGCGCACGAGGCGATAGGGGCCGGTTGTGACGAGGCCTGTGCCTTGAACCACTGTCGGCACAAAACTCCATGCCGAGCCGAGTTCGCGTCGGGACCAGACGACCAAGGCGCTGCCCGCAACGGCGAGAAGGAATCCGCACAGCGCCAGCAGCAGCGCCACAGGGCCGTCGGCGCTGCCGACAAAGGCGATCGTCAAGGCAAAGAACAGCGCGAAGGCTGCGAAGTTCGCCAGGACTGGAGTTCGGTCGCCGCGACTCCGCTCAGCTCCCCTGCTGAGTTTGCGGTCACTCCCACCGACAATAAGCAGCATCGAGCCCGCGAAGGCGAGCAGCGAGGCCGCACGAAAGACCGTGACGAGAGCCGGCATTCCAGCGACCACGACCCACGGCAACAGAGTGCCGCTGCCTGGCAGGCGGTTCGCCATGGTGTCCGCGAAGAACACTGCAACCGCGAGGTTTGGAACGATGCCAAGGGCAGTGGCAGCGAAACAGTGCAGCGGGCGGACGCCGGTCAGGCCAAGCCCCCAATTGAGTATCGGCGCCATGCCAAAGACGAGCCGCAGCACGAGAACAGTCCCGAAGCCGTTCAAGGTGATCCGCTCGTCGATTGCCCGCAGGCGCCCGGGGCAGGCGTCCAACGTGCGCTTCGCGTAGTCGCGAGCCACCGAGCGCGTGAGAACGAAGATGGCTATCGTGCCGACCAGGGCAGCAAGCCATCCATACGCAAAGGCGGCCAGCCCGCCGAACAGCACCGCTCCCACCGCGACCAGCACTGTCCCCATCATCGGCATCCGCGTGAAGAGACCGGTGACGACAATCGCCATAAATAGCAGCGGGCCGTAGGGCGCGTGCGTGTCCACCAGCTCACGCATCCCAGCGACGCTCATATAGCGCACCAGGTCGAATCGCCAGACGGCCGCTACGATCCCGGCGAGAACGAGTCCTAACAGCAAAGGACGCAGGAGACCCCAGAGCTTGATGGCAGAGTTGCTTGGGTCAGCAGGCTGCGTGTCTGGGCTTAGAGAGCGTTAACAAATAACATGATCAATTTTAACTTGATCGAATGCAATAGTTCCAGTCGCCACGGAAGTTGTCACGCTCAATTTTGATGGCATCGAAGTCTTCATCAGGAACGATGGTCCCTTTGGGATAGTCAG
>JANYJD010000139.1 GCA_025358555.1 Rhodoferax sp.
TTGTAGCTGCGCAACAACCGGTCAGCCTCTTTCTGCGCATCCTGCATCGCCTGGGCTGCCGTTTTGGTGCCGGTCAGCGCCGCCTGCAGGCCATCGTTCAACGATTTGGTGACGCGTTGGTTGTCATGCGTGGAGAACTCGGCCAGGGCAAACGGCAACTGGTCGCGGGCCACCACCGCTGGTGGGAAATCACGGCCATATTTGCGTAGCGCATCGGTGCCATACGCGGCTTCGGATACCGCCACGTATCCGGTATCTATGCTCCAGCGCGCGGCGCGCTCGGGCTGCGTCACCCACTTGATGAACTTGAAAGCGGCTTCCTGCTGGGCCGGTGTGGACTTCTTGAAGATGTAGAAATTGCCACCGCCGGTGGGCGAGCCACGGCGCTTGGCGGCGGGCAGCATGGCCACGCCAAAGTCAAACTTGGCATTGTTTTTAACGTTGGTCAGGTTGCCAGTGGTGGTCCACATCATGGCGACTTTTTTCTCGAAGAAGTCTTTGGGCGTGGTGCCCCATTCCACAATGCCTGCCGGGTGCGAGCCCTGCTTGGTCAGGTCAATCCAATACTGCAGCGCTTCCACCACTTTGGGGTCGTCAAACTTCACTGCGTTGCCGCCGTCGTTGGCCATGGCCACGTCGTTCTGGATCGCCAGGGCCTGGAACAGCCAATACGGGAAGCCGCTGGAAGGGATTTGCACGCCGTACTGCATGACCTTGCCCGACGCGTCTTTTTTGGTCAGCGTTTTGGCGTATTCGGCCATCTCGGCCCAGGTGGCGGGGGCTTTGTCGGGGTTCAGCCCGGCGGCCTTGAAGAGTTCCTTGTTGTAGTACAGCACGACGGTGGAGCGCTGGAACGGCACGCCCCAGGTTTTGCCACCGCTCTGGCTGTTGAGCATGAAGGCCTTGTAAAAACTGTTAAGCCACGCGCGGTCGTCTGCGGTTTTCACAAAGTTATCGATGGGCACAATGGCATCGTCGTCAATCAGCGTGAACATGTCGGTGGACAGCAGCACGGATGTGACGGGCGGTGTGCCCGATTTGTGCGCTGTGAGCGCCTTGACAATGGTGTCCTGGTAGCTGCCGGCGTAAATCGGCGTGACCTTGATGCCGGGGTTTTCCTTGCTGAAATCCGCCGCAAAGTCATCGATGAATTTTGCAATCGTGCCGCCCACGGCCACGGGGTAGAAGAATGAAATCTCGGTGGGTGCCTGCGCCAGGGCGGCCAGAGGCAGCGTGCCCAGGCCAGCGGCAAATGTGGCCGCAGCAGCAGTGAAGATGTGGTTGAAGGTTTTGCGTTGCATGGGATTTTTCTCCTGGTGTGATGGATGGAACTGAATCAAAAAGCGCGGGCAACCCGGCTGCCCTGCGAATCAAAATAATGCTCGGCGTTGGCGGGCCACTGCAAGGTGACGACAGCACCCGCTGCCAAGTCAGACTTGCCATCGGCACGCACGGTGATCAATTCTGATCCAACAGCGCAGCGCAGCACCAGATCGGCTCCCAAATACTCCAGGCTTTGCACGGTGGCGGCCACTGAGCCACCCAGCGATACGGATTCGGGCCGGATGCCCAGCAGATCACCCACGTGGTTCACCGCAATCTGGCTGCCCGCAATGCAGCCTTTGTCAAGGCGCAGCAGGTTCATGGCGGGGGTGCCGATGAAGCGCGCGGCAAACGTGGTGGCAGGGGCCGAGTAAAGCGTGCGGGGCGGCGCGGCCTGCTCAATGCGGCCTTTGTTGAGCAGCACCACCTGGTCGGCCATGCTCATGGCCTCGGTCTGGTCATGCGTCACGTACACCACAGTGAGTCCCAGGCGCTGTTGCAGCTCGCGCAGCTCGTGGCGCATCTCCTGGCGAAGCTGGGCGTCCAGGTTGGACAGCGGCTCGTCCATCAGGCACAGCCGGGTTTGCGCCACCAGGGCGCGGCCCAGCGCCACGCGCTGCTGCTGCCCGCCTGAGAGCTGCGACGGCTTGCGGCTCAACAGCTTCTCCAGCCCCAACAACTCGGCCGTCGCCTCAAGGCGTTTTGCGGTCTCAGCCGCAGGTACCTTGCGCACCGACAGGCCGAACGTGATGTTGTCGGCCACACTCAAATGCGGAAACAGCGCGTAATTCTGGAACACCATGGACAGGCCGCGCTCGGCGGGTGGCTGGTGGGTGACGTCTTTGCCGTCCACAAAAACCTGGCCGCTGGTGGCAGACTCCAGCCCCGCAATGATGCGCAAGGTGGTGGATTTGCCGCAGCCCGACGGCCCTAACAACACGCAAAAGCTGCCAGCCGCAATCGTTAAGTCAATGCCGTCCAGCGCTTTGGTGCCGGACCAGTCTTTGCTGATGCCCACGAGTTGGATGGATGACATGCCAAACAGTATAGAGACGAAGGATGACACCGCCCTCGGAGAGCGCAGGCAAGGGTAAGGTCGACGGCGTGACCCGCCAGGCATCAGCCCTTGGGTGCTGGCGGCATGTCTTGGTGCAGCTTGCGGCGTGCAAACTGCCATTGCCCGTTAACGCGTTTCAGGTCGTCTTCATAGCGCCCCGTGAAAATGATCTTGACGCCTTTGTCGTTGGTGTTCACCAACTGAAGGTAGGAGCCGGATGTGGCAGTATCACCGTCAACTTTGGAGAGGATGTTGACGGTGTAGTGCTTGAGGCCGTTGATCTTGGAGCGGGTAGTACCCTCGTATTGGTCTGCAAAGGCCTGGATCTGCGCCTTGCCAATGAGCAGTTTGCCAATGCCATCCAAAACGGCGTCGTCCGCCCAGCACGCCACCCACGTGGGGTAGTCGCCCGAATCCAGCGACTGGTTGTAGCGGGCAATGAGCTCTTCAATGGCAA
>JANYJD010000160.1 GCA_025358555.1 Rhodoferax sp.
GCCCAGCTCGCCCTGCGCGGCCTGGAATTTCTTGAAGGCCTCCGGGTTGTTAAGGGTCTCGGGCGTGACCTGGATCGACGTGGCTTTGGCGCGCGCCTCAATCACCTTGGTCAGCGTGTCCTGCTCAAACGCAGCCTCGCCCTTGACGGTGGCCACAATGTTGGGCACTAGGTCGGAGCGCCGCTGGTACTGGTTGAGCACCTCGCTCCATGCGGATTTGGTGGTCTCGTCGAGCCGTTGAAAATCGTTGTAGCCGCAACCGCCAAGCGACAGTACTGCAACTGCGGTGAAGAGCCAGCGTGACACACTCATAGTCATATAAATCTCCTGCGTGGGATACTGATCGTAAATGCCAACGGTAACATAGAAACAATAGCGAACTTTGAGCCGCCATAGTTCCCGGTTCCGGCAAAATCCGCAGGCATCATAAGCCCCACAACCATGTCCAAAGCAAAAAACCAGGCAGCCATCGTCGGTGGATCGGCGGATGACATTGAAGCTGCGTTTTATGAGGCGCTCCAGAAAGGCGACATTGAAAAACTCATGGCCTGCTGGGCCGATGAGGATGAAGTGGTGTGCGTGCATCCCGGTGGGCCGCGCGTGGTGGGCACGCTGGCCATCCGGGCCGCGTTTGACGCCATGTTTTCCAACGGCAGCATCCGCGCCCGGCCGCAGCAGGTGCGCAAGGTGGAGTCGCTGACCAGCGTGGTCCACAACGTGCTGGAACGCATTGAGGTGCTGACCGAAGGCGGGCCTGCCCACGCATACCTGCTGGCCACCAATGTGTACCACCGCACGGCGCAGGGCTGGCGCATGGTGGCGCACCACGCCAGCCCAGGCACACAGAATCAGGCGCAGGAGCACAACGCGGCGTCGCAAGTCCTTCATTGACCGTCGAAAGCGCCTGTAGCCCTTGTTGGATATGCATAGTTAGCAATGAATTATGTAGCACCTGTCTGGCTGCCCGGTGGCAATCTTCAAACCATCTGGCCAGCCCTCTACTCCCGCAGGGTGTTCGGCGTCCATCCGCAATACCGGCGCGAGCGCTGGACCACGCCAGACGCGGATTTTATTGATGTGGATTTTCTTGAAGATGTGGCGCCCACGCTCGTCGCTTGGCGTATTTCGCTGGACCGGCCGATGCCGGAGGCAACGGCTAATTTCTCTAGGGGCGGCCCGATGTTCTCGAAGAGCGGCGAAGCCAAAAATTGCGCTCACAAACCACTTTTTGTGCTGTTCCACGGCCTCGAAGGCTCCTCCCGCAGCCACTATTCAGAAGCCTTTGCCGACTTTGCGCAAGAGCGTGGATTTGCATTTGCCGTGCCGCATTTCCGAGGGTGCAGCGGTGAGCTCAACCTGGCGCCGCGCGCCTACCACTCGGGCGACTTTGAAGAGATCGGCTGGATCTTGCAGCGGTTTCGCGCACGGCACTTCGGGCCGATTATTGCGGTCGGCATTTCGCTCGGCGGCAACGCGCTGTTGCGCTGGGCCGAAGAAGCGGGCACCGAGGCCGGCAAAACCGTCAGCGCGGTGGCCAGCGTCTGCTCACCCGTAGACCTGGCCGCCAGCGGCTGGGCGATTGGGCGCGGCTTCAACCGGCTGGTGTACACCCGCATGTTCATCAACGCCATGAAACCCAAGGCGCTGCAAAAACTGAAGCAGCACCCCGGCCTGTTTGACCGTGAGGCCATGGTGGCAGCACGCGACTTGTACGAGTTTGACAATGTTTTCACGGCGCCAATGCACGGCTTCAAAAGCACCGAAGACTACTGGGGCCGTGCCTCTGCCAAACCGCACCTGCACCGCATCCGCACCCCGGCGTTGGTGGTCAACGCGCGCAACGACCCGTTCATTCCCGCCTGGTCTTTGCCGCACCAAAACGAGGTGGGCGACAGCGTCACCCTGTGGCAGCCCGCGCATGGCGGGCATGTGGGTTTCCCCAAGGGCCCCATCCCCGGCAATGTGCGCACCCTGCCCGACGCCGTGGGGGGCTGGCTGGCGTCACACACCGCTTAGTGCGTAGGAGCACAATGGAATTTGTCGACGGGCCGCCCCTGGACAAATTAGCCCTCCCGGAAGGGCAGCGCAGTACGCGCCGCGACAAGCGTGGGAGTACACATTTTTGGACAATATCGTCAAACAGGCCTTGGCCAAATGGCCCAACGTGCCCGACTGCTACGGTTGGCTCGGGCTGGACGCGCGCGGCAACTGGTACATGCGGGATGACCGGGTGCAGGCGGCGGGCCCGTTTGCGAGAACACTTTCAAGTGGCACGTTGCAGAGCAAAGGCTCGATGTTGAAGCACGAGAAACTGATCGACTTCATCCAGCGCAACTACGAGCCGGACGCCACGGGCCGCTGGTTCTTCCAGAACGGCCCGCAAAAAGTGTATGTGGAGCTTGAAGCCACGCCGTGGATCTGGCGCATCAACCGTGGTTTGGGCCCGGGCTCGGATCATGGATTCGCAGTAACCGCGCACGATGGCCGCGCCGCGCGCGCGCTGCGCTGCGTGCTGGATGAGCAGGGCCGCGTTTACCTGGAGGCCGACATTGGTTTTGGCCTGGTCCATACGCAGGATGTGGCGCTTGCGGCGGACGCGGTGGAGGCCGGTGTGTGGATGCCGCAGGACGTGCCTTCAAGCGAACTGCCGCAGCGCTTTGGCTATGTCCCAAGCCCGCAACAGCAACACAATTTGCTACATAATTAATATCTAGTTATGCATATTGGACAAGGGCTGGAGGCAACATTGGCAGTTGTTTTTCGGTGATTTTGGCAGTCTGCACATATTTTGTGCGAACATGCGCCTCGTGACAGCAGAAAACACCACGCCGAACGCGCATTCCAGTCACCGTGACACGCTCGCGCGGTTGCGTTTGGCGCTGCGTGAACAGCGCGTGGTGCTGGACAGCGCAGGTGTTGGCATCGCGTTCATCAAGCAGCGTGTGGTCATCCGCTGCAACCAGCGCTTTGCCGAGATTTTTGGCTATGGCGAACCCGCTGGCATCATCGGCAAAACCAGCCAGTCGCTGTACCCCGACGCGGCGGCATTTCACGCGCTGGGTGAAGCTGCGTACCCGGTCATGGCCAAGGGCCTGCCGTACAAGGCGCAGGTGCGGATGATGCGCCAGGACGGCCAGCCGTTATGGACCCACCTGTCTGGCAAACTGGTCGATCCGAAGGACACGGCAGAGGGCTCGATCTGGATCGTTGACGACATCAGCGAGCAAAAGGCATCCCAGGAGCAGCTCCAGTCAGTGTTGACTGAGCAGAACCTGATTCTGGACAACGCCATGGTCGGCATCGTGTTCCTGCGCCAGCGCAAGGTGACGCATTGCAACCAGAGTTTTGAGCGGCTGTTTGGCTACGCGCCGGGTGAGCTGCGCGGCAGCTCGTCGCGCCAGTGGTATTTGACGCAAGCCGACTGGATTGACGCGGGCCGCCGCTGCTACGCGCCGTTTGCGGCAGGCCAGGCGTTTGAGGGCGAGATGCTGCTGCGCAGGAAAGACGGCTCCGCCTTGCATTGCGACGTCCGCGCCAAGGCGATTGACAGCAACGACCTGGACCAGGGCTCGATCTGGATCACGATGGACATCACGGCCCGCAAAGAGGCAGAGCGCGAACTGCTGCAAGCCCGCGCAGATCTGGAAAAGCTGGTGGACGTCCGCACCCAGGAGCTCAAGCGCACTGTGATGGCGCTTGAAAAAAAAGCGGCCGAGCAAAAGGTGTCCGAGGCCCATATCCAGCGGCTGGCCCATTTTGATTCGCTGACCGGGCTGCCCAACCGCACGCTTCTGGAGGACCGCTGCAAGCAGGCCCTGAGTGCTGTCCGGCGTAGCGGCCAAGGCGCCGCGCTGATGTTTCTGGACCTGGACCACTTCAAGAACGTCAACGATTCGCTCGGGCACCGCGCCGGTGACGGGGTGCTGGTCGACCTGGCCGCGCGCCTGCAAGCCGCCGTGCGCACGCAAGACACGGTGGCGCGTCTGGGCGGCGATGAGTTCATTCTGCTGCTGCCTGACGTCGATGCCACAGGTGCAACGGCCGTGGCCATGAAAATTCTGCAGGCGGCCCTGACCCCATTCCAGGTTGGGCAGCTTGAGCTCACCGTCACGCCCTCCATTGGCATTGCCATGTTCCCCGAGGATGGCGACGACTTGGACACCCTGTCCAAGTGCGCCGATGCCGCGATGTACCAGGCCAAGGCTGACGGACGCAACAGCTACCGCTTTTTCACGCGGCAGATGCAGGCCAACTCCGAGCGTAGGCTGCTGCTGGGAAATACGTCGCGCAGCGCTTCCAGCGCTCAGGCCATGAAGCCCAGATTGACCGGGTAACCGGCGCCGCCAAAGTGGGTGATGTTGGGCAGGATGCCTGGCAGCTCGCTGTCGGCAACACCAAACCATTTGGCCAGAGTGGCCGCGTACTGGTCCACCGACGTGCTTGGCAACAAGCGGCCCTGGCCCACGTGCCACTGGTCTGCGGGAGCCGCCGTGCTGGCCACGCTGACGGGCGGCGGCGTGCCATAAAACGCATTGCCTTTGACGGCGCCGCCCACCACCAGATGGTGGCTGCCCCAGCCATGGTCCGAGCCATCGCCATTGCTGGCCAGCGTGCGGCCAAAGTCTGACGCGGTGAACGCAGTGACCTTGTTGGCCACGCCCATCTCGACCGTGGCGTTGTAAAACGCCGTCATGGCGCTGCTCACGCGGTCCATCAGCGTGGGCTGCTGCGCAATCAGGTTGTCGTGCAGGTCAAAGCCGCCCAGCGAGACAAAAAACACTTGGCGCTTGGCACCCAGGCTGGCTTGCCCCTTGATGAGCCGCGCCACCATCTTCAGCTGCTGCGACAGGCTGTCGGCTGCAAACAAGGTGGTAGGCGGCGGCAATGCCAACGCGGCAGTGACTGACGCTTCGGCATTGAGGGCACGCTGCGTCACGCGGTTGTATTCGTTCTCCAGTTTTTGCGTGCTGGTCTGCCGGATCAGGCCGTTGAGCGCACTGCTCACCGCACTGGAGCCGTACACCGCCGACGTGGCTGGCGTGATCTTGATCGCGCCGCCGGTGCTGACCTGGTATTGCAGTGCTGTGTCGCCCGACAGAAACACCGCGTTGCCCGCTACTGACATGCAGGTGAATGTGGCATTGCTGTTGCCCGCCAACGCCAGGTCGCCAATGTTGCCGCCCCAGCCCACCGTGGAACCCTCAGGCGATGACGATTGCCAGATGGACTGCTGGTCATTGTGCGAAAACAGTTGCGGCGGCAGCGGATTGAGCACGCGGTTGCTGCTGCTGTACTGCACCCGCGTCATGGGCACGACCAGCGGGCCCACGTTGAGCTGCACGGCTGCACGACCGGTGTTGAACAGTCCGGCAAGGCCAGTCATGGAGGGATGCAATGCGTACTGGCGCGCCTGGCCCAGCACATCGGCAGGCACCACGGCAGGGTTGAGGAGCGTAGCCGCCAGGTCGGCGCGGGCCAGTGCAATGCCACCCGCCGTCTGCCCCGCGCCACCACTGCGAACGGTGCTGTAAAGGTTGTAGCTGGGGTTGTCATAAGTGACCACGGTGTTGGCATAGTCGTTGCCGCCGTACATGAAGACGCACACCAGCGCCTTGTAGTCGGTGGCATCAAACGCCGCCGCTTCGCCAATGGCCGCCAGGTTGAGCGCCAGCGGCAAGGCGGTGCCAGTGAGTGCGAGCTGGCCCGAACGTTTGAGGAAGGCGCGGCGGCTGTGGAGGTGGGGTTGGAGCAAATGCATGGCTGGCCTTTTATTTTTGAATCAGCTTATTTTTGAATCAGATACTCGGCAGATGCCATCACCATCAACACCGCTGCGGCTACGCGGTTGCGTTTGACGGCGGCGCTGCTGGCTGCGGTGACCGGCGTGGCGTTCAACGCGTTGACGATGAGCGTCTGGTTGGCAGCAGACACTTGCCCGCCACTGAGCAGCAGGCTTGCGCGCTGCACCAGGGCCGCGGCATCGGTCACCAGCGCGAGCTCGCTGGCATAGGGCGCGGTAATGTCACCCGAACTCAGGCCGTTCATGATCACGCCGGTCATGAAGTTCAGGTAGCCGCCAACACTGCTCTCGGTCACGATTTGGAACTCCGGGGCCACGACGCCCGCAGTCAGGGCCGTCGAAGGCGGCACATAGCCTGGCCTGAAAAAATTGAACACCGAGGGCGAGCGCAGCGGGCTCTGGCCCAGTTGCGTGCCCGCGTTGCTCAGGTCGCCAATCTTCCACGCACCGCTGGTGGAGGCGGCGCCGAAGGTGCGCGCCCATTGCGCCAGCCGCAGCATCGGCTCGCGCAGTTTGCCAAACTCGGGCTGCGTCAAACCGGCCGGGCCACGGGCTTCGTCGTCCAGCAAGATTGCGGAGAAGACCCGCGCCAGGTCGCCCCGCACGCCTGCACCGTTGTTGGCGAACGCTGCCGCGACGCGGGCCACATAGGCCGGGCTGGGGTTGCTGGTGACCAGCCGCTGGATCATCTGTTTGGAGAAGAAGGGGGCTGTATTGGCGTGGTTGAACAGGGCGTCCAGCGCAGTCTTCAGGGCCACTGCGCCCGCAGTGCCGGCAGGGATGGTGGTGCCCAAAAACGTGGCGGACAGCGGCGAGTGGTTGGCCGCAGTCAACACCATCGGCAGACGGGTAAACGCGGTGTTGCCAATGGTGCGCGTGCCCCCACCGTTTTGCGGTACCACCGTGGTTGCGTTCTGGCTTTGGTCAAGGTCGTAGCCGGTGAAAACGCGCGCCAGGTTGCTGACGTCGCTGGCGCCGTAGGTGTCTATTTTCTTGCCTGCGCCGTCGGTCTTGGCCGTGCCATCTGGGTTGAGCTGGTACAGGCCGATGGTCAAAAGCTGCATCACCTCGCGCGCGTAGTTTTCATCGGGCTGTCGGCCTGACGAGTCTTCCTTTTTATTGCCCTTGGTGTTGAGGTAGTAGCCCATGGCCGGGTTTAGCGTCACGGCTTCCAGCAGGCTGCGGTAGTTGCCAAACGCATTGGCCGCAAGCGTGTCCCAATAGTGGGCCATGGCGTGGCTGCGCCAGCTGAAATCAAGCCCGGTGAGCGAGACCACAAAAAACTCTGACAGCGCCAGCGCCACGCGTTTGCGCATGACGTCTGGTGCGGCGATCAGCTGGTTCCAGACCATGTAATCAGCGGGAAAGCTGTTGTCGTAATAGTTGTTGGGGCTCAGTACATCACCAAAGCCCTGGCCGTTAAGCCAATCCCAGCCCGCAGTACCCGCAGGCAAGGCCATTTGGCTATTGAGCCAGCTTGCATACCCGGTTGCGCGCACCGAGGCAATGTCGGCGTCAGTGGCCGCAAACCCAACCTGCAGCAGGAAGCGTGCGGCATCTTCATTTTTGGCAGGTGTGGGGTAGGTGTATCCGGTCGGTGTGGCGGGCGTCGGGGTTGGAGTTGGAGTTGGGGTTGGGGTTGGCGTGACGGGGGTGCCCGTGGCGGGCGGCGGCGTTGTGCCCGGTGTTGTTCCGGGGGCAGGCGCGACAGGGGTCACAGGCGTCGTGGCAGTTCCTGGAGTTACCGCAGCGGTGCCCACAGTCGGGGCCTCGCCACCACCACCGCATGCCGCCAATGCCGCAGCCGCCAGTGCCGCCAGCGACAGGGGTGGTGCTGTCGCAAAGGTCAAAAATGCGGATGCGGCGACTCTGAAAGGAATCGGGGCAATGACCTGAGCGGGGTCCGCAAAAGGATTTGATGGGGGTGCTGTTTCTACGGCTTCTGTTATGGCTTCTTTTACGGATTTTTCTATCAGGTTTTGGTGCATGGCGGAGGTGCTTGGAATGGCTCTGGGCCGGGTGAATTGAACAAAACGCAACGCTTGAGGCTAATCGGCCAGGGCTTTTTCACCTAGTGGTCTTTCATTCTGTTACCGGCATTTTTTATGACAACCGTGAAGAAATCCCGGTTCCTGGAATCAGTGCAGTCTGCCACGCGGCAAATCCGGTCAGAGGACGCTGCGCCGGGCAAAACGCACCACGGCGACGCCGGCCTGCGCCTGGTGCACCGAAGGCATCACCAGCACGCAGTTATCGTAGGGCGTGGTCACCGGCTCGCCATCGTTCCAGCCAATCACGCTGCCAGCCGCCTCAATCATTTCCAGCCCGGTGTAGGGTGCGGCAAAGCGGAAATTGCTGTTTTTGGCGACCACCAGAGCAGTGACCCGCAGTGCCAACTGCTGTGGTGCATCAGGCTGCTGCCCCGCTCGACCAGCGGCGCACCGGACCCTGCTTCCAATGCCTTGATGCGGCGTCCAAACGCGGAGTGCGTCACGTAGCACAACTCAGCCGCGCGCGTGAAGCTGCGGGTGTTCGTCAGCGCGACAAAGTCCTCAAGCCATGGTGTTTGCATGGGGGCAATTTGACAAAGTCAGCCACGCTGGCGGCTGTGGTCCGCCAACTGCCTCAACGCTGCCGCGGATCCAGCGCATCGCGCAAGCCATCGCCCAGCAGGTTGAACGACAGCACCAGCAAGAAGATCGACACGCCCGGCCACACTGCCATCCAGGGTGCGTTGTCCACATAGTTCTTGGCGGTATTGAGCATGCTGCCCCAACTGGGCGCCGGGGGCTGCTGGCCCAAGCCCAGAAACGACAGGCTGGCCTCGGCAATCACTGCCGCCGCAATAGCCAGCGTGGCCTGCACAATCAGCGGGGCAAGGATGTTGGGCAAGATGTGGCGCAGCGCGATGCGCCAGGGCGGGTTGCCCACCGCACGGGCCGCCTCAATGTAGTCTTCGACCTTGACGTTGATGACCTGCGCGCGCGTGAGGCGCACAAAAATCGGCGTGGCCGAGACGCCAATGGCGATCATCGCGTTGGTCAGGCTGGGGCCTAAAAAAGCCGCCAGCGCAATCGCCAAAATCAGAAACGGGCAGGCCAGAAATGCGTCGGTGATGCGCGATATCAGGCTATCCACAAACCCGCCCAGAAAGCCCGCCGCCAGGCCAATCGGCACGCCCAGCAGCAGCGAGATGGACACGCTGGACAGCCCCGCCAAGAGCGAGGCCTGCGAGCCCCAGATCACGCGCGACAGCACGTCGCGGCCAATCTCGTCGGTGCCCAGCCAATGCGCGGCACTGGGCGCCTTGCGGATGGCGCTCCAGCTGGTGGCCAGCGGGTCTTGGGGCGCAATCCATGGCGCAAACAGCGCCAGCACCACAAAGCCCAGCACAACGGCCAGGCCCAGCATGGCGCCCCGGCGACGCCGCAGCCGCCGCCAGGCCCGCAGCCACGGGCTCGCCTCGTTGCTCACAGCACTAACGGTGACGGTTTCAGACGTGGCGATCACGGCACTCACGCCCGCAGCCTCGGGTTCACCAGAAAGTACGCCACATCGGCCAGCAAATTGAGCAGGATGTAAGTGGTGGCGGTGACCAGCACGACGCCTTGCACAACCGCATAGTCGCGGTTGAAAACCGAATCCACAATCAGCTTGCCGAAACCCGGAATCGTGAACACTTGCTCGGTCAGCACCGCACCCGACAGCAGCGTGCCCAGCTCCAGCGCGCCCAGCGTGATGATGGGCGTGAGCGCATTGCGCAGCGCGTGCTTGAGCACCACCACACGCTCGCTCAGGCCCTTGGCGCGGGCAGTTCGCACGTAATCGGTGCTGAGCACTTGCAGCATGGCGCTGCGGGTATGGCGCATCAGCACGGCGGCAATCGCGTTGCCCAGCACGAAAGCGGGCATGATCATGGCGGCCAGGTTGGCCTTCAAGTCAACCAGGGGACTCTCGTATCCCGAGGCGGGCAACCAGCCCAGATGCACCGAGAAAAGCAGAATCATCAAAATGCCCAACCAGAAATTGGGCGTGGACAAGCCCCATAGCGCAAACAGGTTGGCGCCATAGTCCCACGCCGTGCCCCGCCCTACGGCAGAAACCACGCCGGCCGGTATGCCCACCATGAGCGCAATCAGCATGGCCAGCACGGCCAGCTCAACCGTTACGGGCAGCTTTTGCACAATCAAGTCCAGCACTGGCAACTGCGTGCGAACCGACTCGCCCAGGTCGCCGCGCAGCACGCCGCCCACCCAGTACACGTAACGCAGCGGCAGGGGTTCATCCAGGTGCAGCTTGGTGCGCAGGTAGGCGACCACTTCGGGGTCGCGCTCCTCACCGGCCAAAATCACCGCCGGGTCGCCGGGCAGCAACTGCTGCAAGCCGAAGATCAGCATGGACACAAACACCAGCGTGGGGACGATGGTGATCAGGCGCTTGACGAGGAATTCAAACATCCGAAGTTATCCGCACCTGGGTTGTGCCCTGCGTCAGTTGGTCAGCGCGTCAGTTCATCTTCAGGCCCGTCACCCGCAGCAGCCCGTCTGGCACGTTGCGCACGCCACTGAGCTTGCCGTTGTAGGCCCAGAGCCAGTTGCGGTGGTACAGGTAAATGACTGGCCGCTCCTTGATGACGCGAGCCGCAATTTGCTCGAACACTTTTTTGCGCTCTGCCGGGTCGCGCACGGTGCGTGATTTGTTGAGCAGATCATCCGTTTCGGCAGAGCAATAGCCGGCGTAATTCAGCGGCTGCTTGCAGGCATCGAAGCTGTACAGATTGCCATCCGGGTCGGCGCGGCCGCTCCAGGCCAGCACGTAGGCATCAAACTCACCCTTGTCTGCCATGTTGAGCGAGGTGGCGAATTCGGTGGACTGGATTTTCACGTCAAAACCGGCATCCCGGCTCATGGCCTGCACCACCAGTGCCAGCCGCTGCGCGTCCGACGTGGTGGGCGTCACCAGCGTGAAGCTGGGGTTGGTCACACCGGCTTCTTTCAGCAACGCCCGCGCCCGCTCTACATTGCGTTTGGGGACAGGCATGTTTTTGGCGTAATAGCTGTTGCTGGGGGCCACCCACTGATTGCCGACTTGGCCTTCGTTGTCCATTACCACCTGCACCAGGCCCTGGCGATCGAGCGACAGCTCAAACGCCTCACGCACCCGCACGTCGCGGCCCAGCGGGTTCTTTTGCGCCTGGTCGCTCTTGCCGACGTTGATGGTGATGCCCTGGTAGCCAATCTCGGTAATGCTGGCGGTTTTGAGCTTCTTGTCTTTCTTGATCGCTTCCATGTCGCTGGAGGCCACACGCTCAATAAAGTCAAGCTGGCCCGCGCGCAGGTTGGCCAGGCGCACGGTTGAATCGGGAATTGGCGTGTAGATGATCTTGTCGAAGTGGATGGCGGCCTTGTTCCAGTAGTTGGCATACCGCTCAAACACCATGCGGTCCTGCGCCACGCGCTCCACAAATTTGAACGGCCCCGAGCACACCGGTTTGGTGCCGAAGTTGGGGCCTCCGGCCAGCGCCGCCTTGGGCGAGACCATCATGCCCGCCCGGTCTGCGAGCGCCGCCAGCAGGGGTATGAACGGCGCCGACAGGTTCAGGCGCACGGTGGTCGCATCAACCACGTCAATGCTGGTGACCGGGCGCAACTCGCCGCTGCGGTTGGAGCCCGGCATGGTTTTGTGGCGATCCAGGTTGAACTTGACAGCGGCGGCGTCCATCTTTTCGCCATCGTGAAAAGTCACGTCGGTTCGCAGCTTCAGCGTCAACGCTTTGCTGTCTGCCGACCATTCGTAACTGGTGGCGAGTTGCGGCACGATAGCCAGTTTTTCATCAATTTCAAGCAGCTTGTCACACAGGGCCGCAAACACCACACGGCCGACAAACGTGCGGGCCAGCGTGGGGTCGAGGATGTCCGGGTCTTCGGCCAGGCCCACGCGCAGGGTTTGCGCCTGCATCGTCAGCGGGGCCGCAGCCAGCAGCAATATTGGCAAGCAAGAGCGCAGGGTGAATTTCATTGGGGCGATCTCCAGAAAAATTGAACTTCAAACAAGGCGATTAAAAGCGCAGCAATTTCCGCGCCATTATGCGACTTCAGCCTGTACCCGAAACGCCGATTGCAGGCGCGCCAGCCGCTGTCCCGCGGGGGTGTCAACGCGCGCCGACCCGATTACCGCTGGCGCGGAAATCTCGCGCCAGAAATGGCAGGCTACGGCGTGGTCCGAATCTGCTGCCTCATCGGCCACCAGCATTGGCGCCTGCTGCGAGCACAGGGGCCGCGCATGCGGGCAGCGGGTGTGAAAGTGGCAGCCGGACGGCGGGCTCAAAGGGCTGGGCACATCGCCCGGCAACAACACGCGGTCCCGCTTGAGGCCGGGCTCGGGCAGCGGAATGGCCGACAGCAGCGCCTGTGTGTACGGGTGGCGCGGCGCGGCAAACAACGTGCGCTTGTCGGTGATTTCAACAATGCGCCCCAGGTACATCACGGCAATGCGCGTGGCAATGTGCTTGACCACCGCCAGATCGTGCGCGATGAAGATGTAGGCCAGTCCCAGACTTTGCTGCAAGTCTTGCAGCAGGTTCACCACCTGCGCCTGCACCGACACGTCAAGTGCCGACACCGCCTCGTCACACACAATCAGCTTCGGTTGCACCGCCAGCGCGCGCGCAATGCCGATGCGTTGGCGCTGCCCGCCCGAGAACTCATGCGGAAAGCGCAGCGCGTGCTGCGGTGCCAGACCCACAGTGTGCAGCAACTCGGCCACCCGCGCGCGCTCACGGCCACGGTGCAGCCCATGCAAGGCCAGCGGCTCGGCCAGTGTCTGGCCCACCGTCATGCGCGGGTTGAGCGAAGAATACGGGTCCTGAAAAATAATTTGCATGGCACGCCGTTGCGCGCGCAGCGCCACGGCATCCAGTTGCCCCAGGTCTTGCCCCGCGAAGCTGACGCGCCCCGACGTCGGCTCAATCAGGCGCAGCACCACGCGGCCCAGGGTGGACTTGCCGCAGCCGGACTCGCCCACGATGCCCAGAGTCTCACCGGCGGCCAACGTGAAATCAACGCCATCCAAGGCGCGCACCGCACCGCTGACACGGCTCAATACACCCGTGCGCACGGGGAAGTGCTTGACCAGTGCCTCGACTTTCAGCAGCGGCTCGGCTTGCGGCAAAGGTTGCGCCATCAGGCCAGCGCCTCAACGGACCCATGCACTCGGGGCAAGGCCATCAACACCTGCGGATCCAGCGGCGTCTTCCAGCACGCGGAGGCTTGTCCGCCACCGACCGGCCTCAACGGTGGCGCCGCCATGACGCATTGCGCGTCGGCAAACGGGCAACGCGGCGCAAAGCTGCATCCGGGCGGCGGGCGCAGCGGGTTGGGCACCTGGCCCGTGATGGCGGCCAGCCGCGTGGTCTCGCCATCCAGGCGTGGAATGGAGCCCAGCAAGCCCACCGTGTAAGGGTGTTGCGGGGTGGTGAACAGCGCATTCACCGGACCCTGCTCGACGACCTTGCCCGCATACATCACCACCACATCGTCAGCCACCTCGGCCACCACGCCCAGGTCGTGGGTGATCAGCATGACAGCGGTGCCGTTGTCTTGCTGCAAGCTGCGCATCAAGTCCAGTATTTGCGCCTGAATCGTCACGTCCAGCGCGGTGGTGGGTTCATCGGCAATCAGCAGGCGCGGCTCGCAGGCCAGCGCCATGGCGATCATCGCCCGCTGGCGCATGCCCCCCGACAGCCGGTGCGGGTGCTCGTTCAGGCGCTGCTCGGGCGCGGGCATGCGCACCTGGTTCAGCATGGCCAGCGCGCGTTCGGCGGCTTGTGCACGGCTCAAAGGGCGGTGGCGCATCAGGCCTTCGACGATCTGGTCGCCAATGGTGAAAGCCGGGTTCAGCGACGACATGGGCTCCTGAAAAATCATCGCCATTGCGTTGCCGCGCAGGTTTTGCAGTTCGCGTTGCGGCAGCCCCAGCAGCTCGCGCCCCCCAAAGCGGACCGAGCCCGAGGCGATGCGCCCCGGCGGGTTGGGCACCAGGCCCATGATGGACAACGCCGTCACGCTCTTGCCGCAGCCCGACTCGCCCACAATGGCCAGCGTGCGCCCGGCTTCCACTGAGAAACTGATGCCATCTACCGCCGGGAACTCGCCATCGTCGGTTTTGAACAGAGTCCGCAGGCCTTCGACCTGCAGCACCGCGCTCATGCTGCGCCACCCTTGTGCAATGCCTGGTCGGCCCGAAACTGCGCAATGCGCGCGTCAATCTGTGCCCGGTCAATGATGCCAACCGGGTTGTGCCGGCCCGCCAGGCAGGCAGCAAACGGCTGGAAGCGTTCCAGGCTGACCTGGTAGAGACGCTTCAATTCAATGATCGGCTCCACATGATCATCCACCCGCATGTCCAGCTGCGGGTGGTCCTCATCGCCATGAATGCGCAACGCCGCAGACTGCTTGCCGCGTTTGTCGCCACCCGCTGCCTCACCCGCTGCCATGGCCGCCAGCAGGCGCTCGGCCAGCGGCTGGCCCTCTGTGGCGATGAACGCCTGCGCTGTGGCTTCAATCACGCCCGGCCCGGCCAGCATGTTGCCGGCCACGCTGAAGTTGTCGTGAAGCTGGTGGCCGCACCAATCCACACAACTCGCCCCAGTGTGGGCCGCACCCGCGCCGACCGCAGGCAGCACATGCAACTGGCGCTGATCCCGCCCGGCATCGGCGGCGGTTAACTCAATGACCGTGTCTGCGGCTGATTTGCCTTGCGCCACCCACTCCAGTGCGGCTGGCCCATACAGCGGATTCATCAGCGCCTGGGTGGACACGGCAGCCACGCCCCGGCGCGTGTGCACGCACAGTGCGCCCACGGCAAAAAAGCGGCTGGCAATCGCCACGCCAAAGCGGCCTGCTTCGTCACGCGCGAGGATGGACCAGGTCATGGTGGGGGCTGCCTCATGGATTGATTGGGTTAGTTGCGTCGTCAGCCAACAATGAATTGGGTCAATGCCGCGCCGCGTGTAACTGATCGCGCGTCGCCAGCGCCTGCGCCCGCGCAGCCTGCGCAAAGTCGTCACCCGATGAGGCATAAATGATGGCGCGCGATGAGTTGACGATGATGGTTGCGGTGGTTTCGCCGTCCGTACCCCCAACGCCTGCCTTGCCACGCCAACCCGCCTTCACAGTGGCCACCGCATCGCCGCCCTGCGCGCCCACACCCGGAATCAGTAGCGGCAACGTGGGCGCGATAGCCCTCACGCGCTCAATCTCGGCCGGATAAGTGGCACCGACCACCAGGCCCAGTTGGCCGTTCAGGTTCCACGGCCCCTGCGCTAGCCGCGCGACATGTTCGTACAGCAGGGGCTCTCCCGGCACGCTTGAGAGCCGCTGGTTCTGCAGATCATCGCCGCCGGGGTTGGACGTGCGGCACAGCAAAAAAGCGCCCTTGCCGTGGTGCTTTAAATAGGGTGACACCGAGTCAAACCCCATGAATGGCGACAGCGTGACCGCATCCGCCCCGTAGCGCTCAAACGCCTCAATCGCGTATTGCTCAGCCGTGCTGCCAATGTCGCCGCGCTTGGCGTCCAGGATGACGGGCACCTGTGGGGCCGTGCGGTGCATGTGTTCCATCAGCCGCTCAAGCTGGCCTTCGGCACGGTGCGCGGCAAAGTAGGCGATCTGGGGTTTGAAGGCCATCACCAGGTCGGCCGTGGCGTCCACAATCGCAGCGCAAAAATCGTAAATCTTGTTGGCGTCACCCTTGAGCTTGCCGGGGAATTTTGTGGGCTCGGGGTCCAGCCCGATGCAGAGCATTGACGCGTTTTGGCGCTCTGCGGTGGCCAGCATGTCTAGGAAGGTCATGGCGCATTGTAGGAAAGGCGCATGTTGCTGCCTTGGTGCTCCCCTTTCGATCTCGCGCCAAAGGCAACTTGATTAAAACTACATCGTAGTTACCGTCTAGCCATGCAAGTGCTAAAGAGTCAAATTCCTATCCCTAAGAGGTGTCATACGCGCAAAGAATACGACTTCACTGCTGCAAAGAAAAATCCGTATGCAGCCCAGCTTAAGAAGCAAATTACCATTCGCCTTGATGAGGAATCAATAAGTTATTTCAAGTCGATTTCGCAAGACGCAGGTATCCCATACCAAAGCCTCATAAATTTGTATCTGCGAGATTGCGCCACCTCTCATCGCAAGCTCAATTTGAATTGGCCATAAGTGTTCACATTGTTGCGCCGGTTTAACTGGTCATTCCATCGGACCGCCTGCGGCAAGCGCTGAATTTCGACTTTAGGCGGCACAAGACATATCGCGTCGCCGACTCGGCAATCTCGCCAGTAGTATCATTCGGCATGAACGCAGCAGCCAAGCTTCTCGCCTCTATGCGGCGAAACCCACTTGACTGGCAAATCGGGGATCTTCAAGCCGTGGCCCGCCAGAACAACCTCGACTGGCGGCATTAGAAGACCAGTCACTGCGTGTTCATAGCAGAAGACGGCCGAACCCTGTCCGTCCCAGCACACCGGCCAATCAAGCCGATCTATGTGCGCAAGTTCGTCGACCTTATCGATGGAGCCTGAAATATGAACAAGCTGAATGACTACCCCTTTGAAATCCGCCCCCTATCTGCCGAAGAGGGGGGCGGTTATCTCATTTCGTTTCCAGATTTCGCCGAGTGCATCTCAGACGGCGAGACCGTGGATGAAGCCGTAGAAAACGGGCGCGACGCGCTGAAGGCCACCGTCGCAGCGCTCACGGCTAAGAAGCTGGCTATTCCTGCGCCGAACAGTGGTGGCGTCGCTTCTGGGAAGTTCGTTGCTCGCGTTCCAAAAACAGTGCACGCCCAGCTGGCCACACGCGCTCGCGCTGAAGGTGTGTCACTAAATGCTTTAGTCCTTACCTTCATCGCTCAAGGGCTCGGTAGCGCCGGTGGTAGAGCGGCAGCAAAACGTGCCGTCTAACTTTTATGAATCTGAGCGACGCCCCGGATGATGAAAGAAACTCAAGGGTGGAGGTGCTGGGGTGACAGCCGCCGGCATGCTGATGCTGGCCCTGCGATACCCGGATGACGTGGCGCAATGGCTGCAGGGCAAGGCGCTCAAAGCCTACACCTCGCACGCCATCACCAGCAAGGACCGACTGCTGGTCGAGTTTGCCCGAATCCGGGCCAATGGCTGGGCCATGTCAGAACAGCAAATGGAGCTGACCTACCGCGGCATCGCCGTGCCCTTGCTAGACCGCCATGGCGACCTGGTCGGCGGGCTCAATGTGTCCATGCCCATGGGCGCTGTAAGCCGGGCAGATGCCCGCCCGCCCCCGCGCGGGTCGCGCAGGCCGTATTTGTGCAGGTAGGTGTAGTCGGCATGGCCGGGCCTGAAAGACTGCAGGATGTTGCCGTAGTCTTTGCTGCGCTGGTCGGTGTTTTTGATCAACAGGCAGATCGGCGTGCCGGTGG
>JANYJD010000196.1 GCA_025358555.1 Rhodoferax sp.
GTCATCCAACTCATCAAGGCCAACGCCCGTGGGTTTCGCAACTTCACCAACTACCGAGCAAGGATTTTGTTTCATTGCGGCAAGTTGGATTTGGGTTCGGCGTGAGTGAAAAATCACAGTGAAATTGACGAAGAGCCAAAAATATAAAGCCAGCGGGTGGCGCAACCATTTTGGCTGAACCGGTAATGGCTGCGCCTTGGGCTTGGCCTGCCAGTCGGCCGCAGGCAATGGATCGGTAACGGGATTTGGGAGAAGTAGTCATGCGACTTGCCTCCAGACCCCATGATTGGTCGAAACCGTGTTTTGAAGACTGAATTGACTGCCAAATAGGCCTGTAGCCCCCGTCAATAGCTCATGAGCAGCTATGTTTTTATGAGTATCGTCAGATATATGACTCAAATCCTTCTGCAGGCTGTGGCCTGCGACCAAGATTTGGAGTTGTCTGGAGTCACCTGTATGGTCTCGGGGATCGCCATGGGCGCGTTCCAAACGCCACCACCGCTTTTCGGATGACAAAACAGGGATCCACTCTTTGCGCGTAATTTTTCCGTGCTGAATGACCACGTTTGATATCCGTGAGTCACCCCTGTTTGCAACGCTCAGACCATGTTCAATCTCGCACAAGGACTGAACTGTCGAGCAGGCAGCGAGCGCCAGAAAAATTACGGCTGATGCACAAGCGCGAAGACTGCGAAACACAGTTGAAAGTGTCAATTGACAGAAGTTCATACTGGCCACCTCCCGGCTCAAATCTCACGTTACCAACTGTTTTTTTGAGTCAAATCCGCCTGTATCCCTTGCCCTATATGAATAACTAGCTATTATTTCAGAAGCAAGTGGGAATTTCATGGTTTTTATCATTGGTTTCACGTCATAGCTGGATAGCCGATTCATTTCACCCCCTTCAACCCCTGCATGTCCGCAATCCCCTGCTCAAGCGTGCGCGCAGCGATGTCAGAGCCCAGCGAAAAGGCGTTGGCCAACAGCAGGGGCGGCACGGCAAACTCCACGTACTGAGTTTGCTGGTTCACCAGTTGCAACTTGATTTCATACGTTTTGCTGATGGCGCTGGGTTTGACGGCCAGCACGTGCTCTCCTGGTGGCAGGGTGAAGCGCATCCAGGAGCCGTTGAACAGCTCGCCCATGGCTTGGTTGTTGAGCTGCACGCTGAAGCTCTGGCCCCCTGCACCGAAGGCGGATTTGCGATACAAATCGACTTGTGCCTGGCCCGCAGGCACTGTGGCTTCAGTGGTGAACGCAGCACCCGTGGGGGTGGCGCAGCCGCTGGTAAGCAGCATGACAGTGGCTGCAGCAGCAGCCGCAATTGCTTTGAGTAATGATGGGGAGAGATTGAGTTGGATGGGCATGGTTTTTCTTTCTGAGTTGATTCTGAGTTGAAGTGGACGGGATGAAATTGCGAAGCGGTGAAGAGCGGACGGGTGGAAAGGTTACAAGCAGATCTACCGAAAAATTGCGTTGGTGCAGCACGCACACGCTGCCCAGCGCCCAGACGAACTCGGACGGCTCCAGCAGGCCCGTAGCGGGTTCTTTGGTGGCCAGCGTGGGTCTCATTTTTTTCTCCCTTCACCCGGTTTGGGTCTGCACTTTTTTTAATCGGTGATCGCCACCCCACTTGGCCGAAGAGTGCTGTGTGGGTGGCCAGTCTAAAGGCGGATTGCAGCCGGGCAACGAAAAGTAAACTGCGGCCCGCCTCGTCGGCGGTTTACTCCCCAAATACGGGAACTTGTTGACAAATACCCGCCCTAGCCTCTTGCTGTACCCCCACGGCTCGCGCGTTGGCAGATCGAATTGGAACCGGACGTAAAACGGGGCTCACAAAAGGGGCACAGACGGCCATGCGGGGACGAAGTTGAATTGGATAAAACCGCATCAAATACACTCCAGCCATGCATTTGAACCTTGCCATCCACTCAGCGATTCCGCACCTCGCCCAAGCGAGAGCCGGGGCGGGCTGCACCCCCTTGTAATACTCGGGCACGACCACTGAACCCGTCCCGACCACTGAACCCATGCCCTGATGCTGGAGCGCCTCAAAAACCTGCCCCGTGACGGCCGCGACACGCTGTTTTTGCTGGTCGTTATCGGCTGGGTCGTCCTGCCGCAGGTGAGTAACTTGCCGCTGTGGTGCAGCACCCTGGCAGCAGGCGTGCTGGTGTGGCGCGGCTGGCTGGCGGTGCAGTCCCGGCCGCTGCCATCGCGCTGGTGGCTGCTGGCACTGCTGGCGGTCACCGTGGCCGCAACCTTGCTGACCCATCGCACGGTGTTGGGCCGGGACGCAGGCGTGACGCTGATCGTGGTGTTGCTGGCTTTAAAGACGCTGGAGCTGCGCGCCAGGCGCGATGCCTTTGTGATCTTCTTCCTGAGCTTTTTCACCATGCTCACCAATTTCTTTTTTTCGCAGTCGCTATTGGTAGCTGCGGCGATGCTGATTGCGCTCTTGGGCCTGCTGACGGCGCTGGTCAACGCGCACATGC
The DNA here is from genome assembly GCA_025358555.1 of Rhodoferax sp. Classification (GTDB taxonomy): domain Bacteria; phylum Pseudomonadota; class Gammaproteobacteria; order Burkholderiales; family Burkholderiaceae_C; genus JANYCG01. The sequence goes on from JANYJD010000196.1 coordinate 2,496, forward strand.
CCGTGGGCAAGCCGCCTCTTTTGGAGGCCGCCAAAACGGCCGGCTGGATGGCGCTGCTGGGCGCGCCGGTGATGGCCGTGCTGTTCTTGCTGTTCCCGCGCGTGGCGCCGCTGTGGGGGGTTCCCGGGGACGCGATGAGCGGGCGCAGCGGGCTGTCCAACAGCATGCAGGTGGGCAATATTGCCAAGTTGGCGCTGGACGAGAGCATCGCCATGCGCGTGCGCTTTGCCGGCGCCGTGCCGCAGCAGTCAGACCTGTATTTTCGCGGGCCGGTGCTTTCCACATTTGACGGACGGGAATGGCGGCCCCTGCGCTCAGGGTTTCCGGCGCGCATGCTGGCACCGGCCGACCTGCGTGTCGCTGGCACGCCCGTCAAGTACGAGGTGACACTGGAGTCCAACAACCGGCCCTGGCTGTTTGTGCTGGACGCCACGCCGATCAAACCAAACATTGCGGGCATGGACGCCACCATGACGCCCGAATTGCAATGGCTGGCAGACCGCCCTATCACCGACCTCACACGCTATTCGGCTGAAAGCTATGTGGATTTCCGCTTCGGCCCGCAGCGCCAGATCGCCAGCCTGCAGGACTTTATCGATCTCCCCGCCAGCTTTAACCCGCGCACCCTGCAACTGGCGGCCGACATGCGGCGTGACCCGCGCTATGCCACCGCAGGCGGCGCGGTGCTGGTAGCCGCCGTGCTGGAGCGGCTGCAGAGCGGCGGCTACACCTACACGCTGGAGCCCGGCGTGTTTGGCCAGCACACCGCCGATGAATTCTGGTTTGACCGCAAGGAAGGCTTTTGCGAACACATTGCCGCCAGTTTTGTCATCCTGATGCGCGCGCTGGATGTGCCCGCGCGTGTGGTCACGGGCTACCAGGGCGGCGAGCGCAACGCGATTGACGGCTTCTGGACTGTGCGCCAGAGCGATGCCCACGCCTGGGCCGAAGTGTGGATGGCTGGGCGCGGCTGGGTGCGGGTGGACCCCACGGCCAGCGTTGCCCCAGGGCGCACCGGTACGTTTGCGCGCCTGCAAGCCCCGCAGGGCGTGATCGCCAGCGCCTTGACGGGTGCCTTTGGCACGGTCAATGTCAACCTGCTGGCCAACCTGCGCGCGGCCTGGGACGCCGTAAACAACGGCTGGAATCAGTGGGTGTTGAACTACTCGCAAGCAAGCCAGCTCAACCTGCTCAAAAACATCGGCTTCGAGTCGCCCAGCTGGGCTGACCTGAGCTATGTGCTGATCGGAATTGTGGTGGGCGTAAGCCTTCTGGGTGCGGCCTGGACGCTGTGGGAGCGCAGCCGCCACGACCCCTGGCTGCGGTTGCTTGCGCTTGCCCAAGAGCGCCTGGCAAAAGCCGGTATGCACATTGCGCCCAACAGCCCGCCACGTCGTATGGCCGAGCAGATGTCGCAACAGATGGATGGGCCGTCAATGACCCAGCCCATGCGCGACTGGCTGCTGCGTCTGGAGGCTTTGCGCTATGCACGCGATACCGTCAACAGCCACGCCGGGCTGCTGAAGTTGCAACGTGAATTGAAGCAGATGGCTTGGCCAAAGTAACTCCCCGAATATCGCAATGCCAAACAAATTTCCTCCCAAGCCTGTCATTTCCCGTTTCGCGTCGTGGCGGATGATTACTATTATATTAGTAGCTACTTATGCACTACCAACAAGGGCTACAGGCCTGGACTTGGGGTTTCGCCAAATTGACTCTAAAAATAGATCTTTTCAGGCAAAACGGGCATCCTCAAAGGCATCTCAAGCACCGCAGGGCCCCGCGTACGCTACCCGCGACGACGCCATGCAACTGGCCGACGACATCGCTGCCCGCCGCGACCTGGACCGCGACTGGGTGCGCCAGGCGATTGGGCAGGCCCGCTACCTGCCCATGGTTGCCAAATTCATCACGCCGCCCCCCATCGGCACAGTAAAGAACTGGCGCGTGTACCGCAGCCGCTTCATCGATCCGGTGCGCATCAACGCCGGCGTGAAGTTTTGGCTGGCCAACCGCGAAGCCCTGGAGCGCGCCGAAAAAGAATACGGCGTGCCCGCAGAAATCATCGTCGGCATCATCGGAGTGGAAACCATTTACGGCCAGCAGGTCGGGACCTTCCGCGTGATGGACGCCCTGGCCACCTTGACGTTTGACTTTCCCGCAAGCCACCCACGGGCCGCCGCCAGGCGCGAGTTTTTCCAGGGCGAGCTGGAACAGTTTTTAAGCCTGACCAGCCGCACCAGCACCGACCCGATGACCGTGCGCGGCAGCTTTGCCGGGGCCATGGGCCTGCCGCAGTTCATGCCCTCAAGCTGGGTGAAATACGCGGTTGATTTTGATGGCGACGGCAAGGTTGATCTGTTCAACAGCCCCACTGATGCGATTGGCTCAGTCGCCAGCTACTTCAAGGCCTTCAACTGGCAGCCCGGCATGCCCACGCACTACGCGGTGACGTTCGACAAGTCAAAACTCGACATGGACGCCCTGATGGCCCCCGATATCCTGCCCACCTTCAGCATCGCCAGCTTCACGGCTAAAGGCGCCGTGCTGGAAGGTGCCGCGTTGGAGCACAAAGGCCCGCTGGCCCTGATCGAGCTGCAAAACGCCGGGGCCGAGCCCACCTATGTGGCCGGCACAGAGAACTTCTACGCCATCACCCGCTACAACTGGAGCAGCTACTATGCGATGGCCGTGATTGAGCTGGGGCGGGAGGTGGGGCGGGTAGTGAACCGGTGATTGCACCCGATGAGATTTTAGAAATGGAATCACGCTCCAAACGCCTCAACCTTCAACCCTGCAAGTATCGTTAATTCAGCAACATTGCGGGTCAGCAGCCCGAAACCAAGCTGCACTGCAGTCGCTGCGATCCGGGCGTCGTGCGCGCAGGCGGTCACATTCTTCGGCAGCGCAGCGATCATGCGCGCGTGGGGGCGCGCCACCGGCAAAGAGAACTCCAGCACGGGAATTTTCCCGGACACAGCAGGCTCAACCTGCAGGAGCGCAAAACAAAAGTTTAAGTCTCCACTTTCCTCAGCACAAACCTGCGCACTGGCAAAGTGCTTTCTTTGACTCGCTTGGCGAGCTCACAACGCCCTCCCCAACCGCCCCACCCCCTCCACAATCTTCCCCACATCTGCGGTAGCAAAGCTCAACCGCAGAGTCGCCCGATCCACATCGGTCGCATAAAACGGCGCCCCGGGCACAAACGCCACCAGCTTCTCAATCGCGCGCTTGGCAAACTCGGCCGCGTCAGCACCTGGCGCCGTCAGGCGGGTCCAGAAGAACATGCCGCCTTGCGGCTGGCTGAAGGTGATGGCGTCGCCCAAATCCTTGCGCAGGCAATCGGCCATGGCCGTGGCGCGCTCGGCGTAGGTCTTGCGCACCACGGCCAGCGCGGTGTCCATGCGGTTCAGACCGAGGTATTGCGCGGCGATGGCTTGCGTCAGGTTGCTGGTATGGGCGTCGCTGAACTGTTTGCACATCACGGCGTTGGCCAGCAGTTGCGGCTCTCCAATCATCCAGCCCACGCGCAAGCCGGGGCTCAGCACTTTGCTAAAACTTCCGCAGTAGGCAATCCATTCGCGGGAGCCGGGCACCTGGTCGCTCATGGCCAGCATGCTGGGCGGGGGTGGCACACCAAAATACAGCTCGCCATAGGGGTCGTCCTCCACCACCAGCACCTTGTATTTGGCAGCCAGTTCCAGCACGCGTTTGCGGCGTGCCAGGCTGAGCATGGCGCCGCTGGGGTTGCCGAAGGTGGGCACCAGGTAGACAAGCTTGGGTTTGTGTAGGGCGATGAGATTTTCCAGCGCGTCCACCTTCACGCCATCGGCGTCAATCGGCGCGCCGATCACGTTGGCGCCGTAAAGGCGAAAGCACTGGATAGTGGCCAGAAAGGTGGGGCCTTCCACGATGACCTTGTCGCCAGGGTCGATCATGGTTTTGCCAATCAGGTCCAGCGCCTGCTGGCTACCGGTGGTTGTGATGATTTCTTCTGGCTTGGCGGTGATGCCTTTCTTGGCCATGTGGCTGCTCAGGGCTTCGCGCAGCGGGTTCCAGCCCTCGGTGGCTCCGTATTGCAGCACCGGGCCGGGGTTGTCGCGCAGCGCGTGTTCGCTGGCCATACGGATGCCGTCCACATCAAACAGCGCAGGATCGGGAAAGCCGCCCGCAAAGCTGATGATGCCAGGCTTGCCCAGCAGTTTGAAGAGTTCGCGGATAGCGGAGGTTTCTACGTTTTGAAGGCGGGCGGCGAATTGCATGGAGCTGGTCTTGATGGCGTTGAGATGGCTTGATGTTAGCGCTGGTGCGGGCTGGATTGGCCAAGCGCATTGAATTGCTTATTTGCAATAATTTGACTTTATTGCATAAAACGATATGTTGCATTTATCGCTTTACAGCGATTTAAATATGAGCACCCTTCAAACATTTCCCATTCAAACGCCTGCGAAATTGTCGGTCCACATCAAGTCCTTTCGCACGGCGCGTGGCTTGACGCAGGCGGCGCTAGGGCAACGCATCGGCGTGAAGCAGGTCCGCGTGGCCGGCATTGAGAAGAATCCCGGCGCGGTCAGTCTTGACCAGTTGCTGCAGGTGTTTCACGCGCTTGATGCACGCCTGCTGCTGGCCGACACCCAACTTTGATGTCGCCAACACCGCGATGGGCCAGTTTGGCCGCCAAAAGGTGCTGATTGTGGAGCGGTTTGACAGGCGCTGGATGGACGGCTAGCGCTGGATTGCGCGCCTTCCACAAGAAGATTTCTGCCAGGCAGCGGGCACGCCGGCCGACCTCAAATACCAAAGCGACGGCGGTCCCGGCATACGGGACTGCCTTGAGCTTCTCTCGGGCAGCAACCAGGCCAGCGCAGACAAGCTGGCCTTTGTGAAAACGCAACTGATGTTCTGGCTGATGGCGGCCACCGACGGCCACGCCAA
>JANYJD010000204.1 GCA_025358555.1 Rhodoferax sp.
GGTTCCACGGCGCAACCAGGTCGTCAATCGCTTGCCAGCCGCGCAGGTTGAGATAGCCCACACAAAAATCTGAACGATGAGAAACTTGCATCGTTGCGCGCAGCGTACTGAGCAAGTCGTTGTCAATATTGTCGAAGATGCGGGCCATGGCTTGAATCAGATTCGGTGTTTTTCTGGTCAGATCATTGTGCCTACAGTGCAAACCTGTGAATTGAACGTCAACAATTGGTTTGTAGTTTGCCCCCTAGATCTTGCCAGACGCTAATACTTGTATTTGCTATAAAGTCCAGAGCTGCTTGCGCAAGTAGTTATTGGGCCAACGGGGTAATACATACACAAACATAATCAAAGACCGGCATTTTTTCTCTTCTTTGATTTACCTCAAGCCGAATTACTTCAACCAGCCGCGCTTTCTGAAGTACCACATTGGCACCACCGCGCTGGCCACCATCAGCACCAGCGCGTAGGGATATCCCAGCGACCAGTCCAGCTCGGGCATGGCCTTGAAGTTCATGCCGTACACACTCGCAATCAGCGTGGGCGGCAGCAGCGCCACGCTGGCCACCGAGAAAATCTTGATGATCTTGTTCTGGTTGATGTTGATAAAACCCACCGTGGCATCCATCAAAAAGTTGATCTTGTCAAACAGGAAGGCGGTGTGTGAATCCAGCGAGTCAATGTCGCGCAGGATCTGCCGCGCCTCTTCAAACTGCTCGGCGTTGAGCATTTTGCTGCGCATCATGAAGCTCACCGCGCGCCGTGTGTCCATCATGTTGCGGCGGATGCGGCCATTCATGTCTTCGTGGCGCGCAATCGCGCCCAGCACCTCACCGGCAATGGCGTCGGTCACGTCGCCGGAGAGCACTTTCACGCTCACTTTTTCAAGTTGGTCGTAAATGCCTTCCAGCGTGTCGGCTGAATACTCGGCGTCGGCGTCAAACAGCTTGAGCAGCACTTCCTTGGCGTCTTCCATCAGGCCCGGTGCCCGGCGCGCGCGCATGCGCAGCAGGCGGAAAACCGGCACGTCTTCGTCGTGGATGGAAAACAGAACGCCTTTGCTGCGCAGTTCGCTATTCACCAGGTTCAGGATGAACGCCACCCGCACGGTGCGCGGCTTGTCGATGTCGGCAATTAAAAAGTCGCTGCGGATGTGCAGGTCGCCGTTGTCTTCTTCGTAAAACCGCGCCGACTCTTCGATGTCTTCGTCCATCGCGTCTTCGGGGATGGACAGGCCGTAATACTGCTTGACCCAGCGCTTTTCTTCCAGCGTGGGCGCTTCCAGGTCAACCCAGATAGGCTGGAACTTGGACAGCTCTTCCAGGGATTCGATTTCTTCCTGAAACAGCCGCCCATTGGCAAGGGTAAAGATGTTGAGCAAGGGCGCTCTCCATTAATTGGGGTCAGATTCCAATTAAATGGAACCGTCGGTGATGGGAATCCGGCGGCTTTCAAATTTAATTGGCGTCAGAAGGTTCTGAGCCCAATGCAATTTGAAAGCTACCGACTGGGGCAGTTTTCCAAGGAGTGCTCTCCGTTTGTTTCGATGGGCAAATTATCGCATCACACCGGCTGGTCGAACCAGGGCCGGGGCCCGTTCAAGGCAGCGCGTTGAAATTCTCAAACACCAGCCGTCTAAGCCACTGGTGGCCGGCATCTGAATGGCATTGCTCATGCCACTGCTGCCGGATGGGGAACGGCGGCACCGCAAATGGCAGGTGCGCAATGCGCAAATCCTCGCGGGCATGCGCCATCGCCAGCGCCAGGCGATGCGGCACGCTGAGCAGCAAATTGGAGTTGGCCACGATGGCCGAAAGCCCCAGCGAGTGCGCGGCAGTCAGCACCACGTTGCGCTGCGTCAGCACGTCAAGATCGGACAAGGTCGTTTGCAGCGCATCGTTGCTGGCCCCACTGGGGCGGTAAACGATGTGCTGGGCTGCGAGGTATTCGCGCATTTCAATTTTGGCGGCCTTGAGCGGGTGCGCGCTGCTGAGCAGTGCCACATAGCTTTCCTCAAAAAGCCGCTGCTGGTAGATGCTGCTGCCCATCGGCTCCCAGCTGCCAATGGCCAGGTCGGCCAGCCCATCCACCAGCAACGGCCTGCAATTGGCAGGCGCCACTTCAATCGTCTCGAACCGGACCCGTGGCGCCACAGTGCGGGCAACCGCCAGCAACCGCGGCATGAACACCAGTTGGCCGATGTCGTTGATGGCAATGCGGAACAGCTGGTTCGAGCTGCCAGGCTCAAAATTCCGGGTCTGGTCAATGGCCTGATTCAGCTTGGCCAACCCCTCTTCAATGGGTTCAATCAGTTTTTTGGCCACCGCCGTGGGCACCATGCCGCTGGGCGTGCGCACAAACAGCGGATCGTCAAACCGCTCTCGCAGGCGCTTGAGCGCATTGCTCACAGCCGATTGCGTCATGCCGATGCGGTCACCCGCCAGCGTGACGCTGCGCGTGGCGTAAATCGCCCTGAACACCAGAAACAGATTGAGATCGACGGTGTTGATATTCATGGGCTGGGATTTTTGAAAAAAGTAACCAGCTCAATTTTAGGACGCTGTGCTCTATTTCCATAAGCGATGAGGCCTATCACCATCTTTTGTTGGCTGGCAGCGGGCATCTTCAATACGATAGCGGCTCAATTGGAGACATCATGAAACTGGTCACTATCGACAACACGGCACAAGGCAGCGCCGGCGCGGTTTTACGATCAGGCGAGATTTTGCACCTCGGCAAAGCCGCCGCGCCGGGCACACTGGAAGTCTGGCTGCCGACTAGCATTCGTGCCATTCTTGAAGCGGGGGAGCCGGGCCTCGCACTGGTCCGCCAACTCATAGACCGCATTGAATCAGAATCTTCTTCGAAAAAAGACCGCCTGCGGGAACAAGGCGCATTGACGCCCGCCAGCACGCGCCTGCAGGCTCCGGTGCCCAACCCCCGGTTGATCGTTGCCGCAGGCCTGGCATTCAAATCGCACCTGGCAGAAATGTCGGGCACGCCAACGCCCGCGCATCCCACCGCTTTCATGAAAAGCGTGAACTCCATCGTGGGGCCGGGTGCCCCCATCCACATTCCCGCCCATGCGTCGGGGCATATGGACTATGAGGGTGAAGTGGCGGTGGTGTTTGGCCGGACCTGCCACCGCGTGAGCGCTGCGGACGCCATGTCGCATGTGGCGGGTTACAGCGCCGCCAACGATGTCTCGGCGCGCGACTGGGTGCAAGCCGTGTGGGGCGCGAAGGTACCCTGGGAGGCGCGTTTGACCTGGGAGACCAACATCATGGGCAAGCAGTTTGACAGCTTCACCCCGCTGGGCCCGGTACTGACCACCGCCGATGAAATCGGCGATGTCACCACGCTCGAAATCACCACTCGTTTGAATGGCAAGGTCATGCAGCACGCGCCCCTGAGTGACCTGATTTTTCCCCTGGCCGAGACCATCGCCTACTTCTCAAACTGGTACACCTTTCACCCGGGGGACGTGCTGTTGACCGGCACGCCCGCCGGTGTGGGTGTGGGCCGCAAGCCGCCGGTATTCATGAAAGCGGGCGACGTGATTGAGGTCGAGGTCAGCGGCATTGGCGTGCTGCGCAATGTGCTGGTGCCATCTGCCCTTTGACAGCCACGCTTAGTAACGCTGAAAACCTGTTGCCACCGCACACGCACCCGAAGCATCCCCATGGCCACGTCCGCTCTGCAAAGTTTCACCATCACGCTTCACCCCACCGGGAGCGCTTTTGCGTGTTCAGCCAGCGGGGACATCCTGAAGGCTGGCCTTGCCAACGGCGTATCGCTGCGCTACAGCTGCCGCTCGGGTGTGTGCCGCACGTGCCGCGCCCGGCTGGTTGAAGGCAGGGTTGACTATGGGCAAGTGCATTCAAACTATTTGTCAGACGCGGACAAGGCAGCAGGCTACGTGCACCTGTGTTGCGCCAAGCCGCTGACCGATTGCACCATTGAAGCCGATGAGATTGACCTGGGCCTGGCGCCCGCCACGCAATTTCCAGTTCGCGTGATGAAGGCAGAGCGCCTTGCGACCGATGTGATGCAGGTCATCATCGGCCTGCCGCCCAACGAGCCACTGCAATTTCTGGCGGGCCAGTATGTACAGGTGCTGCTGGCCGACGGAATGCGGCGCTGCTATTCCATCGCGTCAGCGCCGCCAACCGAAGGCTTGCGGCAAATTGAACTTCACATCCGCCATATGCCGGGCGGGCTCTTCACCGACCGAGTGTTCGATGCTCTCAAAGTGCGGGACTTGCTGCGCGTTGAGGCGCCGCAAGGTTTTTTCCGTATTGACGAAACCAGCCTGAAGCCGATGGTCATGGTGGCCTCTGGCACCGGATTTGCGCCGATCAAGGCGATGGTGGAATACAGCCTGCAAGAAGGCTTCGGCCGGCCCATGCACGTGTATTGGGGCGGGCGCAAGCGCGCCGACCTTTACATGGACGCGCTGGCGCTAGGCTGGGCGCAGGCGCATCCCCACATCACCTACACGCCTGTGCTGAGTGATGCTACGGCGGATTGCCAATGGACCGGACGGCGCGGGTTTGTGCATCAGGCTGTGATGCAAGACCACCCAGACCTTTCCGCTTTCCAGGTCTATGCCTGCGGCGCACCGGTCATGGTTGACACTGCGCGAACTGACTTTTACGAACTGTGCAACCTGCCCAGCAACCAGTTTTTCGCCGATTCATTTGTCAGCGAAGCAGACAAGGCGCGCGGGCTTGCCAGTGACTGACCTATTTTTAAAACCCTGCACAAAGGCCCCATCCATGACTAGCAATCCCCTGCCGGACAACTGCCGTGTTGACCCCGAGCCAAGGCATTCGGCCATCAAACCCTACTGCCTGGGCCACGGCACGCTGGAGTGTTTCAGCCTGACGGCCTCACGCAAATTCTATGAAGAGTTTTTGGGGCTGGAGTGCGTGCGGCACGCCAAGCCGGCCATGGCGGTGCGGCTGGGCATGCGGTTCCACATCGTGTGCGTTGAAGTGGGCGACCAAATCCATCCCTGCAATGTCCTCAACCACTGGGGGCTGGACGTGACCTCAAAAGCCGAGGTTGACCAGGCGCATGCGCTGGCGCTGGCGCAAAAAGAAAAATACGGCATCAAGCAGGTGCTGGACGTTCAGGACATGCACGGCGTGTATTCCTTTTACATGGAAGACCGGGACCACAACTGGTGGGAAATCCAATACTACGAAGGCGGATTCACCCACGACGACTACTTTGACTTTGGCGACCGTTTCCCAATGGAAGCCGCCGCTGCGACATCTTGACAACACAAATCCAGGAGGCCTTCATGCCCGTCAAACTCATCAACACGTTCATCGTTCCCAAAGAGCAGGAAGAGGAATTTTTGAAGCGGTGGAAGGAAACGACCCGGCATTTCCGCACAAAAAACTCGGGCTTTATCGAAACCAACCTGCACCGCAACACCGGCATTGGCAACCCCACGTTTACCTTTATCAACGTCGCGCTGTGGGACAGCGCCGAGGCCTGGAAAGCCACCCACGACCAATACAAACCCAAGGAATACGACATTCCCGGCGTCAAGGGACATCCGTCGATTTTTGAAGTCATCGTCAATGTCGTCAATGAACAGCACCCACAACATACAAATCAAGCCGGAACCACCCATGCATGAATCCATGATCTATGAACGCAACGTCGAAATCCCCATGCGGGACGGCATTGCGCTGCGGGCCAACATCTACCGGCCTGTTGCGCCCGGCCACAACCCGGCGCAGTACCCCGTCATCATGTCCCTGGGCCCCTACGGCAAAGACCGGCACCTGGCAGATCGCGCGCCCGAGTTGGCGCGCAAACTGGGCGGTGGCCCCTTTGTGAACTGGGAAACGCCAGACCCGCAGTGGTGGGTGCCGCATGGGTATGTGTTGGTTCGGGTTGACAGCCGGGGCTCGGGCGAGTCGCCTGGCTACTTGGCGCCATTCACCCAGCAGATTGCTGAAGACTATTACGACGCGATCGAATGGGCTGCGACCCAACCGTGGTCGTCCGCAAAGATTGGCACACTGGGCGTCTCGTATTACGGTGCCTCACAGTGGGCGGCCGCTGCTCTCAAGCCGCCGCACCTGGCCGCCATGATTCCGTGGGAGGCGTTTGCCGACGCTTACCGCGACCTGTACCGGCATGGTGGCATTTTGAGCAACCGGTTTGTCGGCTGGTGGTGGCCCATGACCATGCTGAATGTGCAACATGGACTGGGCACGTTGTCCACCCAAGCACTGGAGGCCAACCGCATCAACTTGATGGAAGAACTGCGTGCGCGACCCCTGATGGACCCGCTGTACTCGACGTGGCTGCCCGACCTGTCCACCATTGACGTGCCCTTTGTGTCTGTGGGCAACTGGGGCAACGTAGGCCTGCACTTGCGCGGCAACGTGGATGCGTTCACGCAAGCGGCCTCAAAGCAGAAATGGCTGCGCATGATCGTCGGCGACCATGTGCTGCCGGCCTTTGCGCCTGAGGCATTGGCCATGCAGCTCAAGTTTTTTGACCATTTCCTCAAAGGGCGGGACAACGGCTGGCTTGACGAGCCCAAAGTGACAGTGGCCGTGAGAAGCTCTGCGGGCACCACGCAGCGCAACGCCACGTCATGGCCGCTGGAGGGCACGCAGTGGAAAAAGATGCACCTTGATGTGAAAAGCCATGCGCTCAAGGCCCACCCGCCGCTTGAGGAGGGCTCGTTGCAGTACGCAGCGGATGGTGCAGCGGTCTCGTTCAGCACGGCCCTGATAGAGGAACCCATGGAAATGATTGGACCGATTGCCCTTCGCCTGTGGGCAGCATCATCACTGGCCGACATGGACGTGTTTGTGCGCATCAGAAAAGTTGACGCGCAAGGACGCGACCTGGTTGGCGTGAGCCCAGCCGGCGGCTTCATGGCGCTGGCACTGGGGTGGCTGCGCGCATCGCACCGCAAGCTGGACACCGCCCGCAGTTTGCCGCATCGCCCCGTTCATTCCCATGATGAGCACCAGCCGCTTACCCCTGGCGAGCCTGTGGCGCTGGACATCGAAATCTGGCCCACCAGCATTTCGTTTGAGGCTGGGAGCCGGCTTGTGGTGGAAATCTCCGGGCAGGACTTTGACACAAGCGGCCCGCTGGGGCATGGCACGGTCGACCCGAACGCGAAGCCGACCCCTTTCATCCATTTTCTGCACAATGATCCGGTGGACCGGCCCGTCGCGGAGTTTGGTGGCACTCACACGATCTATACCGGGGCCGCGCAAGATTCCTATCTGCTGCTGCCGATCGTTCCTGCCATCAAATAGTCTGGGGGACTTCCCGGCCACGCCGGGAACGCACAACACTAGAGCGGCCGCACCGGGATTCAGCCGCCGCTTGGCGCTACGTCAAGACTCGGCTGTAAAGCCAAGCCCTTTAACCACAGAACCCCAATGCACGATGTCTGCTTTCAGGCGGTCGCCCAGTGCTGCTGACGTGGACCAAACTGTCTCGAGCCCCCTGAGCTCCATGGCCTTGGTCACTTCAGGCGCGTTCAAAGCCGCTTTGAGCACCGTGTTGAGTTTTTGACGCTGCGGCGCGGGCGTTTTGCTCGGCACGAAAAAGGCAAACCAGTCACTGGTCACCACATCCTTGTAGCCCAGCTCGATGAAGGTGGGCACACTGGGCGCAAAGCGGCTTCGCTTGGGTGAAGCCACAGCCAGCAGGCGGGCCCTTCCGCCATCAAGGTGCGGCAGGAAGTCCCCCACGGGAGAAACCACGGCCGCAATCTGGCCACCCATCATGTCAGTGATGGCGGGTGCGGTGCCCCGGAAAGCCACATGCACAAAATCAAACCCCGCAGCCTTGCCAAGAATGATGCCTGCGAAGTGAGGCGTTGACCCGGCAGCAGGTGAACCAAAACTGGACTGTGCCGGGTTGGCCTTGCACCAGCTTACGAACTCTGCCACGGTTTTGACGCTGGCTGGCACCATTGGGCCCACACCCAGCGCCAAGGTAGATGTCGCACCGAGCGACACGGGTGTGAAATCCTCTACCGGGTCATAAGGCAAACGCTTGTAGGTGTGGGGAAATAAGGCCATCATGGGCATGGGCGTGAGCAGGATGGTGCTGCCATCGGACGTTGCGTTCTTCACAAATGCGGTCGCAATTTGCCCAGAGGCCCCCACACGGTTTTCCACAATCACATTGCGCGCATAACCCGGCGAAATTGCATCGGCAATGCGCCTTGCAAACGCGTCGAGGATCGTGCCCGCCGGCGAGCCCACCACAATTTTGGCGGCGTCCATGCTGCCAGCCGTGCTTTGCGACCAGGCGGCTGTCACGCCAGTGGCGCTGATGGCTGCGGCACCTGAATGCTGGAGTAATTTGCGACGGGTCAATTGATCAACGGTCATCGGAACGACGGCATGCATGCGGGTATCTCCTGTTTCTGAAATGAACTGCTGCGCCATGCGCAAAATACTTCAATGGTAGATACTCGCACGCCGCAAAGCGAATTAAAAATCGTGATGGCCTGAATGCGCCGCGCGAATGCGTTCGGCAATCTCCTGTCGAGTTGAGAATTCTGGCTTGGCACGCGGGCAATTGGGAAAACAGCCCGATATCGATTAAATTCGCCTTAGCATTTCCAACTAAAAAAACCAAGCAAGAAAACCAACCAAGAAAACCAACCAATAAAACCAACCAAGAAAAGGCACGCCATGAAACCAAATTTCTTTCACCAGCGCTTGGCCCTGCTATCCGTCTGCTTTGGCGTTTTGGCAACCGGCCAGGTGTCGGCCCAGTCCGATTGGCCCAAAGCCAAGCCGGTCAATATCGTTGTTGGCTTTGGCCCGGGCGCGTTCACGGATGGCATTGCGCGCATCGTTGCGCAAAAGCTCAGCGAGTCCACGAGCGGCTCATTTGTGGTTGAGAACAAACCGGGCGCTGGCGGGAACCTGGCCACGGGACAAGTCAAACGCGCAGCGCCCGATGGCTACACGATCCTGGTGCACAGCGTGGCCTATGCCGTGAACCCATCGCTGTACCCCAATGCTGGCTATGACGCGCTGAAGGACTTTGTGCCGCTTGCCCTGGGCCCGCGCACGCCCAACATAATCACGGTGAACCCGGCCACACCTGCCAAAGACTTGAAGGAGTTGATCGAGCTGGCACGCCGGGAGAAGCTCAGTTACGCGTCGTCCGGCATCGGCACCACCACGCACCTGTCGGTGGAGCGGCTCAAGTCTGCCGCCAAGGTGGATATCACCCACGTGCCCTACCAGCCAGCCCAGGCCATCAATGCGGTGGTTGCTGGCCACACGCAGATGTCTTCCACCTCGATGCCGCCAGCGGTGCCGCAAATCAAGGCGGGCAAGCTTCGCGCCATCGCCGTCACAAGCGCCAGGCGCTCGGCACTGCTGCCCGATGTTCCGTCTGTCACCGAGTTTGGCTACACCGATTTTGACGACTACACCTGGGTCGGGTTTTTTCTGCCAGCGGGAACGCCACAGGCGCTGGTTGACCGCATCAATGCTGAAATCAACAAGGCAATGGAGTCGCCAGAATCGCTGGAGAAGTTCGCAGGCCTGGGAATGGAGTCAACCCGCAACACGTCTGCCGAGTTCGGCCGCTTCCTGCGTGATGAGGTGGGCAAGTGGGCGGCAGTCGTCAAGAGTACCGGTGCCAAGGTTGACTGAGTACGCAGCCAGCTGCAGGCGTCCTACTACTCTGCCTGCGCGCTGCAGGCTTCCTTTTTAGAGAGGTGCAATTCAAAGCCCCAGCACCCGCTCCGCATTGCCGTGCATGATCTTCTCCATCACCTCGTCCTTGTAGCCCAGCTCGCGCCACTCGCGCAGGATGCGCTCATACGGCAAGCTGGGGTAGTCGCTGCCGAACATGATTTTGTCTTGCAGGCGGCCACGGATGTCGACCTTAAGGTTGCCGGGAAAGTGCTTGGGCGCCCAGCCGGACATTTCCCAAAATACATTGCCTTTGTGCAGCGCCACGGCCGTGGTCTCTTCCACCCATGGCCAGCCGGGATGCGCCATGATGATCTTCAAGTTGGGGAAATCAGCCGCCAGATCGTCGATGTGTGACGGATGCGCATGCCGCACGCGCGCACCGTTGCCGCCCGGCATGCCCGCGCCCATGCCGGTAGTGCCCACGTCAATCATGACCGCCGCGCCCAGGGCGTTGATCACCTCAAACAGGTCGTAATGCCTGCGGTCATTCACTGCAAAGTGCTGCATGATGGGGTGAAAATGAAAGCCGATAAAGCCCAGCTCTTTCACCGCCTGGGTGGCCTGGCGAATCGCGATCTCGCCTTTGGCAGGCTCCACCGCACCCCAGCACTGGATGACGCGTTTTGGGTGGCGCTGCCACATGGCATGCACGTATTCATTGGTGCACGGCGGCGTGGCCACAGTGGTCTCCAAATCAAGCGCGACCAGGCAGGCATCGACGCCCGCCTCGGTAAATTCTGCGATCACGTCGTCTTCGGATTTGGCAACCCAATCGCGCTTCCAGTAGGTGGCCAGTGCCTCGGGGTACGGGCCTTGGGAGTCGATCCAGGTCTGGGTGCCGGGGTAGCAATGCAGGTCGATGATTCTCATATTTACTCTTAAATTAATAGCTGCTTATGCGCGTTGGACGAGGGCTACAGGCACTTTTTATCTGTTTTTCGTCTTGTTTCAGTCATTTTTCAGATTCTCTGCGACCATTTCACCCAAAACCTTTTTGGAAACCTTGCCGAAGGTGGACACAGGAAAGTCTGCCAGCAATTCCAAGCGCTCGGGCAGCTTGAACTTGGCAATCTCCTTGGTCAGCAAAAACGCCACCAACTCTTTGAGGGTGACGGATTGTCCGCGCTTCAAGATCACAAACGCGCACATTTTCTCGCCCATGTTGGCATCGGGCATCGGCACGCAGGCCGCGTTCTGCACGGCCGGGTGCATCAGGATCAGGTTCTCCACTTCCTCGGCACTGATCTTTTCACCGCCCCGGTTGATCAGGTCTTTCTTGCGGCCTTCCACCACGTAGTTGCCCGAGGGGTGCATGCGCATCAGGTCACCCGAGCGGTAAAAGCCATCGCTGGTGAACTGCTTGGCGTTGTACTCGGGCACGCCAAAGTAGCCGCGCAAGGTGTACGGGCCGCGCACCGTCAGCTCGCCCACGCCGCCTAGGGGCACTTCGCGGTCGTCTTCGTCCAGAAGTTTCACCTCGTCATCGGCGCAAACCGGGCGGCCACAGGTTTCCAGCTTGACCTCTTCGGGGTCCGTGGCGCGCACAAACATCAGCGTGCCCTCGGACATGCCAAAATTTTCCTGCACAAACACGCCGGGGATGAGCGCACGGGTTTTGGCGCGCACCTCGGGCTGCATGCGCTGGCCGCCGCTCTGGATCAGCTTGAGGCTCGAAAGGTCATAGTCGCCAACGCAGGGGTCGTTGATCAGGCGAATCAGCAGCGCGGGCACCACTTTCAGGTGCGTGACCTTGTGTTTCTGGATCAGCGCAAACATCTCGGCCGGCCGCGTGTTGGCGTGCAGCACGATTTTTGCGCCGTGAAACATGAAGCCCTGGATGCCCGGGCAGGCCAGCGGCAGATTGTGCGCAATCGGCAGCACCAGCAGAAGCACCGACTCAGCATTTACCTCGCACACCGAGGCGGCTACTTTGGAGTTGTAGGCGTAATCATTGTTGGTGCGGGGAATCAGCTTGGGGATGCCGGTGGTGCCGCCAGAGAGTTGAAAAATGCAGGGGTCGCACGGGTCAATCTTGATGTCCGTCAGGCGCGATGCAGGCAGGCTTGCAGGGCGGTCTATCAGCGCACGCAGCGAATGCTCGCCTGCTTTGGGCGTGCCCAGCACAATGCGGATTTTGAGCGCCGCGTTTTCTGCGGCGATGCGGTCCATGATGGGCGAAAAGCTGAAGTCGCCCGAGGTTTCCGGGTAAACACAGGTGGTTGCGCCCGACAGGTTCACAAACTGGCTGATCTCCGCGTAGCGGTGCGTGACCAGAGCCGCAATGGGAATGCAACCGAGCTTTTGCAGCGCAAAGTACAGCAGCACAAATTCATGCACATTGGGCAGGGTGGGCACCACGCGGTCCAGCGGCTTCAGGCCAATCTCCAGCAGGTTCAGGGCCAGGTTGCTGGTCACGCGGTCCAGCTCGGCGTAGGTGAATTGGCGCTCACCGTCAATCAGCACCGTACGCTCTGCAAAGCGCTGGTAGACCGCGTCAAATTCCTGCGCCAAGGACTGGTCGCGCCAGTAACCTTTGTCGCGGTAGCGGGCGGCAAACTCTGGGGGATAGGGCACAAATCCTGGCAGCATGGTTGAACTCCCGAATGTCAGGTGGAACTGGTAAAGCCGCCGTCAATCACCACAATCTCGCCGGTGACAAAGCGGTTGGCTGTGATCAGGCTCATCATGGTCTCGGCCACATCGTCGGCCGTCACGCAGCGTTTGAGCGGCGTGAGCTTGGCGCGCTTGCCCATCAGGTCGTCGTACTTGTCGCCCAGCATGCGCTGCATCCAGTCGCCTTCCATCCAGCCGGGGGCAACGGCGTTGACGCGGATGTCGGGGCCCAGGTTCCAGGCCAGCGTCTTGGTGAGGTTGACGACGGCCGCCTTGCTGGCGGCGTAGGGTGGCGGCTGCGGGCCGGGGCGCAGGCCAACGATGCTGGCGCTGTTGACGATGGACGGGCTGCCGCCAAGTGCCTTGCCTTTTTTGAGCAACGGCACGGCGGCGCGCGTCACCTGGAACGTGCCGCGCACGTTCACGGCGAAGGTGCGGTCCCATTCGGCCATGTCCAGGCTCTCCAGGTCTTTCACCTTCCAGCTGGCGGTGGTGCCCGCGTTGTTGATGAGGGCGTCGAGGTGGCCGAATGCCGCTTCCACAGTTTTCATCATGGCGCGCACCGCTGCGTCATCCGCCACGTCGCATTGCACCAGCAGCGTTGTTGCGCCAAGCGCCTCGGCTTCTTTGGCGGTTGCGGCTGCGGCTTTGGCGCTGGAGGCGTAGTTGATGGCAACGTCATACCCGGCGCGGGCCAAGGCCAGCACAGCGCTTTTGCCAATGCCGGTGGCACCGCCGGTGATCAGGGCTTTTTTGCGTTCAGTCATGGGTTGTGTCTTTCGGATTGCCCCTTAGGTGGGGTTGTGGTCAGTTTTGAGAGCCCGATGCATGACTGTAGGCAAACAGGGAAATTACGAAAAGATGGCAAAATAGACCAAGTGATTCGATTTTTGCATCCCCTCGCCGAGGCAGATCGTCTGCAAGCTTGTTGCAGCCTTCAGCCCGCATCCTGAAACCTCAACCAGCCCCATCCATCGCCCATGAAGCTAGACCAGCTGCAGCATTTGGTCGCCATCGTCGAGCACGGCAGCCTGCGCGCCGCCGCGCGGCGGCTTGAGCTGCCGCAACCCGCGCTCACGCGCAGCATCCACGCGCTGGAGAAAGAGCTGGGCGAGGCGCTGTTTTTGCGGGAGGCCACGGGCATGGTGTTGACGGCGGCAGGCAGGCGCTTTCACGTGCGGGCCAGCGCCATTGCCAACGAGGCGCGGCGCGCACGCGATGAAATTGCGCAGCATGCGGGCGATGACCGCGGCACGGTGGTGGTGGCGCTGTCCATCATGCCGCACTTGGGCATGCTGCCCTACGCATTGACGGCGTTTCGCCAGCGCTACCCGCAGGTGCGCCTGCAGCTGATTGAAGGCCTGTTTCCGGATGTGGAGAGCTGCCTGCGCCAGGGCGCTATCGACTTTTACTTGGGCGCAGCACCGCAGGCGGCGCCCGCAAAGGGTTTGGCCATGCAACGGCTGTTTGAGAACCGACGCGCCGTGGTGTGTCGCAAAGGCCATCCGCTGGCCCACGCGCGGTCACTTAAGGCCCTGGCAAACGCCGACTGGGCCATCACCGGGGTTGACTACAACGCTGAAGACGACATTGCCCGCCTGTTCCAAAGCCACCAGTTGCCCACGCCGCGCGTGCTGGTGCGGGCACGCTCGGCGATGTCTGTGATGGTATCCCTGGCCTACACCGATCTGCTGGCCATGCTGCCGGTGCAATGGGATGAATTCCCAATGACACGTGACGCGCTGCAGACCATCCGCGTGCGCGAGGTGCTGCCCGCCCCCGCCATCGTGGTGATCCGCCGCCCTGATCTGCCGCTCACGCCAGCGGCCGAGCATTTTTGCGACCTGATGAAACGCCACGTGCCGACGTGAGCGTCTCCACCACCTTTTTCAGCCCAGCTTCACATTGATGTTCTTGGTGTAGGTGAACTCCAGCAGCTCCGCAAAACACTCCTCGCGGCCAATGCCGGATTGCTTCACGCCGCCAAATGGCGCACCCATGAAGTGCTGGCTGGCATTGTTGATCCAGACATAGCCGGTATGGATGCGTTTGGCGGCGCGATGCGCGGTGTTGAGGTTTTGCGTCCAGATGGAGCCCGTCAGTCCGAAGTCCACGCCGTTCACGTCCTTCCATAGCTGGTCTTCGTCGCGCCATTTGAAGACCGACATGATGGGACCAAATACCTCTTCCTGTGCCAGGCGCATTTGCGGCTGCATGTCTGCAAATACCGTCGCCTCGTAAAAGAAGCCGTCCTTGAGGGCCGCGTCCTGTGGCTGCCTGCCACCGCACACCAGACGGCCGCCGTCTTCCAGGCCCATGGCGACATAGCGCTTGACCTTGTCAAGCTGCGCGCCGCTGACCAGCGAGCCCATGGTCGTTTTCGGGTCGGTGGGTATGCCCGGCTTGTGGCGTACGGGAAGCAGCTTGACGACTTGTTCCAGCACCGCGTCGTAGATGGACTCGTGCAGAAACACCCGGCTGGTCGAGCCGCAACTCTGGCCCGACCAGGTGAAATTCATGCCGGCGATGATGCCGCCCACCAGCTTGTCCGGGTCGGCGTCAGGGTACGCGACTAGCGCATTCTTGCCGCCGAGTTCTAGCAACACCGGTTTCAGGTTGTCCGACGCCGTTTTCATGACCGCCTTGCCGGTCGGCACGCCGCCAATCAGCGTGATCTTGCTGACCAGCGGATGGCGGCCCAGTGCGTCGCCGCAAGCGCGACCGCCACAGAGAAAATTCGCCACGCCGGGCGGAAAAATATCGCCGACCAGTTCGGCCAGCCGCAGGATCGATAGCGGCGCCTGGTCGGGCGACTTCACCACCACCGTGTTGCCGGCGGCCAGCGGCGCGGCCAGCCGGGCGGCGGCGAACATGAAGGGATGGTTATAGGCGACGATGCGGGCGACGACGCCCAGCGGCTCCTGCAGCGTGTAGTTGAAGTTGCCGTCGCCCATCGGAATCGTCTCGCCCTTGATCTCGGTGGCCAGGCCGGCGAAATACTCCAGGCAGTCGGCAGCGAAACCGGCGTCCATGGCGAGCGCGGACACCGGGTTGCCGTTGTTCAGCGAATCGAGCTGGGCCAGCGGCAAGGCGTGCTCGCGCAGCACGGCGGCGGCCTTGCGCAAGTAGCGTCCGCGCTCTACCGGCGGCGTCGCGGCCCAAGCCGGGAAAGCCGCATGGGCGGCGCGAACCGCCGCGTCCACATCGTCGGCGTCGGCGACCGGCGCAGTGGTGATGGCTTCGTTATAGGTCGGGTTGATAGTTTCCAGGTAAACGCCAGCCTTGGGTGCGTGCCAGGCGCCGCCGTAGTACAGACCTTTTTGAGTCGGCAAAATGCCAGCGGGGATTTCGTGAGCGCGCATGGTTTGATCCTTGTGACTTTGATTGAATTTCTTGCTCGCCCCTTGGGGACAGAGCTCCCCGTGCCGACCAATGCACCCTCAGCCCCGCCCTCTCCCGCAAGCGGGAGTGAGAAAACTAGTCCTGCGAGCGCGTCAGGCCGGCGGTCATGGCTGGGCTGTAGCCGGTTTGCACGATGACATCGACCACCACCGTTTCACCTTTTTTAACCGCCGCGATGGCGTCGATAAGGACGCGCTCGAGATCCGCGGCATCTTCGATCGGGCCGATACCTTTCAAGCCCTGGCCCCTGGCCATCATGGCGAGGTCCGGCGCAGGGTTGCCAATGCGCTGGCCGATCCAGCGGTTTTCGACCGGGCGCCCTCGCTGGCGCGCCACCCGTTCCTGGTGCAGCTCGTCGTTGAAGAAAGAGCGGTTGTTGCAAACCACCAGCAGCATCGGAATCTGCGCATTGGCCGCGGTCCAGAAGGCGTTGACGCCCATCATGTAGTCGCCGTCGCCGATCACCGCGACCGGCAGCCTGTCCGTGCCCTTGAGTGCGAGTGCCGAGCCGATCGCCATGCCGGGGCCGGAACCGATGCCGCCGCCGCCGTCGTAGCCGAGAAAGTCGAGCGGATGGCGAAAGTCCCACATCTCGCCGCTCCAGCTCAGCGGCAGGCGCATCAGGCACACCTTTTGCTCGCCGACGGCGCGGCGCAGCGTGGCTGCCAGCACGGTAACCGTCATCGGTCCGCTCGCCTGCGTGACCACCGGGGCTGCATGCGCGCGTTGTGACGCCGCCGGGGCGACCGGGCGCGGCCTGACCTGCTGGTTGAGCAGGGCAACCGCCGGCTCGGGTTCGCACAACAGGAACAGATCCACCGGCGGCAAGCCCTGGTGGTCCATGCTCCAGCCGTTATGGCTGTAGTGGTCGACCGACACCTGAATGATCTTGCTGTCGACGGTCTTGTCGCCCCAGGCTTGCTTCAGCGTTCCGCACAGGTCGAGCCAGTCCAGGCTCAACACGACGTCGGCGTTGCGCAGTACGTCCTGCGCTGCGGGTGTGAGGAAAGAGCCGCTGGGCGCAGCGTGCAGCGGGTGGTCGGTCGGAAAAGCCGCGCCCACGCGCAAGTCGGTCAGCACCTGGGCGTTGAGCGTTTCGGCCAGCTTGACGCGCTGTTGCCAGCCGCCCCAATCGCGCGAGACGCGCCCCATCAGAATCACCGGGCGCTGCGCGTTTGACAACAGATCCGCCGCCTGCGCCACCACCTCGTCCGACGGCCGCGCGGGCGGCGGCGCCAGATAGCGCGACGGGTCGGGCAATGCGGGCCGTTGAGAAAGCTTCGACTCCTGCAGCGCGGCATCGAAGCACACATAGACCGGCCCTTGCGGCGCGGTGGTGGCAATCTGCAGTGCCCGCAGCAGCGCTTCCTGCGCCGACGGAATCGATGCGGGCTGGGCGTCCCATTTGATGAAATGGCGCACCAGCGCGGCCTGGTCCTGCACCGTATGGATCCAGTCGATCCACGGACGACGCTTGTTGGCGTCTACCGGGCCGGTGGCGCCCAGTACGATGACGGGAACCCGGTCCACCCAGGCATCAAAAATCGCCATCGAACCGTGCATCAGCCCGACGTTGCTGTGCAGGATGGCGATCAGCGGCTTGCCGGTTACTTTGGTGTAGCCGTGCGCGATGGCGACGGCGTGCTCCTCATGCAGCACCACGACCATCTGCGGCTTCTCGTTGCCCAAGTGATTGACCAGGCTGTCGTGCAGGCCGCGAAAGCTAGCGCCGGGGTTGAGCAGGACATACGGAATGTCCATCGCTCGCAGCATGTCGGCGATGGCGTCGCTGCCCCAGACGGTTTCGTCGGGGGCTGACGGTTGCGGAATATCGCGGCGCACAGTGGCGTCCAGGGAATGGGTCATGGCGTTTGCTGGCAGGAGGGTGTTAGCGGGTGCGGTGATCCAGATTCATTCCGGAACGATGTTGGCGGCCTTGATCACCCCGGCCCAGCGTTTCTGGTCGGACGCGATGAGTTTGGTGAAGTCGCTGGCGGCGCTGGATTCGGCGTAAATGCCCTGCTCGGCCAGTTTGCTTTGCACCTCGGGCAAGGCCAGGGAGCGGCGCAGTTCGGCATTCAGCTTTGCAATGATGGCGGGCGGCGTTCTGGCCGGAGCGACCATGCCGATCCAGATATCGCTTTCATAACCGGAAACAGTCTCGGCGATGGTCGCAACGCCGGGCAGCAGCGCCAGACGCTGCGTTCCCGTCGTTCCCAGCGCCCGCAACCTGCCGCTGCGGATATGCGGCAGCGCCGAGTTGATCGGGCAGAACATCACATCGACATTGCCGCCCAGCACATCCACCAGCGCCGGCGCCGAGCCCCTGTACGCAATCTGCGTCAGCCGCGTTCCCGTCATCGACTTGAAGACTTCGGCGGCCATGTGCTGGGGACTGCCGGAGCCGGCCGAGGCGTAAGACAGCTTGTCGGGGCCGGCCTTGGCCTGCGCGATCAGCTCGGCGACCGAATTGGCGCTGACCTTTGACGACACCACCAGCACCATCGGCACGCGGCCCAGCATGCTGACGCCTTCGAGATCCCTGAGCACGTCGAACGGCAGCTTGGGATAGAGCACCGGGTTGACGGCAACGGTCTGGTTCGGCGCGATGGCGATGGTGTAACCGTCGGGCGCCGACTTGGCGACATAGTCGGTGGCGATATTGCCCGCCGCGCCCGGCTTGTTCTCAACGATGACGGGCTGGCCAAAGGCCTCGGACATTTTCTGCCCGAGCACCCGCGCCAGCACATCGTTGGAGCCGCCGGGCGGCAACGGCACGACGATGCGGATCGGTTTGGCGGGATAGTCCTGGGCCTGCGCCGGGGCGCTGGAGAAAGCGGCCACGGCGCAAGCCAATCCCGCCGATTTGGCGATCCATGCGGTGATACATTTGCGGCGGGTGATTTTCATGCAAGTCTCCTGGTTGTGCCTCATAAATCAGTAAAAATGTCCTGTAGACCTTGTGTAGCGTGCATAAGCAGCTATTAAAATAATATCTATCTATCTGCAAAAAAAATGATGAGTATCTGCACGCTAGACTTTAAAACTGCCCAGCACATTGGCTGCAAACAACTCATCGACCGTGAGACGCCTTTGGCAAACCCCTTGCTCAGCACCGTACCTGCAAAACGCGTCCAGCGTGCTGCGGTTGATTTGCCCACCCGGCTGCGGCCCAATGCCATAGGGAAAATAGTCGTCACCAAAAATCTGTTGCATGCGGCTGGCATAGTCCGCCAGCCAGGCCATCGGCGCGTGGGACGCCGTGATGTCCGCCAGGCGCGCCATGGACTGCGCTTTGGCTTGCACAAAGGCTTTGTACACATTCATGGCCACCCACGGGTGCTGGTCCAGCACAGCAGTCTTGATCACCAGCGCGTGCATGATGGGGTAGATCTGCGTGTCGCGGAAATACTGCTGTTCCGCCGCCTGGTAGTCGGGCATGAGGCGCACCACGCCATGGTCCAGCGCACCGGGTGGCCGCGCCGACATGATGGCGTCGATCTCGCCTGCCAGCAGCATCTGGTTCAATGATTTGTCTGGCGCGCTGCTGTAGCGAATGCCTTGCGGCAGGTTCAGGCTGACTTTTTCGCTGCGGCCCGGCTGGTTGACGCCAGCCTGCACCCACTCAATCGTCCGCAGGTCCAGCCCGAGGTAGTCGCTCAGGTAGCCGCGCGCGTAGATGCCGGCCGTCTGCGCCCACTCGGGCACACCGATGCGCTTGCCCGCCAGGTGCTCAGGCTTCTGGATGGGGCTGCCCGCCTTCACGTAGAACATGGAATGGCGAAACGCGCGCGATACAAAAACCGGCAGCGCCGTCATCGAGGTATCGCCCTGGGCGCGCAGCGCAATGTATTTGCCCATGGACATTTCGGACATGTCCCACTCGCGGTGCAAGGTGAAGCGGTAAAAAATCTCCTCAATGGGCAGGTTCAGGGTGCGCAACAGCACGCCTTCAATTGGCACGGTGCCGTCAGTCACGTCGCGCGTTTGGTCGTAGGGTCCCAAGGCCAGTGTCAGCGGTAGCGGGTTCATGTCAGTCTGCCTTGATGTTCGCGGTTTTGATGACGCGGGCCCAAGTGTCAAATTCTGCGCGGGTGTAGCGGCGCAGCTCGTCGGGCGTGCTGGACAGCGCCTCCTGGCCTTGCCGGTGCAGCTGCTGGCGGTAGTCGGCGTCTTGCGCCAGCTTGACCATCTCGGAATTAATGCGCTGGATGATCGCCACCGGCGTGCCTGCGGGCGCATACAGGCCATACCAGGAACTGGCCTCAATGCCGGTGTAACCCAGCTCGTTGAGCGTGGGCACATCGGGCGCGGCTTCAATGCGCTTGGGAGAGGTGACGGCCAATGCGCGCAGCCGTCCGGATTGCACAAACGGCAGCGTGGACACCACGCTGCCAAACACCATTTGCGTCTCGCCCGCCAGCACGGCGCTGGTGGCTTGCGGGCTGCCCTTGTAGGGCACGTGCTGGATGTCGGTGCCGGTGCGCATTTTGAACAGCTCACCCACCAGATGCAACGGCGTGCCGCTGCCACCCGAGCCGTAATTGAGGGCATTGGGTTTGTCCTTGGCCAAGGCAATCAGCTCGGCCACGGACTTGGCGGAAAAGGCCGGATTGACCGACAGGATCTGGTAGCCCTGCGCCACCATGCTGATGGGCGCAAAGCCGTTGATCGCGTCGTAGTTGACTTTGCCCAGGCTGGGCGTCATGGCCATGTTGGCAACGAAACCCAGCACCAGCGTGTAGCCATCTGGCTTGGCCCGCGCGGCCTGCTCGGTGCCCAGATTGCCGCCCGCACCGGGCCGGTTATCAACAATGACCTGCTGGCCCAGCGTGCCGGAGAGCCGCTGTGCCACCAGCCGGCCCAGCGTGTCGTTGCCGCCGCCTGGCGGGTAGGGCACGATGAGCTTTATCACGTGGTCGGGGTAGGTTTGCGCGTGCAGCAGCGGAGCGGCGGCCGCAGCTGCCAGGGCCATCAAGGCGACTTTCACGCAGCGGGACAGGCTCAAAGAGGACAGGCCGTTCATTTCGCTTTCCATCAGCGGGATACTATAGTAAATGTAGCTATTTATGCACTGTGGACGGGGGCTATAGGCCAATTTGACCGTCAAAACCGGGCCAAACGCTGATTTGGCACGCCACGTCACTCCGCCTTGATGTTGGCCGACTTTGCCAGCTGCTCAAAGCGCACTTTGTCAGAGCGGATGAGCTTGACCAGGTCTGCGCTGCTGCCCGCCAGCAACTCCACGCCCGCCGCAGACAGCCGCGCCTGCATGGCCGGGTCGGCCAGCAGTTTGCCGACATCGGAGGTCACGCGCGCCACGACCTCGGCGGGCAGCCCGACTGGTCCCATCAGCGCATACCAGGTAGGCAGGTCCAGCGGCTTGATGCCTTGCTCGTCAAACGTGGCGGCATCGGGCAGCAGCGAATAGCGCTTCGGGCTGGCGATGCCAATCACGTTCAGGCGGCCTGCCTTGGCATAGGGCACCACCAGGTTGGCGCTGAGCACCGCCAGCGGAATCTGCCCGCCCACCACGTCAGTTACGGCCGGCGCGCAACCTTTGTAGCCCGCGTGCACGGCATCCAGCGCGGTTTTTTGCTTGACCAGCTCCATCACAAAATGCATCGGCGTGCCAATACCGCAAGAACCGTAGCTAAGCTTGCCAGGATTGGCGCGCGCGTAGGCCTCAAGTTGCTTGAGGTCTTTGACGCCCAGGCTGGGGTGCGCCACCAGGGCATTGGGCGTGCTGCCCAGCAGCATGATGGGCGTCAAGTCTTTTTCGGGGTCGTAGTTGAGCTTCATGCCCAGGCCCATGTTGACCACCATGGTGCTGTTTTGCAGCAGCAAGGTGTAGCCATCGGCAGGCGATTTGACCACCGCTTCAGAACCAATGTTGCCCGACGCGCCAGCGCGATTCTCGACGGTAACGCCTTGCCCCCATAGCTGCTGCAGGCTGGCTCCAAGCTGGCGCGCCAGCGTGTCAGAGCCGCCCCCGGTGCCATACGGCACGATGATGCGCACCGGCTTGCTGGGGTAGGTGTCTGCCAGCGCCAAGCCCAAGGAGGCATGGCAGGCCAGGGCCAGGCCGAGGCATTTGAAAATGGATGTCAATGTCATGATGCCAGCGCACCTCCGGGGCTTGAGAAAAATGCCAGAAACTCGGCCTTGCGCGCATAGGTGTCGCTTTCGCCCATGGCAATCAGCGTCTTGACAAACCCGGGCTCAAACAGCAGATAGCTGGCCAACACGCCGCCGCCGTCGTTCAGCACGCCCAGACCGCTCAAGGCGTGGCGGGTGGCGGAAGGCAGCTCGTTGATGTGCGATTGTGCCAGCGCGTCAAGGGATTGCGAGGGGGCGATCGATAGCACGTCCACGGCGCGGTAGGGCAACGCCTGGGCAGAGTCGCGCGGCATTGCCCGCAAGGTGTCTGACACCCGCAAGGTCTGCTCAACATCGGCCTGAAGCGTGTCATGAAACACGCTCGCCATAGCATGCCCGGCAATGCTGCCCAAAGTGGGACCGTGTGCTGGCGGGTTGGCGGCGTCGCCACCGCCCAGGCCCGAGCGCTCGGGCTGGCCGACGCCGACCACCATGATTTTCCGGGCACCCAGGTGCATGGCGGGAGACAGCGGCGTGACCTGGCGCATCGAGCCATCGCCAAAAAACTCGCGTTGCCCATTGACATACAGCGCCGTGGCCGGAAACAGGAACGGGATCGCGCTGGAGGCCATCAGGTGGTCGATCGTGATGGATGCCGCCCCCGCGCGCCGGCCGGGCCGCGTCCAGGCGCGAAAGGGCTCATCCTGCGCGGTATGGCAAAACGTCCAGTGCACGCCGCTGGTGTAGCTGGAGCCGGTGACGGCCAGCGCGTTGATGACGCGCCCGCGCAGCGCATCGTCAATCCCTTTGAGGGGAATGCGTTTTTTCAGCGTCTGGACCAGCGGTGAGTTGTCCAGGATGGCGCCGTTGGCGCGGGCGTGGCGCGACAGGCTCAGCGCCACGGCAAAGCGGTTGAAGCGCAACCATGGCGACACGTTGAGCCGGTACACGTCCGATGAGCGCAGCTCGCTCCAAAACTGGGCCAGCTTTTCGAATGCCGCCAGCCCCTGCGTGGCCCACGCGGCCAGGCAGGTGGCATTGATGGCACCCGCAGAGGTGCCGATCAGCAATTGAAACGGAAACGACTTTGAAGCCTGCGGGTGGCGCTCCAGGATGGCCGCTGTGGCCCGTAAAACACCGACCTGGTAGGCGGTTCTGGCGCCACCGCCCATCAACACCAGCGCCGTGGTGGGGCGCGCGTAGTGACTCAGGCCCGCGTGGATGATGGTATCTAGGCTCATGCAGTGATTTTGCAGCGATTTGTGTCAACTCGTTAACAAAACTGTGCAAATTGGGGATTGCAATTGGGGCTTATCAGGCGCATAGTGGTTTCAAGTGTCGCATTTCCATCAATTCCGGTTCGCCTGTCGCCCACATTCTGTGGACGGCTTTTTCCAACCCCCGAGAGCACCAGGAGGCTATTTATGAACTTGACGATCAGCGGCCATCACCTTGAAGTTACCCCGGCCCTGCGAAATTACGTCACATCCAAACTGGACCGAATTACCCGTCACTTTGACCAGGTGGTTGATGTCAAAGTGCTGCTCACCGTTGAAAAGCAGAAGGAAAAAGAACGACGGCAGCGAGCTGAATGCAATATCCACGTCAAAGGCAGCGACATGTTTGCCGAGAGTTCCCACGCTGACCTGTATGCCGCAGTGGATGAGCTGGTGGACAAGCTGGACCGCCAGGTGGTGCGCCACAAAGACCGCCTGCAAGACCACCACCACGATGCGCCCAAGCGGATCATGTAAGCCAGTCATTTGAGCCTGCACCCTAAGCCGCCAGCGCCCCTGGCGGCTTTTTTGCTTCTGCGATTTGTGTGCATAATCTGCAACCGCACCATGAACCGATTAGCCACCATACTGCCAATAGCGCAAGTGCTCGTGCATGTCGATGCGACCAGCAAGAAGCGCGCTTTTGAAGAAGCTGGCCTGCTGTTTGAGAATCTGCACGGTCTGAGCCGTGCGGTGGTGACCGACAGCCTGTTCTCGCGCGAGCGGCTGGGGTCCACCGGGTTGGGCCATGGCGTCGCGATACCGCATGGACGCATCAAGGGGCTCAAGGCGCCCATGGCCGCTGTTTTGCAGCTCGCTGCGCCCATCGGGTTTGACGCGCCCGACGAGCAGGCCGTCAATTTGCTGATTTTTCTGCTGGTGCCCGAAGCGGCAACGCAAAAACACCTTGAAATTCTGTCGGAAATAGCCGAACTCCTGAGCGACGCGCAACTGCGCGCCAAGCTCGGCGCGAGTGCCGATGCCGCCGAACTGCATGGCCTGATTGCGGGCTGGCAATCGGCCCAGGTGGCCTGACAGGTTCAGCCAGCCTTGAAACCCACCGCCGTCAGCGCCGACGTACTTTTTGAAGAATTCCGCGCCCGCCTGAAATGGGAATGGCTAGCCGGTTTGGGGGCCTCCGAGCGGCGCTTTGACGAGGTGGCGGTGCGCGCGGCGCGCTCGGGCGCCGACCTGGTGGGCTACCTCAATTACATCCATCCCTACCGCGTGCAAATTCTGGGTGTGCGCGAGATCGCCTACATCACCAACGCCACGCCAGAAGACTGCGCGCGGCGGATTTCCCGGATTGTGGCGCTGGAGCCACCGGTGCTGATCCTGGCCGATGGGCAGGCCGCGCCGGATGCGCTGCTGTCCATGTGCGAGCGGGCACAGATTCCGATGTTTGCCACGCACGAGTCATCGGCTTTTGTGATTGATGTGCTGCGGGCCTACCTGTCCAAGCATTTTGCGGACCGCGCGTCGATGCACGGCGTGTTCATGGACATTTTGGGCGTGGGGGTGCTGATCACCGGGGAATCGGGCCTGGGCAAGAGCGAGCTTGGTTTGGAGCTGATCTCGCGCGGCAATGGCCTGGTGGCTGACGACGCGGTCGACCTGTTTCGCATCAACCAGACCACCATCGAAGGCCGCTGCCCTGAGTTGCTGCAAAACCTGCTGGAGGTGCGCGGCATTGGCCTGCTGGACATTCGCGGCATCTTTGGCGAGACCGCCGTGCGGCGCAAAATGCGCCTTAAATTGATCGTCCATCTGGTGCGCCGCGAAACCATGGAGCGGGACTACGAGCGCATTCCCTATGAGCCGCTGACCCAGGACGTGCTGGGCATCCCGGTGCGCAAAGTGGTGATCCAGGTCGTGGCCGGGCGCAACATAGCCGTGCTGGTGGAAGCTGCCGTGCGCAACACTATTTTGCAGTTGCGCGGGGTTGACACCTACCAGGAATTTGTCGAGCGCCACCGCAAGGCGATGGACAACGGCGCCTGAAACACGGCGCGTCCGGGTTGCAACGCCTGCTTGACCGGTGTCAGCCGTGGCCGCGTGTTGTTGCAGCAGGCCGGTTGGGGCACTTGTCCCTGGTGCAGTTGGCGTACAGGCTCAAGGCGTGGTCGGCAATGGTGAAGCCTTTGGCACGGGCGACGGCGTGCTGGCGCTTTTCAATCTCGGCGTCAAAAAACTCTTCCACTTTGCCGCAGTCCAGGCAGACCAGGTGGTCGTGGTGCTGGCCCTCATTGAGCTCATACACCGATTTGCCGCTCTCAAAATGGCTACGGCTCAAAATGCCGGCCTGCTCAAATTGCGTCAGCACACGGTACACCGTGGCCAGTCCGACGTCGGAGCGGTCTTCCAGCAGCACGCGGAAAACGTCCTCAGCCGTCATGTGGCGCTGCGTGCCTTTCTGGAAGATTTCCAGTATTTTCAGGCGTGGCAGTGTGGCTTTGAGCCCAGTGCTTTTGAGTTCGTCAATGTTGTCCATGGGTGTTTCTCTTGCGCCAACGCAGCGCCAATACAGTGCGAATGCGGCCCCACCGCGTCCAGCCGTGCGAGGCAGCCCAACCGCTACAATGGTTTGATCATATCGCTACCCATGGGCCCCGCGCCCATCCTGCTTTCCATGCTGCAATTCATCCCCAATCTGCGCCGTCCTGGCATCCGCTCAATATTGATGGCCGCTGGCTGCGCAGCTTTGGTTGCCTGCGGCGGTTTGAACAGCGCATCCAGCCGCGTGGCCGGCATTGTCACGCCCTACAAAATGGACATTGTGCAGGGCAATTTTGTCTCCAAAGAGCAGGCTGCGGCGCTGCAGCCGGGCATGAGCCGCCCGCAGGTGCGCGACCTGCTGGGTTCGCCTTTGCTGGTCAGCATGTTCCATGCAGACCGCTGGGATTACGTGTTCACATTCAAGCGCCAAGGTTTTGAGCCCCAGGCGCGCCAAGTCACTGTGTTTTTCAAGGGCGATGTGCTGGAACGTTTTGAAGCGGGTGAGTTGCCCACCGAGGCCGAATTTGTCGCGTCGCTCGATTCAGGGCGCAAGTCTGGCAAAGTGCCTGTGCTGGAGGCGAGCGAAGAAAATCTGGCAAAGTTTGCGCCCGCCGCAAAAGCCCCCGAGCCCAAAGCCCTGCCGCCCCTGCGGGAGTCGTATCCTCCGCTGGAGCCTGCCACCCGCTGAACGCCAGGTTGGGGCATTCGTCGATCCTGCCAAGAACAAACGCTTTTGAACGTGCCTTTAAATGTGCCTTTAAACGTGCCTGTGAACCCGCCTGAGACATCCCCCGTGACGATTCACAACATTGCCGTTGCGGGCGCGTCCGGGCGCATGGGCCAGATGCTGATCGAGGCGATTCGCAGCGCTGACGACTGCGGGCTGGGCGGCGCACTCGACGTGGCAGGCAGCGCGGCCATCGGCCAGGACGCGTCGGCATTTCTCGGTCACCCCAGTGGCATTGTGATCACCGCCGACCTGCGGGCTGGCCTGGCCCATTCACGCACCCTGATCGATTTCACCCGCCCCGAGGGCACGCTGGCGCACCTCAAAGTGTGCCGCGAGCTGGGTGTCAACGCCGTGATTGGCACCACAGGCTTTACTGAAGCGCAAAAGGCCGAGATA
Source organism: Rhodoferax sp. (assembly GCA_025358555.1). Taxonomy (GTDB): domain Bacteria; phylum Pseudomonadota; class Gammaproteobacteria; order Burkholderiales; family Burkholderiaceae_C; genus JANYCG01. The sequence continues at coordinate 26,733 of JANYJD010000204.1, forward strand.
GCCGCAGCCGCCAAAGACATTGCTATCGTGCTGGCCCCCAACATGAGCGTGGGCATGAATGTCACGCTCAAGCTGCTGGAAATGGCGGCCAAGGCGCTGTCCACCGGCTACGACATTGAAATCATCGAGGCCCACCACCGCCACAAGGTGGATGCGCCCTCCGGTACCGCGCTCAAAATGGGCGAGGTGATTGCCGACGCACTGGGGCGCGACCTGAAAGACTGCGCTGTGTACGACCGCTACGGCGTGACCGGCGAGCGCGACCCGTCCAGCATCGGTTTTGCCAGCATCCGCGGGGGCGACATTGTGGGCGACCACACGGTGATGTTTGCAGGCACGGGCGAGCGCATCGAGATCACCCACAAATCTGCCAGCCGATCCACCTACGCGCAGGGCAGCCTGCGCGCGGTGCGGTACCTGGCCGGGAAAGATTTGGCCGGGATAGAACCGGGGCTGTACGACATGTTTGACGTGCTCGGCCTGCGTTAAGTTGACGATGGACCTGGGTGGTTTGTTCTCGCAAGGCGATGCTGTCAGCAAAGCGGTGGCTCTGCTGCTGCTGGTCATGTCGGTCAGCAGTTGGGTGGTGATTTTGTGGAAAGCCTGGCTGTTGCGCCGCGCCGCAGGCGATGTGGCGCGCAGCACGGCGGCCTTCTGGCAGGCCACGTCCATTGATGATGCGCGCCCTAAAGTGGAGGCGTTTGACCGTTCAGCCCTCGTCACGCCTTTAATATCTGCTATAAAAATTGAAAGTGTCGGCACGCTGGCTGCTGCTGGTGACAAATCCCAGCAGTTGACGCGCGTGCTGCGGGACGCCTTGCATGCGGTGTTGCACAAGCTCCAGTTTGGCCAGGTGTTGCTGGCCACAGTGGGCTCAACCGCGCCTTTTGTGGGCTTGCTGGGCACGGTGTGGGGGATTTATCACGCGCTGATTGGCATCTCAAGCGCAGGGCAGATCACCATCGACAAAATCTCCGGCCCGGTTGGTGAATCGCTCATCATGACCGCTGCGGGCCTGGCGGTGGCCATTCCGGCGGTGCTGGCCTACAACGTGCTGGGGCGCACTATTGGCCGCATCGAGGCCGATCTGGAAGGCTTTGCGCGTGATTTGCGGGATGTACTGGCCCCCACGCTCGGCACTGGCGTGTCCTCGCTGCCCCCCGAGGGGACTAATTTCCCTAGGGGCGGCCCGTCGGTAAATTCCGCTTCTGACTTCAAAGGTTGATCAGAATGGCATTCGGTCGGCTTGAAAGGGACAAGGGAACCGCGCCCATGAGCGACATCAACATGACGCCGCTGATCGACGTGATGCTGGTGTTGGTGGTCATCTTCATAATCACCGCGCCCCTGCTGGCCAGCTCCATCAAGCTGGATTTGCCCAAAACCGAAGCCGCCAAGCCCAACGACGCTCCCCGGTTCATCCTGCTGGTGCTGGACCAGGCGGGCCAGGCGTTTGTCAACGATCAACCGGTCACCCAGGTCGAACTGGCCCGGCAACTGGCCCAAACCGCCGCGCAAAACCCCGACACCGAGGTGCAGTTGCGCGCCGATGAAGCCGTGCCCTATGGCCGCGTGGTCGAGCTGATGGGCGCGGCGCAAAAGGCGGGTTTAAATCGGATTGGCTTCGTGGCCGACGCGCGCGCACCGGCGCAAAAGTGAGGCACCGGTAAATCACACGTAAAAAGCAGGAGGCAGTTTCCCCCATTGCCGTATTTGCGCATGCCAAACCCTAGAATCGGGGGCTATGCAAGACAAATACAACCATCTCGAAGTCGAAAAGTCCGCCCAAAGCCACTGGGCCGAGCCGCTGTGGGACGGGCACGAGGCCTACCGCGTGACCGAGCATGCGCGGGATGCGGAGGGCAAGCTCAAGCCCAAGTACTACGCCTGCTCCATGCTGCCCTACCCCAGCGGCAAGCTGCACATGGGCCATGTGCGCAACTACACCATCAACGACATGCTCACGCGCCACCTGCGCATGAAGGGCTACAACGTGTTGATGCCCATGGGGTGGGACGCCTTTGGCCTGCCGGCCGAAAACGCCGCGCTCAAAAATGGCGTGCCGCCTGCCAAGTGGACGTTTGAGAACATCGCCCACATGAAAGGCCAGATGCAGGCCATGGGGCTGGCGATCGACTGGAGCCGCGAAATTGCCACCTGTACGCCCGAGTACTACAAGTGGAACCAGTGGCTGTTTTTGAAGATGCTGGAAAAAGGCATCGCCTACCGCAAGACCCAGGTCGTGAACTGGGACCCGGTGGACCAGACCGTGCTGGCCAATGAGCAGGTGATTGACGGCAAGGGTTGGCGCACTGGCGCACCGGTTCAAAAACGCGAGATTCCGGGCTATTACCTCAAGATCACCGATTACGCCGAAGAGTTGCTGGGCAGCGTCCAGCACAGCCTGCCGGGCTGGCCCGAGCGCGTCAAGCTGATGCAGGAAAACTGGATCGGCAAGAGCGAGGGTGTGCGTTTCGCGTTCACGCATGGCATCAAGGACGCTTCCGGCCATTTGATTGGCGACGGTCGCATGCACGTGTTCACCACGCGGGTGGACACCATCATGGGCGTGACGTTCTGCGCGGTGGCCCCTGAACATCCCTTGGCCATGCACGCGGCGCGCAGCAACCCGGCGCTGGCCGCGTTCATCGAAGACTGCAAAAAAGGCGGCACGACCGAGGCTGAGCTGGCGGTGCGAGAAAAAACCGGCATGCGCACCGGCCTGTTTGTGACGCATCCGCTGAACGGCCACAAGATTGAAGTCTGGGTCGGCAACTACGTGCTGATGGGCTATGGCGACGGCGCCGTGATGGGCGTGCCCGCGCACGACGAGCGCGACTTCATCTTTGCCCAAAAATACGGCATCCCCATCATCGAAGTGGTGCTGATTGACGGGCTGACTTACGACTACGACACGTGGCAAGAATGGTATGGCGACAAGCAGCGTGGCGTCACCATCAACTCCGACAGTTACAGCGGCCTGTCGTACAAAGAAGCTGTAGACGCCATCGCCCACGCCCTGCAGGTGCGCGGCCTGGGCGAGAAAAAAACCACGTGGCGGCTGCGCGACTGGGGCGTGAGCCGCCAGCGCTACTGGGGCACGCCGATCCCGATGATCCATTGCCCCGAGCATGGCGCGGTGCCGGTGCCCGAGAAGGACCTGCCGGTGGTGCTGCCGCTGGACTGCGTGCCGGACGGCTCGGGCAATCCGCTTCACAAGCACGAAGGTTTTCATGCCGGCGTGGTGTGTCCTGTCTGCGGCAAGCCCGGTCGGCGCGAGACCGACACCATGGACACCTTTGTGGACTCGTCCTGGTACTTCATGCGCTACTGCGACCCGCAGAACAGCGACAAGATGGTCGCCGAAGGTGCCGGTTACTGGTTGCCGATGGACCAGTACATTGGCGGCATCGAGCACGCCAT